>CANFUF010000005.1 GCA_947450095.1 Roseiflexaceae bacterium
CGGCAGCGGCAACGATATTGGCGACGGCACTTTGCCAGATCCATTGCCAGCGCGGGCGACGGTGGAGTTGTCCGGCCCCCCATCCGACCAACGACCATGCGATGATGAAGGGTAAGGCGGTGATGATAATCGCGCTGATGGGATTACTTTCGCCATGATTTTGGCGACCAATAGCGGCAAACAATAACAATACGGCGACATCAGTCAGCCAAATCCAGCCATTAATTGTGCGTTGCATGATCATCCTTTGTGGTAATTGCATGTAAATGAATCATTCCTACTTCGGGTGGGTTGCCAAGCCGGAGTGATCGACCACTTAATCCGAGCGAAATGTGGAGCCAGGTGTTTTGGACGCGTTGGGTGCCATGCGTAAACCAGCGGCCATAGCGGGGGCGAGCGAGTGGTCCCAATCCGGGCAGGCGGATATGCCCACCATGGACGTGTCCCGCCAACTGCAAAAAAATATTGGGGTAAGCGTTGGCTTCATAGACGGCATCAGGCGTATGCGCCAGTAACAACACCGGCATATTGGGCGGCGCATCTGCCAGCGCGCAATCAATACGCATCTGCCCATGCCAAATATCATCGGTACCGGCAATCCAAATATTGTCACCGTGATGGTTCAATACAAAGCCTTGATTGCGCAATAGCGGCACACCGGCAAAATTAAGCGCTTGAATGACATCGGCGATGCCTTCGACATAGTCGTGGTTACCAGTAATGGCATAAACGCCATACGGGGCATGGAGTTGTCTCAGGTAGTAGGGCAAGCGCTCAATGGCGGGGCGATCGTTGACTAGGTCGCCCGTCAAGACAATTAAGTCTGGCGATAGTGTGTTGAGTATGGTAATGGCCCACCGCAAATTGGCATCGCTATAGGGTTGCCCGAGATGGATGTCGCTAATCTGGCCAATCGTAAACCCCTCAAACCCAAGAGGAATCCGGTCGTCATGGATGTGCACATGGCGGAGTTGTGGTTGAGCTGGCTCTTGTTGGGCTGCGTAGCGCAATAGACCAGCAATAAATGCACCAATGCTGGCAATTAGTCCCCAGCGGCGTTGCCTGATTAATCCTAATCCAAGTAATGCACTAATTCCCAAGGCCCAACGCCACGCAGGACTATAATACACATCAGCAGGATGCTGTATATGCATTGGGTTTGGTGGTTGCGCTGGTGTGTGAATCGTTGGTTTACCCTGTGGCATAATCCCAATATCCTTTGATGTCGCATCGTTCTCTAGTATAGCGTATGCATATGGCAATGTGCATATGGGCCTGTGCTATGATGCGTACATGAATGGTGATGGCATGATGATATAGCTGTGACGTAGTTTTTATTAGTGCGTGTATTAAGTGAAACAGTATAAATGCTCAAGACACGCTGTATAATAATTGCGTTTTGTGATTGAATAATGAGAACGACCGCTATGCATCCACGTACTCCTCGTGAACGCCGCCTGCGTGACGGCGTAACGCCTGGCTCGACGATTATTTTGCCACGCAGTAGTCGTTTGAAGTTGCCCAAAGGTCGTCGTCCACAGAGTTATCGCTGGGTGTGGATCGGGGTGGCGATACTTATTCCTGTATTGGTGTTGTGCTTCCAAATAGGGGTGATTGCAGATGCGATTGGTGCCAAGGATTTACGCGCTGATCGGCCAACCCCTATCTTGTTTAATGGGTTTACGGTATTAATTATTGGTGTTGATGATCGCAAAGATGGTAATGCGACCGCGGTGCGTAGTGATACGTTGATGTTGCTCCGTGTCCAACCACGAACAGGTGGCGTTAGTTTGTTGTCGATCCCACGTGATACCCGCGTGATGATTCGTAGTCGTGGTCAAAGCAAAATTAATGCGGCGTATGCCTACGGATATCTCCATCCCCAAGAACTCTATGCCGACAACGTCAGCCAACAAGAATCAGGGATGGCCTTGGCCGCTGAAACGGTGGAGGAATTTGTCGCGCTCCGTGACTTTACGTATCGGGCTGACTATGTCATCCAATTGAATTTTGCCGGATTTGCGCGCCTGATTGATGCATTTGGGGGTGTTACGATTGATGTCCCTAAACACATTATCGATGAAGCATACCCAACTGCAGATTATGGGACTATGCGGGTAGAGTTCAATGCAGGTCCGCAACACTTAGATGGTGAACAGGCGTTAATCTATGCCCGTACGCGTCATGCCGATAGTGACTTTGGGCGTATCCAACGCCAACAACAAGTAACCCAAGCAGTGATTTCCGCCATCCGTCATACCAATATTGCGCAGTGGTGGCGGATTATCAATGATGCCCCACAGATTGTGGGTGGTTCGATTCGTACCACGATGCCAATGACTAACCCTATGATGATTGCCGCGTGGTTATCGACATTTGTGCAAATTGACCCACAACATATTTCATCACTGCAAATTAGTCCGCAAACGATGCCGCGTTATACCGTCGATGGTACTGATTTGTTGTGGGATACGACGGATGTCAAGCGGGTTACCACTACATGGCTCACAAATGCGGGCGCAAGTGTTGATCCAGCCACTGCCTCATTAAGTACCGATGTCCTGGCGCAATTGCGGCAAGCATTTGATGATAGTTGGCGCAATGGGACAAACTATGTGCGTACGTTGTTTGGTCTGACGACCAGCGAGGGGGCTGCGACGGTGCAAGTGTTTAATGCATCTCGGGTATCAGGTGTAGCCCGACGCATTAGCGATCAGCTACGTTCGGTGGGACTGGTCACCAATGCACCGGGTGATGTGCTGGGCGACATTGTGACGACGACGATTATTTATGACGTCAATAATCATCCCAAACAAGCCGCAAGCATCGCCCAACTTATTCCTGGCAAGGTGGTCCATGATAAATTACCGGCAAACATCATTAGTAGTGCCGATATTGTCATTGTTGTGGGGACAGATAACGCAAAATAAGTGCATTAGGGATGAACGCCACACCCCCGTCACACACTGGTGTGACGGGGGTGTAGTGGTGATATTTACGCAATCACGGTGTCGGCGCCGAACGTACGGTGAGGTGACTAAACAATACATCCGCATTACTGGTATCGGGGATTGCAATCATCCCAAAGCGGGCACTGTCGGTGAGGGTATCAACGGTAGTGCTGGTAATTAGGCTCCCATTAATGGTAATCGTTACTTCTTTACCAACGACCGCCACTTCGAGTAAATTATCGCGTTGGATACTTGGATTTGTGCCGCGGACGAGCTCTATGAATTGATTGTCTTTGCGTTGTACGATGCGGTATTCTTGGCTGGCAGGGATAATCACCACCGCCACAAAGTCGTTCTCGGCATGATAGCGAATTGCCACCCCACCTTGGCCACTATTGATTTGCATATCAGCGCTCATGTGGACGTTGGTTTCGCCAAAGGGACGATAGGCCCAGGCGGCATCACCATTGGCTTGGGCTTCGAGGTGGTAGCGTTTGCCGTCGTAACGGGTGCTCCAGGTTGGTCCCGTTGCTTCGGCCCACTCGTTGGTCACAAAGCCATCATCGAGCAATATCGATTTATCGACTGGTGCTGGAGTCATGGTGATTGCCGGAGTCGACGTGCGGCGTGGCGTACGGGTGATAATCGGTGTTGCGGTGGCCGCGATGTTTTTGGCGATGGCGGTACGGGTGGCATTGGCTGTGGTGGTACTCGCTTGTTGCCGGTCACTCACGAACCACATGATGGCGACCAATACCAGCACAATGGCCACAATACTAATAGTGAGCCAACTCGTGCGGCGGAGGCTCTCGTAGGGCATTGTGAGCTGGCGGGCGTTGATGGTTTGCTCAGTCGTAGCCAGCAGTGCGGCAACATCACGATAAAACGGATTAAGTTGTTGCAATCGCCGCAAGACGCCGACGGCTTGGATAAGTCGCCCCGAATCAATATAGGATTTGGCAGTATCGTAGAGTTCGGCTTGATGGTCACGTGGTGCCAATGGTCCCGTGGGCACGGGCTGCGATGGTCTGATGGCGGCGCCACCAGTCATATTCATGTCGTAGTGTTCGCGTAATTTGGGGTCACGCAAAATTCGAAAGGCTTCGTTGATGCGTTGGCTGCGTTGGCGCGCATAGAGCTTGTCTGGACTACTTGCACGCACATAGCGGTCGGGGTGATAGCTAGTGATTTCGCGCCGGAAGGCCTTTTTTATTTCGTTGAGAGAAGCACTGCGCGCCACATTAAGCAGTTGGTAGTGGTCGAGTTGTTCAAAATCATGTCCTGCCACGAATTTTTTTCCTACTCCATGTAATCAAGTAATGAACGAATATTGCGCGGGTTGCGCAATTTGCGCAAGGCCTTGACTTCGATTTGACGGATGCGTTCGCGGGTAACGTTGAATTCGCGGCCGACTTCTTCGAGCGTCCAGCAATGTCCATCTTCGAGTCCGAAACGTAATTGGAGCACGCGCCGCTCCCGTTCATTGAGCTTCGCCAAAATTTCTTGGATTTGCTCACGCAATAAATGATTCGTCGCTACATCGGCGGGAGCTTGCGCTTTGACATCTTCGATGAAGTCGCCGAGGAGGCTATCTTCTTCGATGCCGACCGGTGTCTCGAGTGAAATCGGCTCGAGTGAGGTTTTGCGGATAACCCGGATGCGATCAACCGTTAGCCCCAACACGGTGGCCAGCTCTTCGTCGTTGGGGTCGCGGCCGAGTTCTTGGACCAATCGGCGTGTTTCGCGCATCAATTTGTTGATGGTTTCGACCATATGTACGGGGATGCGGATGGTGCGGGCTTGGTCGGCGATGGCCCGGGTGATGGCTTGGCGAATCCACCAGGTGGCATAGGTCGAAAACTTAAAGCCGCGCCGGTGATCGAATTTCTCGACGGCGCGAATAAGTCCCACGTTGCCTTCTTGGATGAGGTCGAGCAATTGCAAGCCGCGCCCGATGTATTTTTTGGCGACAGATACCACCAACCGCAAATTGGCTGAGGTCAAATACTCACGTGCTTGCCGGCCAGATTCCATGCGATTCCCCCAGGTAGTGAGGAGCGCACGGTAGTCGGCACGCAAGGTGATTGCAATCGTGGTTTCATCCCCTGTGACAGTCGCTACTGTTTCGGGTTTGCGTTGCCCATCACGCTGGAATAGTGGGGTTGTAGGAACCCGCTCAGGGTGTGGTTGCTCATCATGCTGGATTGGGTTATTTACTGGTGTGAACTTGAATACCGGCACCGACTCGTCGGTGATTTGTTGCAAGGTACGGGTAAAGTCATCGCACATCAACTGCACCATGGCCATAACGAGTTGTTCGCCGACTTCCGGGTTGGTTTTGGCTGTTTTGACGATGGTGCGGGCATCACTTTGGAGTGGGATGGTGATGGTGTCGGCTCGTCCTACCAGTAACTCGAGGTACGCACCAACTTCGATGGCGCGAGCGTATTCTTGTTCGAGCGACCAATTGAGGAGCTTGATATTGCCGATTTCACGCAGATAGAGGCGTACGGTATCGTTAAACGTGGCATTTTGGAATTCGGTGGGGGCGACAGTTGCTTCTTCGTTGTCGGCTTCATCAGACAACGGTGTTTGCAGGTCGTCGTCGTTGTCGGAATCGTTTTCTTTGTCGAGTACAAATGGTGGTTCACTGCTGTCAATATATTCAGGGGCGTGAATAAGTTGTGGGTCGAGGGTAAGCTGGTCGGCGGTGGTAAGGATGGTATGCAGGGCGGATACGCTCGCGGTATGTTGCAAAAACCATTCCCACACCGAATTGGGCAACACCCAGCGCATAATTTGAGCCATGCGTTGGGCGGCTTTTTCGGGAGGGGTATCATCAATTTGTTCGCCAAAAACTGGCGTTTCATCATCGACTTCGGGTGTAATTGTGGTGGGAAGTGTCGACCGCGATTGCTTGACGTCCATACCAATCCCCTTTAGTTCACATGGCGGGCGTGAAGGTCTTCGTAAGTTGAACTGCGCCGTGGTGTCATTAATCTGTTGAGATATTGTTGGACATCCGCGATGCGTTGGAGCAACAGGTCGACCATTTCGGCACTGTCATTGTCACTAAGCTGACGTGTCAGGCGCTGATTCCATTGTTTGGCGACATCTCGTTGTAAAATTGTAGCACATTCTCGGGCTTCACTGGTAACGAGGTACTCTTTGGGGAGCTGGATGACACTCCCCATTAATTCGGCGCGTTGCCGCAATAGCTCTGGCAACGTCGTAAACCAGGTCAACAAATCACCATCATGGCCAAATTCAACCCGCGCCCGCCAAATGGCACGGAGTTCATCGTCCTCGCCAAATAACCCTTCAATATCATTACTGATAAACTCCCCTACTGTGGGATGGGCGGCTAAATCTTCGTCGATTTTGGCTTGGACATGGTCACGCACTTCAGCATATTGTAGTAATGACATCACCAAAAACTCAGCCGCTTGGCGTGACCGCCCGCTCAGACTGGTTGGCTTGGGTGCCACCGTTTGGGTATTGGGCGCCTGTTTGGCTACGGGCTGCGGGCCGGGATTGGGCGTCGTACGCCGGTCGTTGGTGTTCGGTGATAGGCGGCGGAGCTCGCGGCGCAACATGGTTTCGTCGATACTGAGCATAGTGGCAAGACGTTGAATATAGTGCGTTTGTTCAAGTTGATTGGATATCTGCAACACTAGCGGCGCCAAGCGATCGAGGGCAATACGTTTGTCGCTGAGATTTTGCATGTCCAAATCACGGGTCAACATCTGCATATAAAAATCCATAGCTGGCAGGGCATTGGCCACTAACGTCGGCCATTGGGTCGGGTCAGCCGCCAACAATTCGTCGGGGTCTTGACCTTCGGGGAGCTCAATGATGCGGATCTGGGCATCGATGCTCCGGCTCCACGTCAATACTCCTTGCGCTGTGGGTACTGGCACCAATTGGGCATCGAGGTTATCGCTGAGGGTTTGGAGCCCTTTGAGTGTCGCCCGGATACCAGCCCCGTCGGCGTCGAGGGCCAAGTAGATGTTTTTGGTAAGTTTTTTGATGGCTTGGACATGCTCGGCGGTCAGCGCCGTCCCCAGTGGGGCCACTACGTTGCGGAAGTCATGTTGGTGTAAGGCAATTACATCGACGTAGCCTTCGACAATCACGACTGCGTCGTGTTGTCTGATAGCGTCGCGGGCCATGTCGAGCCCGTAGAGCACACTGCTTTTGTCAAACAACAAGGTCTGGGGTGAATTCAAATATTTGGGTTGGACATCACCCATGGCGCGCCCGCCAAAGGCAATGATATGCCCTTTGACGTTGCGGATGGGGAAGATGACCCGGCCCCGGAAGCGGTCGTAATAGCTACCGTCATCGCGCTGGATGGCCAACCCCGCCGCCACCACCTCGTCGGGTTGGTATTGTTGTTTGGTGGTGAGGTAATTGAACAACAAGGTGCGTTCTTCGGGGCTATAGCCCAGCTGGAAGCTTTCTTGGGCCCATTCATTGATTTGGCGTTTGACGACATAGGCCCGAGCATCTTCGCCGCGGGGTGAACGCAACAGCATATGATGAAAAAAGCGTGCCGCGGCGTTGTTGATTTCCACGAGGCGCTCACGCAAATGATCGCGCTCTTCATCTTGATTTGTGCGGGGGGCTAATTCGATGCCGGCGCGGTGGGCCAGTTGCTCGAGCGCCTCACGGAATTCGAGGCCTTCGCTTTTCATCACAAAATCAAACACCGTCCCCGAGGCTTTGCAGCCGAAACAGTGATAGCTCTGTGAATCGGGATAGACGGTAAAGGCCGGGGTGCGCGTATTGGGGTGGAACGGACAAAACCCCACCAACGAGCGCCCCGCCTTGCGTAATTGGACTTTGGCCCCAATCAGCTCGACAATATCAATACGTTCTTTGATTTGTTCAATTACCCGATTATTGGTCATAAAAAATCACACCATTTGGACACGGTAACAGCTGTGTGTTATTCAATAGGTACTTATCCACCCCATGTGCGCGGCACATAAATATCTTGGAAGATTTGGGTAGCAAAGCGGTCGGTCATCCCTGCCACATAATCAACCACGGCGTTACTGAGCGGCTCGTCGCGTAAGCGATTGACGGCCATTAAATCGGCAGGGATTTGTTCGGGGTGGGCGATGAAGTGTTTGTAGAGCAGGTCGATGATGAGCTCTACTTTGGGGTCTTCGGTTTTGGCGGCAGAGCCCAAATAGACATGTTGGTACATGAATTCCCGTAGGGTATTGGTTGCTTCGAGGACATCGGGGCTCATGTGCAATTCTAGCACCGCAGGTGCCGCTCCTTCACCGCTGGCCCACCAGTTTTGATCAATTAAATCACATACCATTGTATCAATCCGGTCAGCATGGCTCTCGCCGAGCACGGCAATAGCATCGCTGGGAAGGTCTTCGGTTTTGAGGATCCCGGCACGTAGGGCGTCATCGATATCGTGGTTGATATAGGCCACCGAGTCGGCGATTTTGATAATTTGGCCTTCGAGGGTACTAGCCACACCCCAGGCTTTGGCGCTGATATCGCGCCGTCCTTTGGAATGCATGTAGATGCCTTCGCGCACCACATAGGTCAAATTCAAGCCGGCGCCGTTTTTTTCGAGGACTTCGACAATCCGGCGGCTTTGTTCGTTGTGACGGAAGGAGTGACCGATGGCATGCGCCAAGGCGGTCTCGCCGGCATGCCCAAACGGGGCATGGCCAATGTCGTGACCGAGCCCAATCGCTTCGACCAAATCTTCGTTGAGGCGTAGCCCGCGCGCAATGGTGCGCGCGATTTGGGTGACCTCGAGGGTATGGGTCAAGCGGGTACGGTAATGATCACCTTGGGGCGCAATAAATACTTGGGTTTTGTGTTTGAGGCGTCGGAATGGCTTGGAATGCAATATGCGGTCACGGTCACGTTGGAAGCTGGTTCGCACCGGCGATTCCGCTTCGGGATGATCGCGGGTGGATCCATCGCTTTTGGCGGCATAAGGGGATAACCATTGATGCTCGCCTTGTTCAATCCGTTGTCGTACCTGTAGATGGTGCATAATGACCTCCTTTGGACGCAACTAACGACCACATAAATAACGCCCCAGCCAGATGAAGCCCAATCAACACCGGATAATAAATCGGATGCGCGAGTTGACTCGCAAGCTCAAGCACCACTTTATTATCAGCAAAACAAGGCACTGCGCCGGGAATCGGCAACCAACATGATTCGACGCGGGCTGCGAGGAAGGGCGAAAACAAATAGATAACAACCATCCCGAGCAGGGTGTCACGCCACATCGACCGCCACCCGATTAATAACCCAAATGCACTCACAAAGGGAATCGCCACCAAAATCCAACGCCGTGCCCAATCGTCATTGGGATTGCTCCCAAATAAAACAGTGGTCGAAACAAGCGCACTCACGATAATGGCCAACGCCGTGACACCATGTGATATCCGCGCCTGTGTTAGTATCGGTATATCACTACCAGTAAACAACGATCCAGTAATTGGGTTGGTTGGACCGGTGATGGGTTTGGTTGGACCGGTGATGGGTTTGGTTGGACCGGTGATGGGTTTGGTTGGACCAGTGACAGGTTTGGTTGGACCAGTGACAGGTTTGGCAGGATTGTTGATAGGGTTAGTTGGGTCAGTGATGGGTTTTGGTTCCTGCATAGATTCACCATTGCGTATATGACATAAATGAAAACAGACAGCCGACAGCGGGGGGACCGCAATCGGCTGTGTGATTGCCGGGCAATCATTCTGGTTTAACCGAAGTGTTTGCGGTTCTTTTCGATGTACTTGCGCATCCCTTCGGGGACTGCATCATCGGCGTAGATTGCTTCGACGGGGCATTCTGGTTCACAAGCACCACAATCGATACATTCATCGGGGTTGATGTAGTACATATCAGACCCGTCGTAAATGCAGTCAACCGGGCAGACCGCAACGCATGAGGCATCTTTGGTGCCAATGCACGCTTCTGTAATCACATACGGCATAATTCAATCCTCCTAGTGGACAGCGACTCCACACCACATAAAGATAATAGCACATATTTTAGGTGGTTGTGGCAAATATCACGCAACTCCCACTTCATAGCAGATGCGACAGCGGGCCTCATACAATTCTAAGCCACCCACCGCAATCACCGGTGCGGTATGAGGCGCTGCTTGCCCATTGATGAGGCGTTGCGACCGGGTGGCATACGAGCCACACTTGACACAAATTGCAAACAATTTGTCGACTTGTTCGGCGACGGCCATCAACTCGGCCACGATAGCAAATGGTTGGGCGCGGAAGTCTTGGTCGAGTCCCGCCACCACCACCCGAACTCCACGATCGGCGAGGGTTTGGCAGCCGGCGGCAATCGCTTGGGGGTCGCTCTCAAGGAATTGCACTTCGTCGATGGCCACTACTTGGGTGCCATCAGGCACTGCCGACACAATATCAGCGATGCTAGCCACGGTAATCGCTTCGATTTTTAGGCCATTATGGCTGACCAAACTGCCGGTGCGGTAACGGGTATCGCGGCGTGGTGTAAAGGCAATCAAGCTCTGCCGCGCCAATTGGACATGATTGAGGCGCCGGATGAGTTCTTCGGTTTTGCCACTAAACATACACCCGCAGATAACCTCGATCCGCCCACCATTGGGTAAACGTGTCATCGTGGTACCTTCGTGTATTCGCTGGATGCTTTATGGTAGCATATTGCACCCATCTTGAAAAATCAGGCCCCTTGCACGCCATCAAGTAGCGCCACCACATTGTCTCCCAGTGCTTCAATCGCATAGCCCCCTTCTTGGATGATGGCCACTGGCAACCCCAACTGCCGGATGCGTTGCCCAATCGCCGTATAACAGGCTCGGCTTAATTTGAACCCACCCAATGGGTCGCCGGCAAAAGTATCAAATCCTGCCGACACTACCAATGTCTGGGCGCCAAAATCACGAATCTGCTGGAGGGCGGCATCTACGACCGCGAGGTACTGGGTATCGTCACAACCAAACGCCAAGGGATAATTGTGGTTGGTGCCCAGCCCTGCCCCCTGGCCCTGCTCATCGGCAAAGCCGAGGAAGTAAGGGTAGCATTCGTCGGGGTGACCGTGGATCGAGATGAATTGCACGTCACCTCGCCCATAAAAAATCTGTTGGGTGCCGTTGCCATGATGGATGTCGATGTCGAGAATCGCCACTTTGCCCTGTTGGCTGAGTGTCTGGGCAGCCACGGCGGCATTGTTGACATAACAGTAACCCCCACACATGTCGGTACCGGCGTGGTGGCCGGGGGGGCGGCAGCGGGCATAGGTATGGCGGGCGCCGGCCTGCAACTGCAGCGCAGCGGTATAGGCCATGCTGGCCGAATCAATGATGGCATCCCACGAATGGGCGACGATCGGCGCACTCAAGTCAAAGGCATAATAGCCTGGTTCGGCTAAGGGATGGGGCGAATAGCGATGCATCCAGCGTACTGCTAGGGTGCTGGGTAGCACTGCTTCGGGGGCGCCACCGGCAGCGCACCAGCGCGGGTAGATGGTGGCGAGGTAATGTAAGTAGGCTGGGTCATGGATGGCGTGCAGGATGGCGGTGGGGACGGTGGTGATGGGTGTGGTGGCGGTATACCCGGCGGCTTGCAAGGCCCGGTCGATGATATGGGCACGCTCGGCTGATTCAAACGGCGGAATCAATGCACCGTCATAAAACTCGTGTGGGGGCATGTGATGGGTGTGGGCGGTGCTGGTGATGATTTGCATACCAAATTGGCTCCTTGTGGGCATAAATCGATGGAATAGTCGTATCACTGATGGTGGTAGTATACCAATACTGGTACCATCAACCGTTTTGGAGTAGTGTATCTATAAATGCCAACGAAACGGATTACTCTTGAGGAAAGGAGCCCCCATGGACAAGGCACAGCGGGCGCGGGATTTTTTGGAGGCGGCTCGGGCGGGTGATATTGCCACGGTGCGGGCGATGGTGACCGCCACTGCCCGGCATCACAACATGTACTTTGCCGCCGAAATGACGGTATTGATTGATGCCATCGCGGCGGCATCGGTGCAGTTCCCCTCCAGCACCTTTACCCCCAAACGAATCATCACCGACGGCGACATGGTGGTAATCCATTCGCATGTGACGCATCAGCCGGGCGATGCGGGCATGGCGGTGTTCCACATGCTGCGGTTTGACGGTGACTTGATTGCCGAATTATGGGATGTCGGCCAAGCCATCAACGCCGATAGCCCCAATCAGGCAGGGATGTTTTAGGGTAGACGGTGGTATAATCGGCTCATCCCGATTTACACATGAAAAGAGTTCAATGATGAGCTGCAAAGTCCAGATTTCGCTTGATCTCCACACCATCGAAGACGCCTTGCATGTCGCCGAAATTGCCGTGCAGTGTGGCGTTGATTGGCTCGAAGCCGGCACGGGTTTGATGGTCGAGCAAGGCTTACACGTGGTGACGGCGCTACGTGCCAAATACCCTAATCACCCGATTGTCTGTGATTTCAAGGTATGTGATGGGGCCAGTTATTTTGCAAAAATCGCGGCAGCGGCAGGTGCTACCCACTTTGACGTGATGGCGGCGTCGCACGACGCCACCTTGCGGGCCGCCGGTGAGTCGGCGCGGCAGCTCGGCTTGACCGCCATCGCCGACACGATGTTTTGTGCCGACCCCGTGGCGGCTGCGGTGCGGGCGGAAGCGCTGGGTGTGCAGATGATTGGTTGGCATTTGGGACTCGATCACCGCACCGAAAACCGGGGCTTGCGGGCAATTGACGGCCTCGCTGACGTCCTCAAAGCGGTCAAAATCCCCGTGCAGGTGGTCGGAGGCTTATCGATTGAGGATGCCATTACTGCCGCCAAAATGGGGGCTTCGTCGGTGGTGATTGGTGGACCCTTGGTGCCAGTCGATCGCGGTGCACAATTGATGGCCAATCTGCGGGCAGTGGTGGCTGGTGTACGCGCGTAATATGCGAACATTTATGCTAAAATATCCGTAATGGATTGTTGCAACCCCCACGGTCACTAGCGTCAAAAGGTGCTTTATGCCGCCTACTCCCCAACGTGGACTATTTGATCCCAGTAATGATGATGCGGTGCAACGCCAAGCACCGTTGGCCACCCGCATGCGTCCCAAATCGTTGGCCGACATGGTCGGCCAGCAGACGATTATCGGTGACGGGCGGATGTTGCGACGTGCCATCGAGCACGACACGCTCTTTTCGATGATATTGTGGGGGCCACCGGGCTGTGGCAAAACCACCTTGGCCCGAATCATCGCCGAGCATACCCAAGCCCATTTTGAGCCCTTGTCGGCGGTGACTGCCGGTGTGGCCGATTTGCGCCGGGTGGTGAGTGAGGCCCGTGACCGATTGGGGATGTACCGCCAGCGCACGGTGTTGTTTATCGACGAGATTCATCGCTTCAACAAATCGCAACAAGACGCGGTGTTGCCCCATGTCGAAGATGGCACGGTGATTTTGATTGGGGCTACCACCGAAAACCCTTCGTTCGAAGTCAACCCCGCCTTACGTTCGCGGGCACGGGTGTTTGTGCTCGAATCGCTCGATGACACCCAGTTGGGCAATCTCATCGACCGCGCCGTGAGCGATAGCGTCAATGGTCTGGCCGAATTCCAGCCCTTGCTGGCCAGTGACGCCCGTGGCTACCTGATTGACATGGCCAACGGCGATGCGCGAGTGGCGCTCAATGCCCTCGAAGTGGCGGTGACTTCCAAAACGCCGGCCCTCGGTGGCAAACGCTTGATTACCGTCGATGATATGCGTGAAGCATTACAAAGCCGCGCCACCCGCTACGACAAAAACGGTGAATTGCACTACGATGCCATTTCGGCTTTGCACAAGTCGATTCGCAGTAGTGACCCCGATGCGTCGGTTTATTGGCTGGGACGTATGCTCGAAGGTGGCGAAGATCCACTGTATATTGCGCGGCGCTTGATGCGCATCGCTGTCGAAGATATCGGCCTCGCTGATCCCCAAGCGATTGTGGTGGCGACGGCCATCCAGCAAACGGTGCACTTTCTCGGCCAACCCGAGGGGGATTTGGCACTGGCCAATCTGGTGCTCTATTTGGCACAAGCACCCAAAAGCAATGCGGCCTATGCGGCCTACAAACAAGCGTTGGTTGATGTGGCCGAAACGCGCAATGAACCAGTGCCGATGCATTTGCGCAACGCCCCTACGTCGTTGATGAAAGGGCTGGGGTATGGGCGGGGTTATCAATATGCCCACGATGATCCCAATGCCCAAGTCGACCAAGTGCACTTTCCCGAAAATTTGCGGGGGCGGCGCTATTATCGCCCCAGCAACCGTGGCTTTGAGGCCACGATTGCAGAGCGCTTGGCGTGGCGCGAATCGTTAGAGAGCGTCCAGCCGGCGCCACCCGTCGCTGATGTCGCACCGGCGGCTGCGCGCCAGCGCGGTACATCAGCACCAGCAGATGCACAGTACGACCCACAACAATATGCCGGCGAGGAAGCCCAAATCCCTGAGGAATTACCCGAAGTGCCACCTACTCGTCCACCCCGCCGTAGCCGCCCCTCCTAAATGAAAGTCAGTGCTATGCCCCGTCCGATTGCGTATTGGGTTTATCTGCTGTATGGGGCATTAATTTTGGTGGGATTAGTGAGTATGGTGCGGTATATTCCGATGTTATTCCCACCCGCACAATACGACTTTCGGGCGTATTATGCGGCGGGATATGCGGTAATCCATCAGTTGTCTATTTACGAAAAACACGTAGACTACCAGCCAGCATTTTTATATATGCCGATTACCGCCTTGTTCTTTGTCCCGTTGGCGTGGTTCCCCATGACTACTGCATTATGGATTTGGTATGGTATCAATCTGGTTGTGTGGGGGATTTGGGTATGGTTATTGATTGCCCATATCCCCTTTACGCGCGGGCAAAAATTGTGGGTAATTGTGACTGCCGTGGTATTACCGGCGAGTATTGATATTCTTTTATTAGGGCAAATTACCCACCTTATTATGTTGGGAATTGTGGCGTCGCTGGTATTGTTGCGCCGGGGTGCGAGTGGCTGGGCTGGGGTGATTATTGGGGTGTTGATTATCATTAAAGTGCAATTAGTATTGATTGGACTGATTTTTCCCTGGCGGAAAGATGTACGCGGCGCATTGGCTACTGCTGCGACAGTAGGTATGGGAATTATTCTGAGCGCATTGGCGTTGGGGTGGGCAACGGTGGGGGAATGGGTCAATGCAATGCAACATAAAGCAGATGTTAGTGCCATATTTCCCATTAATCAATCGTTGAGTGCGATCATTACCCGGTTTTTTGTGCCACAAGTAGTGCAAACAGCGGTGCTTGGGGTTGATAACGTTCAACAAATTCCCGTATATGCCATACTTACGCCGGTATGGTTGGCACAGTGGCTGGTGGCGAGTATCATCATCGTCATTGGGTGGTATACCTATCAACGTACTCGCACAATTACTGATGTTGATATGCAGGCTGCAATCGTATTGCCAATCATGTTGCTCGTAACGCCATTGAGTTGGGACAGTTACATGGTCTATTTGCTCTGGCCGATAGCGGTGCTATGGGCGAAGGTGCGCCATACACGTGATGTCATTTGGCTCATCTTGATTGTGGGCTGTATGATGGTGCATCGGTTTTGGCGGGTGCTTGTATTACAGTCACATAGCCCGCTGGTATTGATATGGGGTTGTGTGGCGATGCTCTGTTGTTGGTGGGCAATTATTCGTATCGGTAATCGATCGGCACGAGAAGAGGATCAAAATGGCACAAATTGATATGCAGCATGCGTTTGATTTTGGGCAACGGCGCATCCTCATGAGTGGCGGGAGCGGGGTGCTGGGGCGCAGTATGGTGCGGGCATTGCTGGCGCACGGCGCCACGGTAGTGCTGTTGTCACGCGATCCTGCTACGGCGTTGGCGCATTTTGTCGATTTGCGTGTGGATGAACAGGCGCGCTTGCAGTGTGTGGCGGCGGATTTGAGTGATGCTAATCAACTCACCGCAGCCGTGGCACAGGTGCTCGCACAGGGTCCGATTGACACCTTGATCAATGGTGCAGGGGGCAATCGCCCCCAGGCTACGACCGGTACGCAACGCTTTTTTGATTTGCCACTGACAGCCATGCACGAAGTGGTCGACGTTAATTTGTTTAGTGCGATTCAGTTGTCGCAACTGGTTGTACCCCATTTTGTGGCGCAAAACCATGGAGTAGTACTAAATATTTCGTCGATTAGCACGGTCCGTCCCCTGACGCGGGTGGTGACCTATTCGGCCGCCAAAGCGGGGCTCGATGCTTTTACGCGCTGGCTGGCCACCCATGTGGCGCTCGAATATTCCCCGCAAATTCGGGTCAACGCGATTGCGCCGGGATTTTTTTTGACCGAACAAAACCGGTTCTTGTTGATGGAATCCGACGGACAGACCTTGACCACCCGTGGCCAACAAATTCTCGCCCATACCCCGATGCAACGCTTCGGGCACCCCGATGATTTGGTGGGGACGATGATGTGGTTGTTGTCGCCGGCAGCCGGGTTTGTGACGGGGCAGGTGATTGCCATTGACGGTGGTTTTTCGGCATATAGTGGCGTTTAATGAAATTGCGTAGGTTCGAGGCATGCCGCGCACAGGTATGGACGTAGGTTCGAGGCATGCCTCGCACATCAAAAAGGTGACAATGATGACACAGGTAATTCTCGATGATGGCACCTTGGCCGCAATAATTGCCCAAGGATTATCAGCCCGTAATTTGCGTGGGCAACGGGTATTGGTATTGATTCCCGATGCAACCCGCACCATGCCCATGCCCCGCTATTTCGCCATTGTACGTCACGCCTTGCGTGAAGCGGGCGCCATGCAACAAACCTGGATGGTGGCACTTGGTACCCACCCCGCCATGGATACCGATGCCCTCAATCGTCTACTAGGTTGCGATTTGACGCAGCTATCCCATGATGAATCAGATATCGCTGTGGTCAATCATGCCTGGCAGGATCCTGCGACCTTGGTGCAAGTAGGGGTGATTGACAGCGACATGATGGCGCGTTTGAGTGGTGGTTTGAGTAGCGACGCCGTACCGGTGCGAGTGAATCGGGCCGTGTTGACCCATGATCTGGTGCTGATCTGCGGTCCCGTGTTCCCCCACGAAGTCGTAGGTTTTTCGGGCGGCAACAAATACCTCTTCCCGGGGATTTCAGGTCCCGATGTGATTAACGCTACCCACTGGCTCGGGGCGCTGCTCACGTCGTATGCCATTATCGGTACCGCCAATACTGCGGTGCGCGCGGTGATCGATTATGCCGCTGCCTTGATTCCCACGCCGCGGTTTGCGATTTGTGCAGTGGTGACCCCCGCTGGCGTGCATGGTACCTTTGTCGATACGCCCGAGGCGGCCTGGGCGGCGGCGGCTGATTTGTCGGCGCAGATCCATGTGCGCTGGCTCGATAAGCCAGTCCAGCGCGTGATTGCCGTGTTGCCCAGCATGTATGATGAGCTGTGGGTTGGCTCAAAGGGTATGTACAAAAGCGAACCGGTGGTGGCTGATGGCGGCGAGGTGGTGATTTATGCTCCCCACCTGCACGAAGTAAGTGTGGTGCATGGCAAATCGATTCGCGAGATTGGCTATCATGTACGTGACTACTTCCTCGGGCAGTGGGACAAATTCGCCCACGTGCCCAAAGGGGTGATTGCCCATTCAACTCATCTCCGTGGGGTGGGCACGTGGCACGATGGGATTGAGCGCCCGCGGATTACGGTGACGTTGGCCACTGGGATTTCACGCGAGGAATGTCAACAACTCAACCTCAATTACGCCGATTATCGCACCATTGACCCGCAACGCTTGGCCGCCGGTGATGATAGCGAATGCTTGGTCATCCCACGGGCAGGGGAGTTTTTGTATCGCTTACGCGAGCGGTAAGGCGGCACACTCATCTTGACACCGGACACAGCCGTGCAGGGCGATATCGTCGTGCACGGCATGGATGGCCGTGGCAGCATCCCAATAAAAATGCGTTTCGCCAATCAAAATGTCAATTCCCAAGCGATCGAGCATGGCTCGTACTGCGGGCTGTACACCGGCCAGCATTACTTGGCCATTGCGCCCTTGGAATTCGCCAATCAGCTGGCGGAGCACTTCGGCACCCATCACATCAATCATGGGTACACCGCGCATACTCAAAATCAGGGTGTGGCAATCTTGTTGTTGTTGTAAGGCACTACGCATGGCTGCCGCATTCCCAAAAAAGAGGGCCCCATTGACATAGGCCACCCGCACTCCCGCACACGCGGTGGTGAAGCGGGCATTGGGGAGACGCGTGGGGTCAACGGGGACCACCGTCACCGAGGCTGCATCGGCTTCGAGGCGCAGGTGGATGATGGCCGAGACCGCCAGCCCAATCAAAATCGCCTGGGTCAAATCGAGTGCCGCAGTGGCTATCATCGTCACCACCACGCCGGCGATAGCGTGCTTGAGGCGAGCGTGACCATAACGCATGAGCGTTGGCCAATCGCACATATGCCAGGCCGTCCACAACAATACACCCGCCAAACACGCGAGCGGGACATAGGCGATGATACTGCCGAGAAACAAGACACTTAGCATTAACGCGACGGAATGAAAAATACTGGTCAAACGCGTATGCGCGCCACTGCGGATGGCCACCGCCGTGCGCGAAATCGCTGCACTCGATGGCACCCCCCCAAACCACGGCACCACCATGTTGGCGCCACCTTGGGCGATTAATTCTTGGTCGGGGTCAAATGATTTGCCACTCATGGCGGCCCCCGCCGTGCCGGTCATCAGGCTTTCGATGGCGGCAAGGGCGGCAATCGATACCCCAGCACTGATGATGTCGCTCAGTTTTTGCCACGGGATTGCACCCCAATTGAGGTGGTCAGCCAACAAAATCGTCGCTGGCAAGGTGCCAATCCTCACCACATCCCAGCCGAGGAGCCAACTCACCAGCGTCATCAGCACCATGGCACCGAGGGCATCGGGAATTTTGGGGATGTAGTGGTGAAATACCCAAATCAGCACCATTGTCGCTATGGTACAAACCAACGCTGCACTATTAATGGTGGGGTGATTATCGAAATAGCCGAGCAGTTTGAGCAGGCCGGTATCTGCCGGTGGAGTGTGGATACCGAGGGTTGCATCGATTTGGCCGATACCAATAATCACCGCAATCCCGCACGTGAATCCCGTAATCACCGGCGTGGGGATAAATACCACGTAGCGCCCGAAGCGCAAAACGCCCATGATGACGAGCAATGCTCCGCCAATCAACGTAGCTGTCCACATTCCCATCAGCCCAGTCCGGTGCAATACCACCAGTAATACGGCGGACATGGCACCCGTTGGACCACTAATCTGATAGGCGGTGCCCCCCAGCAGGCCGGTAATCAATCCGGCCATGATGGCAGTCACCAGTCCTGCGGCTGGGGTCATCCCGCCGGCAATGCCATAGGCCAGTGCGAGTGGCAAGCAGACAGCAGCCACCGTTAGCCCGGCGATGATGTCGCGGCGTAAGCCGGTCAGCGAATAGTGGTGGAATTCGGTGCGGATAAGGCGGCGGAATTGATTGATGCGTAACATAGATCCCCCTGTTCTTTGCGGATATTATATATCTAAAATAGTCGTATTTTTTGCTAAAAATCATAAAAATATACGAGTATCATAAAAAATACCTAAAGGTCTGTTTTTTGATTAATTACAATTATTTCGCAAAAAATGAATTAAATAATCAGTGAATTTTTTGAAGGTGCGGAGGTGTTTTTTTGAAAGATAGAAAAATAGTATCGTATATTATTGCGCTGGGTAATCTCTGCAATTTCTTCGTATCTTGTACGGAGATTCCACGCGCTGTTGCAGGCAACCGGCATGGAATGACGCTGGGGTGGGGATTTGGCGTAGGTATTGGGACAAAAACATAGGCGCAATAGAATCGCTTGCGTTTATAATGAGAGCAATTCAACAGACAACAAAGGTGAAACTATGCGCACGCATGCAAGTGTGGTTATTATTGGAGCAGGGGTCATGGGTGCGTCGGTGGCGTGTCATTTGGCGATGCGTGGCTGCCACGATGTGGTCATCCTCGAGCAATTCGATACCGAAGTCCAAGGGAGCACTGCCCGCTCTGCCGCTGGCGTCCGCCATCAGTTTTCGCACGAAATCAACGTGCGTATGTCGCAATATGGCATCGAGCGCCTGCGCCACTTCCAGAGTGAAATCGGCGGCGAGAGTGGCCTGCGCCAAGTAGGCTATCTTTTTTTGATTACTGACGAAGAAAACTGGCAAGGCTATCGTGAAGCCACGGCCATGCAAAACGCCCTCGGTGTGCGTACCCAACTACTCAAGCCGAGCGAGATTCACGCCATCGTCCCCGACATCAATCTTGATGGTATCATCGGTGCCACCTTTGGTCCCGATGACGGTTTTTGTGATCCACACGGGGTGGCGATGGGCTATCTCAATCGGGCGCGTAGCCTCGGCGTCGAATTGATTCGTTCGGCACCTGCCACCGCCATCGAGGTGGTGAGTGGCCAGGTGGTGGCGGTGCAGACCCCGCAGGGACGGATTAGTTGTGAGACGGTGATTAATTGTGCGGGGTCGTGGGCGGGTGTGGTGGCGGGGCTGGCTGGGCTCGATGTGCCGGTCCAACCCTTCCGACGCAACATTTACGTCACGCAGCCGACTACTATTATTCCTGGACAAATGCCGTTGACGGTTGATGTGACGTCGGGCTTTTGGATGCGCAAAGAGCACGATAGTTTGATTTTTGGACTGTCCAAGCCCGATGAACCTGCTGGCTACAATACGGCGGTTGATTGGGGTTGGCTCGACACCGTGCTCGACGCCGGCTTCCAGCGCTTTCCCCGCCTCGGTGAAGTGCAATTGGCCGAAAAACAATGCTGGGCTGGCGCCTACGAAATCACCCCCGACCACATGCCCATCCTGGGGCGCCACCCCGATATGCCGTCGTTCATCAATGCGGCAGGGTTTAGTGGCCACGGCATCATGCATTCACCGGCCACGGGGCTGTTGATCGCCGAAGAAGTACTCGATGGCCGGGCACACAGTTTTGACATCGATTCATTACGCATCGAGCGCTATGCCACTGGGACATCGTTTGAGCGTAATATTATCTAGGTGTCATTATGACCAAAATGCATGCCGATGAGCGCGAAATTTCTGTGGCATTGGTACGCAACCTGATTGACGACCAATTCCCGCAGTGGCGCGAATTGGCGTTGACACGAGTGGAATCGAGTGGCACCGATAATGCGATTTTTCGGCTGGGGTCGGACCTCGCCGTACGATTACCACGGGTGCTTTCAGCCACCCCGCACATCGCCAAAGAATGTCGTTGGTTGCCGGTATTGGCGCCTTATTTACCGTTAGCGACGCCGGCCCCAGTGGCGCAAGGGCTGGCCACGGCAGCGTATCCGTGGCCGTGGTACGTCTATCAGTGGCTGATGGGGCAAGACGTCGCACAAACTCCGTCACTTGATATGGTGCAACTTGCGCGGGATTTAGCTGGCTGGATACGCGCATTGCAACGCTGTGATACCACTGGTGCGCCGCTGGCAGGGGCTGGGAATTTTGGACGTGGCTTACCGTTGACTGATCCCGACCGTGATGCCCGCACGCGGGCATGTATTGCTCAGTGTGTTGATTTGGGATTACTTGACTACATACCTGCCATGCAATTATGGCAAAACGCTACTGCCACCCCCGCATGGTCGGCTGCGGGGGTGTGGATTCATGGTGATTTGACTGCGACGAATCTCTTGTGTCGGGATGGAAGAGTATCAGCGGTGATTGATTTTGGTGGATTGGCCGTCGGGGATCCAGCGGTTGATTTGTTGCCCGCTTGGAATATGGGCGATGCAGTGAGCCGGCATGCTTTTCGTGATGCAATGCAGGTTGACGATGCGACGTGGTTGCGTGGTCAAGCCTGGGCGTTGTCGGTGGCAGTGATTGCCTTACCCTATTATTTGCATTCCAACCCCGCCATGGTAGCGACTGCAAAAAGAACGATTGTACAAGTACTCGCCTAAATTAGGCCGATGATACATAGGTTTCCCGCAAGGTTTGTACACCACGATTACGGAGTTGTTTGACGGCGCCTTCACTACGGTTGAGTGAACGGGCGATCTGGGCAAAGGTCATATCGTTGCAGTAGCGCATGATGATGACGCGCTGTTGTTCTTCGCTGAGGTGCTCGAGGACGGTACGGAAATGTTCGTCGTCGGCGATGGATGATTCATCAAGGACGTGGGCATCATACTCTTGGATACTGACCTGCGGTCGCCGGGACATATAGCGGATGGCGTCGACTGCTTTGTCGTGGGCGATGCGATACAACCAGGCTTCGATAGGCAAGCCCCGATCGTGGTAGTTGGGCATTCCTTCGAGGACGCGCACAAAGACATCGTTGCACAAATCTTCGGCTAGGGCGATGTCATAGACGCGGCGGTAGAGGTAACGGCGGATGGCATCAGCGTGATTGACGTACAAGGTGGCGACAGTCTGTTGGTGTGACATGGATAGCTCCTTTGCGATATAACCTGCTTCCAGGTCTACTGTCGCAAAGGAGCGTAACGCGGGCATTACCAATGGGGGAGTAATGAAGTATGAAGTATGAAGTATAAAGTAGGAAGTGAAGTATAAAGTAGAGACGCAGTGGAGATGCAGCCTGCTGCATCTCCACTGCGTCTCCACCATGCATTGCATGGTGATGAAGTATAAAGTAGAGACGCAGTGGAGATGCAGCCTGCTGCATCGTACTGCGTCTCCACCATGCAATGCATGGTGATACGAAGGATGAAGTAGGAAGTATAAAGTAGGAAGTGAAGTATAAAGTAGAGACGCAGTGGAGATGCAGCCTGCTGCATCGTACTGCGTCTCCACCATGCAATGCATGGTGATACGAAGGATGAAGTATGAAGTATAAAGTAGGAAGTGAAGTATAAAGTAGAGACGCAGTGGAGATGCAGCCTGCTGCATCTCCACTGCGTCTCCACCATGCATTGCATGGTGATACCCGTGGGGCAATCCCCGACTCTCCGACGTTTCTCATATCATTCTGGTATAATTTGCTACAAAATGATTATCAGGGGTTGTAATGCAATCATTCACCGATGTACCTGCTGGCCCACAGCATGATGACATAGTCGAGATCGCCAAAGCGTGGGCTGGCACCACAATCGCCTATGCCATTGTGCAAACCGGAGTCGCCAATCTACTCAGCCCACAATTCATCGAGCAACTGCTGGTTGCGTCGATTGTGTGTGGTGTGGGCTTTGTGGTGCATGAAGTAGCCCATCGCCAAGTGGCCCGCCACTTTGGCGCCTCAGCCCATTTCGCCGCTGACAATCGCTGGTTGCTGTTGTCGTTGTTGATTGCGTTTGCGGGGATTTTCATTGCCGCCCCAGGTGCCGTATGGCATACCGGTGTCAATGACAAACGCCGTCTGGGGTTGATTGCTTTGGCCGGGCCATTGTCGAATCTGGTGTTGGCGGTGGTGTTCTTGTTGATTTATCCGGTGGCGTTCTTGTTAGGGTGGGATTTTGATTTGTTGTATGTGATTTGTATGGTTGGGGTGGGCTTTAATGCCTGGATTGGCTTGTTCAATCTTATCCCAAATGGGCCGTTTGACGGGGCCAAAGTGTTGGCATGGTCGAGTAGCGTCTATGTGGTGATGCTGGCCGTCGCTGGTGCGATGGCGTTTGGCTTGGCGCGCCACGACACCTTGATTACCATATGGGGCTGGATGGTTTCACTGATTATTCGCTAATTTTGTTGACATAAAAGGAATACGTTCATGCGAAGCAAATTAATTGCCGGGAATTGGAAGATGCACAAAACAATCGCCGAAGCGACGGCCTTGACCGATGCGATTGTGGCTGGTTTGACTAATATTCCCGCTGACCGTGCGGTTGTTATCTGCCCGACCTTTACGGCGCTGGGTGCCGTGATTGCCCGTCCCCGTGGCGGCGTGGCAGTCGGCGCCCAAAACGTCTACCCCGAAGTCCAAGGGGCGTTTACCGGCGAAATCTCGCCGGGGATGCTCAACGACATCGGTTGTCGCTACGTGATTGTAGGCCACAGCGAACGCCGCCAATTGTTTGGCGAAACAGACGCCCTGATTGCCCGCAAAACTGCCGCTGTGCTGGCCGCTGGTATGACACCGATTGTGTGTGTGGGGGAAACCCGCGCCGAGCGTGAAGCAGGCAACGCCCAATCTGTCGTCCTTGGCCAAATCGCCGGTGCTTTGGCTGGCTTGAGTGATCGTCTCGCCGACGTGGTCGTGGCCTATGAGCCGGTATGGGCGATTGGCACTGGCTTGACCGCCACGGCCAGCGATGCGCAAACCATGCATGCCGCTATTCGCGGTGAATTGCGCCGGATCGGCGGCGTAGCTGCTGATGTGGTGCGGATTCAATACGGCGGTAGTGTTAAACCCGACAATGTTGATGAGTTGATGTCCCAACCTGATATCGATGGCGCCTTGGTTGGTGGTGCCGCCTTAGTTGCCGACAGCTTTTTGCGAATTGTGCAATATCGCTAATTGCCATGGAACAGAATGACGTTGCAAACGTCAATGGATACAATATGATGATGGTTGATAGGAAAATGCAATGACTAATGAAGCAATGGGGAATATAGCCGGCGCCATTGATTACCCCCTCGTCGTGCTCGGCGAAATGGTCATCATGCCGCAAATGACGGTGCCCTTGCAGATTGGTCAAGGCAAGTCGTTTCGCGCACTAGAAGTCGCTTGGGAAGCCCAACAACCGGTGTTGTTGATTTTTGTCCCCGAAGAAGTCATCGAACAATACAAAAGCGGCACCCCGCCACCGTTACCCACGGTTGGTGTCACCGCCCGTCTTGAAGAGTTCATGAAGCTTCCTGATGGGACTGCCCGGATTATCCTCGAAGGGCAACAACGGGCGCACATCGACGAGTTGTTGCAAAAAGAACCCCACTATCAGGTGCGCGCCCATGTGATTAGTGACGAAGTCGTGCTCAACATGGACGTCGAAGCCTTGATGGAAACGGTCAAACAACAAGTGGATGACTTTGTCGATCACCTTGGTGAAGTACCCCAAGAAGCGGTGGCTTTTGTGCGCCGCATCGACGCCCCCGGCCATTTGGCCGATATTGTTACCTATGCGCCAGCGTTTGATTTCAAAGAACGCCTCGCCGTGTTGACCGAACTCGACCCCGTGGCGCGCTTGCACATCGTCCACCGCATGTTGGCGCGGCATCTCGAATTGATGAAGATTCGCCAAAAAATCCAGCTCGACACCAAGGAAATCCTCGACCAAGGGCAAAAGGAATACTTCTTGCGTGAGCAAATCCGCGTGATTCGCCGTGAATTGGGCGAAGATGACGAGCTTGATGACCCGGTTGATGAACTCAAGAAAAAAATCCAAGCCATGGTGGCGCCCGAATACGTGCGCGATCAAGCCATGCATGAATATCGCCGTCTGGCCCAACAAGGCCAAGGCAGCCCCGAAGCGGGCGTAATCCGCACCTACATCGATTGGTTGATGGCGTTGCCGTGGAACATGGAAGAACTGGCCGCCATCCACATGCACGATGCCCAACGCATCCTCGATGAAGACCATTACGGCCTCGAGAAAGTCAAAGAACGTATTCTGGAATACATTGCGGTGCGCAAATTGGTGGGTACCAAGATGCGATCACCGATTTTGTGTCTGGTTGGTCCGCCAGGAGTGGGCAAAACGTCGTTGGGGCGTTCGGTTGCCCGGGCCCTCGATCGCAAATTTGTACGGGTGAGCCTGGGTGGTGTACGTGACGAAGCTGAAATTCGTGGGCATCGCCGTACCTACATTGGCGCTATGCCGGGTCGCGTCATCCAAGGGATGAAGTCGGCCAAATCACGGGCAGCCGTGTTTGTGCTCGACGAAATTGACAAAGTGGGTCAAGACTTCCGTGGCGATCCGACGTCGGCATTGCTCGAGGTGCTTGACCCCGAACAAAACAGTGCCTTCTCGGATCATTACCTCGAAATCCCCTTCGATTTATCGCAGGTGGTGTTTGTGGCGACGGCCAATCAGCTCGACACCATCCCGGCGCCGTTGCGTGACCGGATGGAAATCATCGAGATGAGTGGCTATACCGAAGAAGAAAAACTAGGGATTGCCACGCGCTTTTTGATGCCCAAACAACGTGAAGCGCATGGTTTGACCGCGGAGAGCATCATCATCACTGATGCCGCCTTGTTGGCGGTGATTCAGGCGTATACCCGTGAATCGGGGGTTCGTTCGCTCGAGCGTGAAATCGCCACGATTTGTCGTAAAGTGGCTCGTCGGGTAGCTGACCTCGAAGTCGAAACCCCGCCGCTGACGCACGTGGATGTCGACCAAGTCAAAGACTACCTCGGCGTACCCCGCTATAGTTATGATTTGGCCGAGCTCCAAGACGAAGTGGGTGTGGCCACGGGAGCAGCTTGGACGTCGGTTGGTGGCGAAACCTTGTCGATCGAAGTCTTGTCGTTCAAAGGCAAGGGCGCATTCCAACTTACGGGGCAACTGGGCGACGTGATGAAGGAATCGGCGCATGCGGCTATGAGTTATGCCCGGGCGCATGCCGATGAATTCGGCGTGCCAGGCACCTTTTTTGATGACCACATCATCCACATCCACGTACCCGAAGGCGCCGTTCCCAAAGATGGCCCGTCGGCGGGGATTACCATGACCACGGCGCTGATTTCGGCGATGACGGGACGCAAAGTGCGCCGTGATGTGGCCATGACGGGTGAAGTGACCTTGCGGGGGAAGGTGTTGCCGATTGGTGGCTTAAAGGAAAAAACCTTGGCGGCGCATCGGGCCGGCATCAAAACCTTTATTTTGCCGTTCGCCAACACCAAAGACATCGCCGAACTGCCTCAGCGGATTCGTGATGAACTCGAGCTCATCCCCGTTTCGTCGATGGACGAAGTGTTGCGGATTGCCTTGCGGGCCTAAGTAGATGTAAAACTGCGCGCTGCCAAACGGCAGCG
The DNA here is from genome assembly GCA_947450095.1 of Roseiflexaceae bacterium. Lineage (GTDB taxonomy): Bacteria > Chloroflexota > Chloroflexia > Chloroflexales > Roseiflexaceae > UBA965. The sequence continues at coordinate 26,988 of CANFUF010000005.1, forward strand.
CGCAGTTTTTGGCTTATTCACCCATAGCCGCCCTTATTTTTTTTGCCCAAATAAAAAAATACCGCCAATAATCAAGAGCACGGGTACGGCAAAGCGCCAGACTTGCGGTCCAAACAACAAACTGACCAGCAAATAAACCCCTACTAACATGAGTACCAAGCCGACCCACGATCGGTTTTTGGAGGTTTCGTCATAGGCGAAGTGGTAGGGCTGGATGACCATGCCGATGGGTTCGAGGGGCATAATCATCCACAATACAAAGTAAGCGAGTAACCCTGTACCGAAGCCAATTACCAAAATCAAGAAAATCAAGCGAATAATCCAGGCATCGACGCCCAAGGCGCGGGCGATGCCACTGGCAACGCCAGCAATCATATAGTCATCGCGCCGGCGAAAAAATCGCGTTTGTACGTTCATTTGCGACCTCCCAATCGTAGTAATATTGGCGCATATGACGCCTCGATTTGGCCGATGGTTGCACCGTGACGACTAACTCAAATTGATGACCATCAGCTTGGGCTCAGTCATTTCTTCGATGGCGTAGCGCACCCCTTCACGCCCAGTGCCGGAGTTTTTGACACCGCCATAGGGCATGGGGTCGAGGCGCCAGGTGGGCATGTCGTTGATGATGACCCCGCCGACCTCGAGTTGATCATAGGCGGCGTAGATACGCCCAATATCGCGGGTAAATACGGCGGCTTGCAAGCCAAAGTCACTATGGTTGACGGCGGCAATGGCATCATCAAAAGTATCGTAGGGCTGTACGGTGACTACTGGTGCAAAGACTTCGCGACAATTGACATTGAGGTCGGCAGTTGCATCGGCAATCACCGTGGGCGTGACAATGCCGTTGCTGACGCTACCTCCCGTGAGGAATGTCGCCCCAGCTGCCCGGGCTTGGTCAAACCATTCACTGATGCGCTGGGCTTCGCTGGGGTTGATGAGGGCACTGAGGTCGGCTTTTTCGTCGAGGGGATGTCCGATTACCAGCGCATTTACCCCAGCCACCAAGGCTGCCACGAATTGGGCATAGACGCTCCGTTGTACAAAAATCCGTTGCACGCTAATACAACTTTGGCCGGCGTAGTTAAATCCCCCCGCCACACAGCGCGTGGCGGCGTCGGCGATATTGGCGTCGTCGTGGACGATGACGCCGGCATTACCACCCAGCTCGAGGGTGACTTTTTTGCGGCCTGCTTGACTGCGCAACCCCCAACCCACTGCCGGTGACCCGGTAAAGGTCAGCATGGCGACCCGCTCGTCGCGAATCAAGGCACTGGCATCACGACTATTCATCGGCAGCACACTGATGGCGGCGCTGGGCCAGCCGGCAGCGACGATGATTTCGCCCAAAATAAGGGCCGCGGTAGGGGTTTGCGAGGCTGGTTTGAGCACGATGGGGCAGCCGGCGGCCATGGCGGGGGCCACTTTGTGGGCCACCAAATTGAGCGGGAAGTTGAAGGGCGAAATCGCCCCAATCACCCCGATGGGGAAGCGCCGTACCATGGCGTGGCGCCCTTCGCCCCCCGGGGCGCGGTCGAGCCGCAAGACTTCGTCGTGACTCTGGCTACATTCGTCGGCAGCGGTCTGGAAGGTGGTAATGGCCCGTTGCACTTCGCCGCGCGCTTGGCGGATGGGTTTACCCGCTTCGAGGGCAATCACTTGGGCTAATTCGTCACTTCGGGCCTGTAATTGTGTTGCTACTGCGCGCAAAATCGTGGCGCGCTGATGGGCGGCGAGTTGTTTGGTCTGCGCAAAGGCTTGATGGGCTGCCGCAATAGCCTGATCGAGGTGGACTTCACCGGCGCGCCACAGCGTCGTCACGGGCTGGGTATCGTACGGGCAGGTCACGGTATAACTGTCGGCGCTGGTGGTTGCGACTCCAGCCAGCAAAAAAGGTCGAGGTGCAGTAGTCATAGCTGTTCCTTGGACTGGTATAAAGAGATAGCGTCATTATAGTAGAATCCACCCCTATCCATACGCTGGATAGGGGTGGATTGGGTGATGGTAGTGATTTATTTGGCGAGCACCCATTGGTTGTAGAGCGGGAGTAGGTCACAGCCACAGCTGGTTTGGGCGGCGCGCACAAAGGCCATGCCATCAACGAGCCCGTACCGATTGGTGGTGTAGTAGTTGCGGATGGCGGCAGTGAATTTTGCTGCGCCGATTTTGGTGCGGATGGCATCGAAGTAGAGTGCGGCTTTGGAATAGGACAAGACACCATAACTGTAGTCGGTCATGCTGTTGATGGGGCGATCAATGGCGCCATCACCGTTTTGCGCTTTGAGGTCGTTATAATCGGCGACAAAGATGCTTTTTTCGTTGGCACCGGCTGCGGCGCCATGCAAGGCTTCTTGGTAGAGTACTTGGCTGTAGCTTGCAAAGCCTTCATCGACCCAGGCGTGGTTTTGGACATCGTTGCCGATGACTCCATAAAACCATTGATGGGCAACTTCGTGGATGATGAGGCTTTCGAAATCTGCTGAGGTGGTAAAGAATGGTTGTTCGATCAAAATGAACCCGGGGAACTCCACGCCTTCGAATGAACCGGCATTGAGGTTGACGATGTCGAGTTCGTTATAGGGGTATTGACCGTAGGTGGTGTTGTAAAAATGGAGCGATTGGCTGGCGTATTTGAGGGCTGCTTGACCAGCGGTGAGTTTGCCGTTGGGATAATAGACGCTGATTTTGGTACCGTCTACCGTCGCATTGATGCTCGCGAGCTTGGTGGCAGTGAGCGCAAAGTCACGTTGCAGGCCACTCACTATGCGCACTGTTTGGGTGGTACCCACTTTGCTGGATGTCGTGTTTGTACCGGTACTCACGATGGTGTGCGTGGTCGGGGCAGTGATGCTGACATCGTAATAGGCGGCGGTGCTGGTGACCAAATCACCCGTGGTATTGGGAACGGCTACATCCCATACGCCGTTGCTGTTGTTGGCAAGCAGTGGATAGGCTGATGCCAACGACATGGTCTGACCATCTTGGTAGAGCGTGCCATAGAGTGATGATCCATTGCTGCCAGGGGCGGTGGTGACGAAATTAAGGACTACACTGACTTGGGCGCCGTTGGCGATGGGAGTGGCGAGGTCTAGTCGAGCCAAATAGCGATTGGCTTCGGTTTTGACCACAACAGTTGCACCGTTGACGGTTGCACTACTAATCGCCAAACTGCCGCCGACATCTGACAAATTGGGGAAGAGGCGGAAGTAGAGTTTGGTGAAGGTGGCGCCACTTTGATTGCGAAACGTGAGCGTTTGGATAGCTTGCCAGGTACGTTTGCTGGGGTCAATTGTCCCCACAATTCGGTAGAGTGGCACATCGGGGTGGCTGGCAATATCAGCTCGGGCACTCGTATGCATTGCTAATTGTTGATCAGCCGCCGGGTCGACTACCTTGGCTTGGGCATGGACGAATGCGGGAATCAATAGGAATGCGCACGTCAATAGTGTGAGGAAACGAGCCATTTGTGATAGTACGTTGTGTTGCATTGATTCCGCCTTTTTTACATAATAATCAGATATATAAAAAGACGGAATCAAGGGGTGATTTTGTTCCATTAATGAAGTAGGAAGTAGGAAGTAGGAAGTAGGAAGTATGAAGTATGAAGTAGGAAGCTGAAGTAGGAAGTGTGGCAGACATTCATCGGCGCACAACAATCAAAAACTATCTCTGCGTCCTCTGTGTGCCCTGTGCGAGATAAATGGGTTATTCCCCTAACACCCATTGGTTATAGAGCGGCTGGATATTGCAGTTGCAGGCCGATTGGGCTGCTGCCAAAAACGCCGTACCATCAACGATGGCATAGCGATTGTTGGTGTAGTAGGTTTTGAGTGCTTGGGCAAAGGCTTGCTCGCCGATCTGGGTACGGACGGCGTCGATATACAAGGCTCCTTTGTAGTAGGCAATCAGTCCATAGGTGTCTTCGTCGAATGCGTCGATGGGGGTATCGAGTTTGAAATCAACATTCGTGTCACGGATTTGATCATAATCGGATGAAAAATTTTGGATTTCGTTGCGCCCGGCCTCTGCACCATGTACCGCATCGGCATACAGTACTTGGGTGTAGGTAGTCATACTTTCATCGACCCAGGCTCGTTGTTGTACATCGTTGCCGATGACATTATAAAACCATTGATGCCCCACTTCGTGGACCACGAGGTCTTCGAAATCAGATTGGCTGTCGAAGGATGATTGGGCATACATTACAATCCCTGGGTATTCGATGCCTTCAAATGAACCCGCATTACTGGTCACCATGTCGAGTTCGTTGTAGGGGTATTGGCCAATGGTTGTATTGAATAAATGCAACGCAGTGCTGGCATATCCCAAGGCTAGATTGGCACCATCGATATCGTCGTTGGGGTAATACATGCTAATGGTGGTGCCATCAACCACCGCACTGACATGCGGATTGTTGGTCACTGACAGCATAAAGTCGCGTTGTAGCCCACTAACCACCCGAATAGTCTGAGTGGCGTCGGTTTTGTTGGTGGTGGTGGCAGTGCCAGTACTGACGAGCGAATACGTGTTGGGGATAGTTGTAGTTACGTCATACATTGCTACTGGGCTGGTGACAAGGTCGCCGTTACTATCGGGGATTGCCAAGTCCCATGCACCAGCTTGGGTGTTGGCGAGCAGTGGGTATGCCGTGGGCAATGATAGGCTGTGTTTATCAAAATATAACGTACCAAATAAATCGTCACCACCTTTGTTTGGTACGGTAGTGACAAAATCTAATGTGACCATGGTAGTCGCATCAATGGCAATTGGTGTAGGTAAATCGATGCGTGCAATATAACGATCCGCTTCGTATTGGACGGTGGCCGCGGTGTCATTGACTTGGACTGCACTAATCGTCAAATCGCCCCCCATATCAGCGAGGTTAGGATATAGGCGAAAGTATAAACGATCAAGTACGGCTCCACTATGATTGACAAATGTCACCGTTTGATGCGCTTGCCAGGTTAACCCTTTGGGATTGATTGTGCCACTAATTTGGTAAAAAGGTACGTCGCGGTGGGCGTCGATATCACTAACGGTGCTTTCGTGCATGGCGAGGCGTTGATCGTCACGGGGGTCTGCGGTAGTGGTTTCTGACCCTTTCAGTTGCGCTACTAGCGACGGGTTTGTTGTAGTTGCTTTAGTATTGCTCCCACACGCACCGAGGATGAGCGCGATTATCGCAATCCATAGTAGCCGTATTGACAAAGAACGATGCATGAATTGATATGCTTTCTATGATAAAAATAACGCAGGGTATAGACTATCTTATACGAAATGTTGTTCCAATGATAGCAATATAAAAATTGCTTGTTATTGTCCTAACACCCAGTGAGTGTATAACGGCTGAATATCGCAGGTGCAGGCTGATTTTACGGCGCTCACAAATGCGGTACCATCGACGACCTCGTAGCGATGCGCGGTGTAATAATCATGCACGGCATGCGCAAATACATCTGGGCCAACTTGGGCTCGTATTGCATCGAGATAGAGCGCTGCTTTGGCATAGGCCAGTACGTTATAGCTGTACAACGTGAATGTGCGCATGTGCTGGTCGATGGCGCCATCGCTATGGTGGGCTTGAAGCTTGGTATATTGGGCAACAAAGCCATCGCGTTCGATGGTGGCGGCTGATGCGCCCCAGATTTTTTCGCGGTACAACAGTTGGGCATAGGTGGCAAAACTTTCGTCGACCCAGGCATGGCTTTGTACGTCATTGCCGACAACGTTGTAGAACCACTGGTGGGCGATTTCGTGCGCCACAATGCTCTCAAAAAACCACGCTTTGACAAATAAGCGTTGATCAAACAACAATAAGCCTGGGTATTCGACGCCATAAAACGTCCCGGCATCTACTGCCACCATGTCGAGCTCGTTGTAGGGGTATTGCCCAAATAGACCGTTATAGAGATGGACCGCTTGGCGCGCAAATCTGAGCGCCAATTGTCCACCCCGTGCATTACCATTGGGGTAATAGACATTGAGGGTGGTGCCATCGATGGTGGTACTAACATGCGCAAGGGTGGTGGCAACCACCATGAAATCACGCTGGAGCCCGCTCACGACATGGATTTGTTGATTTGTGGCGGTGCGGGTGCTACTCGTGGCGGTGCCGGTGGTGACGATGCTATACCCGAGTGGTGCAGTGATGGTGACGTCGTACACGGCGACAGGACTATTTACTAAGTCACCTTTGGTGTCGGGTACGTCGATTTCCCAGATACCCGCCGGATTATTGGCGAGTAATGGATAGGCAGACGCCAGCGCTAAGTTTTGACTGTCGTGATTAAACGCCCCATACAAGCTCTGCCCTACGTTATCAGGGACGGTGGTAACAAAATCAAGCGTGGTGCTTATTTGCGCACCGGCAACGAGTGGCGTGGGTAAGTCTAGTCGTGCCAAGTAGCGATTGGCTTCGTATTGTACCGGCACGCTGACGCCCGCCACACTCGCTGCGGTAATCGTTAAATCGCCACCCAAATCGGGCAAGTTGGGGAAAAGCCGGAAATAGAGTTTGTCGAGGGTGACGCCACTCTGATTGGTGTAGGTGAGGGTTTGTTGCCCTTGCCAGGTACGCGCTACCGGGTCAATGGTGCTGATAATCTGATAGCGGGGTACCGTTGCATGACTGGCAATGTCATCACGGGCACTGCTGTGCATCGCCGCCCGTTGATCGGATTGCACATCAGTCGTGAGTGTTGCTACCGTTTGGGCATGACTCATCGCAGGAATTCCGAATAGCAGACCGATTACAAGCCACATCCACAGCGATTTCACCACGGCCAACCTCCATATATGCCATTGAATAGTAATGTTCCTAATAATACTACACTACTTAGTAATATTATGCTTGCATAGGTGAATGTCTGCCATGTGGCTGGGGCAGTGGCATGGGTGGGAGTTTCTCCGGTGGTGATGAGCGGTGCTGTATAGATCCGATATGCGGCATACCATAGCACAAAAATACTAATGGGCAGACTGTAGAGTAGCACCGACAATGCGGTATATGTGGTGGGGATACCAAAAATAATCCCATAGCCATCCATATTGAGGCTACTATCGACGGCAATATACGTAAGGTAACTGACCACGCCAAGGGCACTGATTGATGCAATCAATTCAGCCCAATGGAGTTGTTGCAACATTGGTGGGGTATGAATGCCACGCATGATTTTGTAGAGCATTTTGAGGGGACGGATGAAAAATATACTACTCAATAAACAACTCACAGCGACTATTAAATACAACCATGGCATCACTGCCGGTGCGCCTTGCAATAGTTGATACATGAATGTTGTTTGGCGCAGGGTTTGGCTAGTGGCAAAGATGGCTTTTTGATTGATATCACAAATTGCGCTGAGCTCGGTCCATTTGCGTTGTGGGTTATCCAAAAAGGCGACGCCGATTTGGCCAGCACACTCATTTGAAACAAACGAACCATGGGCGGTACGGGCAAACACGATGTGCCGGCTATTGGGTAATCCAGGCAGGACGGCGTCGCCGAATTGCACCGGTGTAATCGGGTCATAGCGTCCCGAATAAACCAATGTCGGTATATCGCTCTGTAGCGCTTGGTTGACACTCGCATCGAGGTGAGGCACCGCCGCAATCGCGCACCACTGCGTTTCGTCTGCCACATCAAAGGCCACATCATCGGCGCGAATGGGGAGTAAGCTCTGCGCCGGGAGATGAAAATCGCTGGCTTTTGGCATGACTTCTTCACTACAGGTAGTGCTGGCTTGCATCCCTTCACTCATACTGTCTTCAAACACAAAAAAACTTGCGAGTGTGGTGAAGGTGGTGTAATTGCCACGACTGATTTGGTGAATCAGCATCGGTAAATAGGTTACCAATTCCTCGTCGTAATGCATCTGAAACACAAAACCTGCCAGCGCATCGCCGTCAATCAGGCTCGGGTAGGTGTTGCCACTGACATGGTCATGCAGATCAAGCATCAAGGGCTGGTTATTGAGTTTGTTGACGAGGGCGATGTATTCGTTTCGGATGTCGGGGTAATCGTGATCACAGGCTATATTGGCCGCACAATCCGCAAACCCATTGCGGATGGCTTGGTCACCCGAGTTGCGGTACCACAAATTTACATCTTCGTGCATTGGCACCACACTATCCAATATCAATGCCCGCACCAGTGTGGGGTGGCGTTGCACGACATGTTGTGCTAATAACGTTCCGTATGACACTCCGTACAAGTCGATTTGTGGGTACTTCAAGGCTGCTGCGATGGCGGCTACATCGTCAGCATTGCGTTGACTGTTAAATGCCCCTAAATCGATACCTTCTTTGCTGAGGCGGTCACGACAGGCTTGCCACGCGGTTTTGTTGAGTTGTAGTTGTTCGGTGTGACTGACTTTTTTGGCGAGTAAGGTAATCATTTGGTCGTGGATTTCGGGGCAATTGAGCGATGGTTTGGCATGGGATGTGCCACGTTGTTCAAAAAAAACTAAATCGCGGTCGTTGGGTAACGTCGAATGTGGTTTTTTGACGAGGAATTGAAAGGTGTCAATCGTATCACCTCCAGGCCCTCCTTGGAGCAAAAACAGTGGCAGATGTTGGGTTGCTGTGGCGCTGCGCACAATCATGATCGGTAATTCGACGGTGCCTGGTTTGCTGCCATCGGCATATAACGGCAGGGTCATCGTGCCGCATTCGACGGTACGCTCGGTTGGCGCATCTTTGGTGCATTCGGTGGTGGTAAATGGGGTTGTGGCGGCATGTGTGATTGTGACGGGGGCAATTGCGATTGCCCATAGGCAACAGATGAGCAGTAAATAATAACGCTTCATTGGTGACTCCTTTGTTGATTTATAAGCATGTTGGAATGCGGGAATTTTTGGATAAATGGGTAATCTACGGCACCACTGCGATGCCACGAATTGTCACCCGTCCCCCCGCGCCATTGGCAACGGGGTCGAGGCGCAATTGCACGAGGCGTGTGGGGAGTGTGGCAATGTCATGCAGGTTGAGGGTGTAGCGTTGTACCCCCGGTTGTAATTGCCAGTGGATGGATTGGGCTTCATTAAATTGATTGGGTTGATTGGTCACAAATAATTGGGCTTGTTGATCGGCAGTCGCGACGCTTTCCATGGTAATAATGAGTTGACGTGGCATGGGGATATCGAGAATTGGGGAGACCAATGCCGGATCGTTATTAACCTGTATCGTCCAATTTGCACCGGCAAGCGGCATCGCATTGGTTAGCGTCCATCCTAGGGGTGCCCTGGTGATGGTTTGCCATGCGCCTTGGCTGAGTTGCTCACCAGGGGTGGCGAGGCGGCGTTGGCTGGGGATATTGGCAGGCAAGGCGAGTGGTGTCAGCGCAGGTAGGATGGGCGCCATACAGGTGGTGACTGCATCTGGGGCGATACCAAAGCGTTTTTGCATGACGAGTGATGGTGTCAAAAAATCAGCGGCCACAATCACCGCCGCCCCCGCTTGTTGGGTCTGGACAATCTGGGCGTTGAGTGCGCTACATGATTCTGCCCACGTGTGATGAGTGGTCATCAAGGCATTGACGGACAAAAAATAGGCGTGGTTGTGGTAGTAGGGTAGATACAATTCTTGGAGCCCGTCGGGAATGAGCAATAAATCGGCAGGTTGGCTGGCGGCTGCCACCGCGCTAGCGATGGTGCGTTGCAGGTCGGTACGGGCATCGCCACGCAAGGTGATGGCACCATAGTTGCTACTCGTCACCACTAGACTGATTGCGAGTGCAATTAGGCTGTGCACACGCCATGGCCGGGTATTGGCGAGGGGCGTAATCAGCAAGAGCACGGCTACCGGAGTCACCCCAATCCAAAATTCGATGTTGTCTGGTTCCCACCAAAAGAAAAAAACGCCGTATACCAGTAACCACACACTCAACCAGATGCTCCAGTGGCTTGGTTGGCGGGTGCGGAGTGCCAGCAGGCTGACGCCGATAGCAATGAGCAGAAAAAAACCGCCGTTGAGCGATGCCACCGTGTTGCTGATGCCCGCCCCCAAATCGGCCAAAGTCCCCCGCCCACCCCACCAGCCGGTGTTGGCGTATTGCAGGACCCACGCCCGGGCTTGATCGCTGGTGCGAAATCCGCTGACGCCCACTATGACCCATGTATAGGCGCCAATGACAAATGTACTCGCAGATAGAGCTGCAATCAACCATGGGCGCCAGACCTGGCGGTTCTGGGCGATTTCTGTACCTGCAACGATAATGAGTGGGATACCCAACAGGACGTTGGTTTGGTGGAACAACAACGCACCGCTCAACATTCCTCCCAAACCAAGCGCCCACCGTGTGGTACGGGGTGCTGGGGTGTCAATCATCCAAATCACGCCAATCAAAAAAAACGTGGCCAAGGTATAGACTTCGACTTCGACGGCATAATACCAAAAAGCGTAACTGCCACCCAGCGCCAGCATACTCAACAACGTTAAATCAGTGCGGTGCCAGCGCCGGGTGGCGATGGCACCACACAATGCCACGCCGGCACCGCCGGCCACTGCATTCACGCGTTGCATGGCATGGGCGGCGTCACCGCCACCTGCCAGCCACGTTGCAATCGCACCAACGGGACCGTAGGCCAAATGGTGCGGGTGGAATATTTCTTGCCACGGTTTGTGGGTCACATCAAAAATATACGACAAGGCATCAAAGGTATGCACCTCGGTTAAGGTCAATAGATAGATGATGGTGAAGGTCAATCCTCCAGCGATGGTAATCCAATATTCTCGTTTCATGGGGTTATATCCGCTGCCATAAACTGCACTCCCAATGGACGTATATCGTTTTGAGTGGGGTCAACATTGGCTGCTACCCATGCTTCGCTCCGGAGTTGTACCAACAGGGTAGCGGTGGCACTGCGGAGCGTACCAGGGATGTTCACTGCGACTGTTTGGGGTTGCGTACTGAGTGCGAGACACTGCAATTGCGTCCATACCACGGGGGGGGCCTGGCGGGGGTCGGGTTGACCGGCTACATCGATACATACCGTAGCCTGACCGATACTGGCTGGACGTTTGCCCCCAGCAACGGTGAGGGTCAGCGAGGTTGGTTTGAGCGGTAATGGCATCCGGAGCACGCCATGCCCGTTTGTCCAGGCAAAGGTTTGACCGGCAATGGTTTCGTGCGTATAAAACCCACTGACTTGCGATGCGGTGTCTGTGGTGTCGATGGTGGTTGGTAAAGGAGCGTCACCGTCAATAAGTTCATAGCGTTGATAGGCGATATTGAGTGTGCCCACCGAGGCTGGTTTTTGATTGAGTAATTGCGAAAACTCTGGGAGCTGGAAATTGACCGCCTCGCGTTTGATAAAGTGCATCCCCGGCAACCACAAGCCACCATCGGCGCCCAGCAATAGGTAGACGTGCCGCCCAGATTGCATCCACCGCCGATACAACGTCGTAAGGTCGTCTGCATATTTGTCGGGGGTTTGGCTACGAATTCCAAACGTGGCCTGGCCGTGGATGGCCATCAGTGGCAATGCGAGTACATCGGCGGCATCGCGTGACGCTACGAAACTCGGCGATCCACCGCGGATTAATGTGACATCATTGGGACTACTTTGTTGGGCTAGGTGATCAATTGCCGCAAACGCTCCTTGATGTTCGGGGGTGGCAATCATTGGGCGGATGGTTGCCGCCAGGAACCCTACTAACACGACCACACTCCCCACGCTGAGCGTTCTGCGCCACCACGATGCGCCCCACAACGCCACAATCCCGTAGCCACTCATCAGGGCCAAGCCCGGGTATACGGTTGGCAAATAGCGGCGCATGATGTAGATGTAGGTTTGGCTACTAGTGCCGTAACTCAGTTGTACATATAAAAACGTTGTGGCCAAGGTGATAACCATAAATAACCAATCACGCCGGCCCACCCCTCGCCATAGCCATATCGCCAATCCAAGCAGACTTATTTCGATGCCAAACGGCGAAATATACCAGCCGATGCGCACCAAATTGGCCATAGAATTCGCATACAAATCACGCAGTGCCACGGGTTCCTTGGTTGCGTGACCACGTAGTCCGCTCCCCAGGTTGCTCACCGTTTGGGCGAGGATATCGGGGTAGGTTGGGGGGGCAATCGGTGCCCCGATATAGCCTTGGAGCGCGAGACAATCGCCACTAGGCTGGCTACGTTGTACGCCACTCAGGCAACTCGGTGACGCTACCATCATGGCTGGTGTCAAAATCTGGGGGCGGATGAGATAAGCATAACAAGTGCCGAGTACCACGCCTACCGCCGCAATTCGACAAAGGTGTGGGTACCACGGTGTCAACCAGGCAACGACGCGTGTGCTGAGGTCAGTGCGGCGGCGCAAATAGAAAAATAATCCGACCATGAGGATTACGACGAGTAATTCGCCACCAATCCGTCCATAATTCCACGGTGCATTGGCGATACTTTCCCCTGGACAGGGCTGCATGGTGAGTGGTGAACAGGGGCGCGCCAAAAACGTATGTTGGAGTGCGGGCGTCAGCAATGGAAATATCAACAATGCACCCAACGCACTACTTTGTAACCCGGCAAAAAAGGTATCAACGAAATACCCACGGGAAATAGTGAGCAGATGGATAATCCCTTGACCGCCGCTCACCGCACACCCTACCAATACCCAACGGAGCGGGGTATCGATGCGTTGGGTCACCCAACGCCACCCCAGCCACGCCCCAAATGGCACCACCACAAAGACAAAATCAAGCCGCGCCAACATCAATTGCCCTACTGCCACCCCTACCAGCAACCCGACGATGCGGTGATTACGGGTGGTAGGGGGCGTGGCAAGACGTGCCACCCCATAAATAATCACAAAAAAGAGCCACTGTGCGGTGGTTTCTGACATGGGGTAACGACTAAACCAGACTTGCACGCCATTGAGAGTGAGGAGCGCCATGGCAATCACGCCGACCCATGGCCGTTGCATCGCCCGCCCTGCCATGCCGACGCTCCATACACCGATGACGCCCGCAAATCCCGTCGCCAGAATTCCCATATTGGCGCCAAAGAGTGCCGCAAACAAGGCAATCCAGGCGGGGAATAAATGCAAAAATTGTGGCACAAACGCACCATCATTGCGACTATCGTCGATAAAAAGTCCGGCGAGGCGCAGTCGCGACGACATAAATCGTGCGCCCGATTGCACTCCCAGTAAATTACTCCAGGCTTGGGCGGCGTCGCCGTCAGTCGCTTTGCGTTGGGCGAGATCGGCGACGATAGGGTCGGTTTGGCGAATCCCGCCGGTGCGGGCAATCATCATGCCGGTATTGGCATAAATGCCGGCGTCACGCCCACCCAAAATAACTTCGCTCGGTGTCCCATTGAGGAACATCGCTACCAATAAAATACCCACCATCGCGCCCATGAGGAGGGTGGGGCGGGGCGCATCAGCAATTATTGTGCGGAGTGGCACTCCCCGTCGCCGTAGTTGCCAATACGCAGTGCCCCAAAGGGTTGCGACGAGGGCTCCATGGAGTCCCAAACGGAAAATCCCCAAATCGGCTAAGCCGATGGCGATTGCACCATGGATGAGCATGCCTGCGATGGCTGCCTGATATATCCGCTCAATGAAATCATCACTCTGCCCAATCAGTACGACAATGGGCCAACCAGTGATGATGACACCTAGTAATGCAATAGCCAAAATTCCCAATGCGTCACCTTGTCCTGCACTGCATAATGAAAACTCTTCTTATTCTAACGTGAATTTGAGGATGATACGCAAAACCGCTATTGTTGTCCCTCAACCATACGCTGTGCTCCACGGTGTATGGTTGGTTTTGTCATATGGTGAATAAGCGGTTTTTGTGGATGAGTGGGTAAATCGGCACCAATAATGAGTTTTTTATGAGTGATTCCACCAAAAAAACGCTATCTCTTGACAATTCCCAACGAAAACACATATAGTGTTCCAATAGTTGTCCGTTATGGATGAAAATCTCATTTTAGAGGGATGTCTGATGCCTGACAAATTAGTTATCGTGGAGTCGCCTGCCAAGGCCAAAACGATTGAAAAATATCTTGGTGCTGGATATAAAGTCCTTGCCTCTGTTGGTCATGTCCGTGATTTACCCGAAAGCAATGAATCAATCGACGTCGACCATGATTTCGCTCCCACCTATGTCATCATGCCCGACAAAGAACACGTCGTCGCGCAGTTGCGTAGTTCGGCTCGCACTGCGAGTGCCGTCTATATGGCAACAGACCCTGACCGCGAAGGTGAAGCCATTGCCTGGCATATCGTCCAAGCCATCAACATCCCCAAGAAAACTCCCGTGCATCGCGTGTCGTTTAGCGAAATCACCCCCAACGCCGTCAAACAAGCTATTGCCAACCCCCGTGAAATTGATATGGCGCTCGTCGATGCCCAACAAGCCCGCCGTATCCTCGACCGCTTGGTGGGCTATCGCTTGTCACGCGTCTTGTGGAAGCGCGTGCGCCGTGGTTTATCCGCTGGGCGGGTACAATCCGTCGCCGTGCGTCTCGTGGTCGAACGTGAGCGCGAGATTTTGGCGTTTGTACCCCAAGAATACTGGACCATCGAAGCTGATTTATTACAACAAAAAACCAACGCTAATCCCTTCCGTTCCAGCTTGATTGAAATTGCCGGCAAAAAGCTGGATAAATTCGATATCAATAATCAACCCCATGCCGAGCAGATTGTGGCAGACTTGGCCAACGCCATTTGGCGCGTAGCCAATGTCAAACGAAGCGACAAACGGCGCAACGCGGCTCCCCCGTTTACCACTAGTACGATGCAACAAGAGGCTTCGCGCAAGCTGGGGTTTTCGGCCAAAAAAACCATGATGGTGTCCCAACAACTCTATGAAGGTATCGACCTCGGTGCCGAAGGTACCGTCGGTCTGATTACCTACATGCGTACCGACAGCGTCAACGTTTCGCAAGATGCCCAGCAAGAAGCCCGTGAATTTATTGCCACCCAATACGGCAAAGACGCAGTCCCCGCCAAACCCAATAACTACACCACCAAATCACGCGGTGCCCAAGAAGCCCATGAAGCAATTCGCCCGACCTCGGCCATGCGTATGCCGGCCAATGTCAAAACGCGGCTGACCAATGATCAATCACGCTTGTATGATTTGATTTGGAAGCGCTTTATTGCCAGCCAAATGGCTCCAGCGGTCTTTGATAGCATGACCGTTGATATTGCAGCGGGCGCTACCATCACCACCCCTGCAGCGTATACCTTCCGGTCCACCGGTTCGGTGCTCAAAGTGCCCGGCTTTTTGGCGGTCTACAATGTGAGTCTCGACGATGGCGAAGAAGACGAAGATAGCGAACGGCGCTTGCCGCTCTTGACGGTCGGCGAAGATTTACGGCTACAAGCGCTCACCCCCAACCAGCACTTCACCGAACCATTACCGCGCTTTAGTGATGCTAGCCTCATCAAAGAACTCGAACGTTTGGGGATTGGTCGGCCTTCGACTTACTCGCCCACCATCGCCACCATCGTTGACCGCAAATATGTCGAATCAACCAATCAACGCTTTACCCCCACGGTGTTGGGGATGACGGTGACCGATTTGTTGGTCAGCGATTTCGCCAATATCGTCGACTATGAATTTACGTCGGACATGGAAAAAAACCTCGATACCATCGCCGACGGCGACGCGCCGTGGGTGCCAGTGATTCGGGCCTTCTACGAACCCTTTAACAACGCCATTATCGCCAATACCGGTGTCCGAGTTGATGTTGAATCTGGCCTCCCCTGCCCCAAATGCGAAGGTGGGATGTTGGTGGTACGCTTTGGTCGCCAGGGGGAATTCGTGGGGTGTAATCATTACCCCGAATGTGACTTCACCAGCGACTTCAACCGTGATAGCAACGGCAATATTGCCATTAAAGGGCGTGATAGTGCCGGTGATTTGATTGCCATGCCTGATGTGGTCTGTGATATTTGTGGTGGCCCGATGGCGGTGCGCAAAGGGCGCTTTGGTAACTTCCTCGCCTGTATGCAATACCCCACCTGCAAAGGGACGCGTAAACTTGGCCGTGATGGCAAACCCGCCGCACCTCCCGAACCCACCGGTGTGCAATGCCCCAAATGTACCCAAGGCCAACTCCTCGCCCGCCGCGGTAAATTTGGGCGGCCATTTTATGGCTGTCAGCGCTACCCACAATGCGATTATTTGGTGAATGATTTGGCCGAGGTCGAGAATTTCGATCCCGTCGCCGAAGCTGCCAAGCCGCCGCGGCGTACCAATGCCCGTACCACGACCAAAGCCAAACCGGCGGCGACGAGCAAAGCCAAACCGGCGGCGACGAGCAAAGCCAAACCGGCGGCGACGAGCAAAGCCAAGCCGGCCGCCACGACCAAAGCCAAACCGGCCGCCACGACCAAAGCCAAACCGGCCACGGCGACCAAAGCCAAACCAGCCACGGCGACCAAAGCCAAACCGGCTACGACGAGCAAAGCCAAACCGGCGGCGACGAGCAAAGCCAAACCGGCGGCGACGAGCAAAGCCAAACCGGCGGCGACGAGCAAAGCCAAACCGGCTACGGCGACCAAAGCCAAACCGGCTACGGCGACCAAAGCCAAACGTACCGAGTAATTGATCGTGGTGTGAGAACCCTCCGGTATAGCTGTTTTGATGATACCAGCGCCATAGATAATCTACCGCATTGTTGCTTGCAACGGTGCGGTGCTATTTATTCACGTCGCGCCGTACCTTTTTTCATTAACAGAACGGTATACACAACAAATATCGGATGAATGAAACAAGGAGGATGTAATGTCAATGACAATCACAAAGCAAATTGCTTTATGGGTGGCGTGGGGGTGTGTCGCCCTTGGTGGTATGCTGATTGCATGGCAGATTATCGCGCCAGCCAATGCCAATGCGACGCCGTTGCTTGTTCCTACCCCAGGGGTGCTAGCGGAAGCAGATGTGTCTGTCGATGCTGCTGCGACGGCGACTCCTGTTGCCGACGTTGTGGTGTATATTAGTGGTGCGGTGAACAAACCGGGCGTGTATAAAGTAGCCGCAAGCGCACGTGTTGCCGATGTAGTAGTGTTGGCTGGCGGGTTACGGGCAGATGCCGATTATGCTGCAGTTAATTTGGCCGCGCATATTAGTGATGCAACGCATATCCAAGTGCAGAGTGTTGGTGCCGCAACAACACGTGCTCCCGTAGAATCAGGGCCAACGACGGTGGCGGTGAATAGTGCGAGTGTTGAAGAACTAACGGCATTGCCGGGAATTGGGCCTGCGCTGGCGGCGCGGATTGTCGAATACCGCACGGCCCATGGGGTGTTTACGACCATGGATGATTTGGGGGCGGTGCCAGGAATTGGTCCTGCGATGCAAGCCAAGCTCGCACCGCTTTTACGGTTTGACTCATAGGATAGAGGGGTTTGTATGCAAAATGATGTGCGGCGCACCCGCATTGTGGCAACGATTGGCCCTGCGAGTGATTCTGATACCCAGCTCGATGCCTTGATTGCGGCGGGAATGAATGTGGCTCGCTTGAATTTTTCACATGGGACGCACGCTGACCATGCCCAACGGATTGCGGCGATTCGGGCGGCAGCAGTGCGAAATAACCAATCGGTGGCGATTTTGCAGGATTTACAGGGGCCAAAAATTCGCACTGGCGCCTTGGTGAATGCGCAGGCAGTCCAATTGGTACCAGGCGCCACATTTACGATTACGACGCATCCGATTATGGGTGACGCCAACGGGGTATCAACCACCTATCAACATTTGCCCCAAGATGTTAATGTGGGTGATCGGATTTTGATTAGTGATGGTTTGCTCGAGCTCAGTGTGCTATCAGTAGCTGGCGATACCGTGACGACGCGGGTCATTGCTGGGGGAGAGCTCCGCCAAAACCAAGGGATTAATTTGCCTGGTGTGGCAGTGAGCATCCCTGCTTTGACCGAAAAAGATCGTGAAGATTTGGCGTTTGGGTTGGCCCAAGGGGTCGACTACGTGGCCTTGTCGTTTGTGCGTCGTGCTGCCGATATGGAACTCATCCGAGCGGCGATTGCGTCACACGGGGCGACGGTAGGCGTGATTGCCAAACTCGAAAAACCTGAAGCCCTCGACGAACTCGACGGGATTCTCGCATTGTGTGATGGAGTGATGGTAGCCCGTGGTGATTTAGGTGTCGAAATGCCGCCCGAATTGGTGCCACTTGCCCAAAAACGGATCATCGAGGCAGCTAATTTCATGGGAGTGCCGGTGATTACCGCCACCCAGATGCTTGATTCGATGATCCGCAATCCGCGTCCGACTCGTGCCGAAGCGAGTGATGTGGCCAATGCAATTATCGATGGTACTGATGCGGTGATGTTGAGTGGCGAAACGGCCACGGGGGCATGGCCAATTGAGTCGGTGCAGATGATGCACCGCATCGCTATCGTCAGTGAAAACAGTGGCCGTAGCGGTGATGGTGGTGCGCCATTGCCGACGGTGCATGGACCCGCAGATAATACTGCTGATGCCATGAGTCGGGCGGCGTGCGCCATCGCCGTCCAAGTCAATGCAGTGGCAATTATCGCCTTTACGATGTCGGGACTGACGGCGCGCCTCGTGTCGCGCCATCGCCCCAAAACGCCAATTATTGCGGTATCGCCAGAACCTGCCACAGTGAATCGTTTGGCGTTAGTGTGGGGCGTGCAGGCATATCATGCCCGCGCGGTGAGTCGCCTCGATGATTTGGCGGAATTACTGCAGTCGATGATTGTTGGCCAAGGGATTTTGCCGGCAGGAAGTGTGGTGGTATTGGTTGGCGGACATCCGATTGCAGTGGGTGGCGCGACTAATTTTGTAAAGGTTATGAAGTTGTGATGCGGTATATATGCTATTTTGGGGTGTTCTGTGCGGTATTCATCGCAGTGCAATGGGGAATGGTGTCAACGCACGCGGCAGCTGCTGACCCACTTATCGTGCCCCAAGCGGCCTTGGTGGTGATTGGGGCTGATGATACCCGTACGGTGGTGGTTGATCTCGGGATGGCGACGAGCGCCCGTGAAACGTGGGAATTAGCGCTGACGGTACAGGCGACCATGATTGAATCCTCGCCGTTACCCTTGGTTGTGCAACAATTGATGTTGCCCACCACCAATCGAAATTTACTCATTTTTAGTGGGGCTGCGACGGCTACTCCGGCTGCGACTGCGACGGCCTATATCCCAAATCCAGTGATGCCATTTATGCTGGGTGAGCATGTCGCTGGGCACATCGTCATCAATAATCCAGCAGATGCGGGTGGCCAGCATCGTTTTGTGCAATTGACCTGTGTAAATTGTGCATCAGGCTGGGAATTGGCCGTGCTCAATCAACTTCCTACCTACGCCCCAATAGTGGTCTATGCCAATGGTCGGGTTGAAATGCCTGGGGCATGGTTGATCCGGGTCCAACCGGTCAGCGATACTAATTTGCCAGCCTTGGCGACGGTAGCGCATCTGTTTGAACGGCTACCCAACAGCCTAATTACGGCGATTACGTGGCGTAATGGGGCAACGCGTGCCGAAGCATTTCCACCCGAACGTTTTGTGGAAGTCGACGGCCGCCAAAAAATGGGCCGCGTGCTAGTTTGTCTCGTGGGGGTGTTGTTTTGTAGTTTGGCCTCGTTTTATATCGGCGTCGCAGTAATGAAGCGTATGCATGCTGCGGTGGGGTATCGCCCGGAACAATAGGGCACATGCCGTAGTCTTTTGTATATTGCGTCAAGTACAGCGGGGATGGAGGATGGTCATTGCGGTTATTATGGGGCGTTATTCTGGTTATTGGCATGATATTTGTGGAGATTCCGCAAAATACTGACGCCATTGCAACCCACACACCGATGTTGTCATTGACACCATCGGTGACATTTACGCCGTCATTGACTGTAACACCGACAAAAACTTTTACCGCATCACTAACCCGTACTGACACCCGCACGCGTACCGCATCACTAACCCGTACCGACACGCGTACCCGTACCAATACCCGCACCCGAACGAATACCCGCACCAACACGTCTACGCGTACATCAACATATACGCGCACGAATACGCCGACGCGTTCTGCCACGCGCACACAGACGGTGACTGCCACTGTCACTGCAACTACGACTCCGAGTACGACTGCCACCCGCATTGCGGGAACGTTGGTGCCGGCAGATATGATGGGACTGGTTGGGCGTGACCCCTATTTTGAAGTAAATAATAATCAGTTGAATACGCAAGCTATTGATCAAATGGGTATCGAAATGGCCCAACTTGGTGTGCGTTGGGTGCGCATAGATATGCGCTTGCCGGCAGATTATTGGGCGAGTGATGCGGTGGTGGTGACGGCGATGAGTCGCTATGACTACTTTATCAATACCGTCGCACCACGCCACAATATCAATGTGTTGTTATTGCTCAATTTCGATGTGATTATGGGTGTGGATGCGAATGAATTAGCCCGCGGCCCCTATATCACCGACCCCAAATATGGCCCCAGTTACAACAAATATATGCAGGTGTGGATGGCCAGGGCGTGGCAAATTGTGGCGCGGTACGGTGCAAAAATCGGAGCACTTGAAGTACTCAACGAAGAAAATCGTATGCCACGGTATACCAGTAACGGCCCGGTGGGGAATGCGGTGCCGGCTGCAGTGGTGGCCCAACTCACCACAACCCTCTATCGTGCCTGCCGCAATGGTGAATTACAGACGTACTGCGCTACCACACCGATTGTATTAGGGGGATTACATCCACGGGGGAGTGACGATGTCGCAGGGCATCTAGTCATGACTGATATGGCATATTTAGCAGCTATTTATAACAGCCCTTCTTTTGTTTTGGCCAAGAACGAATTGAAACGTTGGCCACTCGATGCAGTGGCGTATCATTCGTATCCGTGGGAATTGGCGTATATTGGGATTAGCAATCAAACCCAAGCCTATAACCGTTTGCGGACGCAACTTGTGGCACTGAATGACCCGTTGCGTCCGGTATGGGTTACCGAAATCGGCTATAACGTGGCCTATAGCAACCAAACCGAACTCGGGCAGGCAAATTATTTGGGGGCAGTGTACCGCGTATTGGCCTCACGGCTACTATCTGATGGGAGTCGCGAAATTCCCGTGGTGTTCTGGTTTAAATATGAAGATTTCCCCCCAGATACGGGCAGTAATGCCCAAAAATGGGGGGTGGTGCATATTCCGTTTGTAGCGGGGAATTGTACAGGAGGGGCTTGCTATCAGAGCGATGGTCGCCCGAGTTACTACCGCCTTGCCTGGTATGTGTACCGCGACCTCCACTAATCGACGACATGGTGGTTATGGTGTGGGTATATCCGTTAATGTGAAAAGCACCTCACTCCGGCGCCCAAATAATTGCCACGGTGGGGTGTAATAGCGGAACTCGGGGGTTGCACTGCAACCACGCCCTTTGGCAACGAGGGTGGCATGTAAGCGTGTCGCAATGGCATCAAGTCTGGCTTGGAAGACCACCCCTTTTACGGTAATCGCGGCGACGTGGCGCCCTTGCTGATGGGCGATTTGGACGGCTGAAGAGATTGGTTGGGGGGCGTTTTCATCAGTTAAATAAAATGACACATGAGCATCGTGATTCCCCATGCCTGGTTCTAATACGACGGGGATTGTCATCGCGATCGATTGATTGGCCTGATTCCCCCCAAAAATATAATTGGCTAATTGGCGAAATCCCACAGTCAGTGGATTGGCTCCTTGCACATGCACACGTGCAAATGCGGCTGCCGGATAATAACGAAATTCGATATCAGCCTCTTGGCTGATAACCTGGTAGGGTTGGTGTTGTGTGGCCATGATGCACTCTTTTATCTGATGATTTTGGAAGAAGGCGGCGCGAAAACAATAACTAGAACGAAAGACGCCGCCTAATAATAAGATACGCATGGTGTATTATTGCTGGATGTATTTTTCAAAATGCACAGATTTTTGAGGTGAAAAATATACCGTAATTTATGGTTGACGCCATTGGGCTACAAACTGTTTGACGTTGTCAATATAGAGTGGTTCATCGTTTTGATCGTTGGCTGGTGCATAGTGTGGAATGATGCCTTCGACGGTTGCAACGCCCCAGCCATTGACGTATTCGACTGAAATGAGGCGAAACCAATCATGAATTCCCGTTTGCCAATCAGGATAATCGCGGAACCGACCATAACAGGTTGGATAATCAGCACAGGTGATATTACCAATATTATGGGTAGTACTTCCATCAGGCTTGATCCCACTCCAGGCAGGATTCGTGCCAAGGCTTGATTCATGCATAAAAAATGCCAAGGCATATACGGGGTCAATACCATATTCAACACCAGCATCAATCCAGTATTGGCCAGTCCCTGTCGCAGGGGATTCATGGACGCGCAAGATTTCGTCAATGCGTTGGGCAGTGATGGTTGGTGCGCCAAGGACACTACTTTCGCCCGCAGGGATGGCGATTTTGGGGGTATTATCGATCCGCGGTATTTCGGGCAAGGTAATGCCGATAACTTTGGCCGCAGCCCGTAAGTTGGTACTTTGGTAGTAGCTACTCAAAATCGTTGTTTCGGTGCCACTTTGGTGTTGGGCGATACTAATACCCAGCCAAATAATCACACAAATCAACACAATCCAGACAAGGTTGGTACCAGCAGTCAGAATCAATGATGGTTCTTCGCCAAGGGATGCATATAAGTCATCATCTTGGCTGTAGATAAGAGGTTTGGTGGGCGGAATGCGGGTCGTGGTGCTGGTAGAGGTACGTAGCGTTCCGGTTTGGCGCATGCTCCCGGTGACCCGGGCATTGTCGGTGCGTAACGCGCCCGTATGCCGCATACTCCCGGTATCACGTGGCGCAGCACTCGTCGTACGGATGGTGTCAGTTTGGCGGGCAGGATTGCTCCGCATGCGATCAGTGATACGCATATCGACGACGGGTTGGGAATTTGTCGTCCGCATGGGACCCGTCGGACGTTGATTGGTACGGGTGGCTGGTTCGTTGCGACGGAGTACAGGGATAGGGCGCGATTCGTGCGTGAGTGCACGTTGCGATTTGGTTCGTGAAGTATCGGTTAATAATTTGTCAAGCAGATGGGTTTCGTCATCGAATCCATCTGCTCGTAGTTTTTTATCATTCATACGTAACTATGATAATATTCTGGGCGGCAATTGTCAAGCACCGCTTGTGGGTGCTGGCAAGAAAGTATGGTTATAGTGTACCACGTCCACTCAGCCACGGATGAAGTTGTTCGGTGGCAAGCCAGGCTTCGATGGCGGGACCGGGGAGCGAGCCTCTGTCGGTTATGACACCGCTGATTTCGTGGAGTGGCGTAATATCACGATCAATCAAATCTGGGCTGGTCATGAGCTGCGGCACATCGTTGAATGGCCAAGGGGAGATTGGACCTTGATAAAAGGCATTGGTGAGGAATTTTTCGCTGGTACAAAAGGTGAAAAAGGGTACATTGTGGGTCAGTGCGCTGACGGCAAGTGGCGCAGTACCACGTTTGTTGGTGAGCCCATGCACATCGAGGGTATCTGCACCGACAATGACGGCATCATAATGACGAATAACTGACTCAACGTGTGCAAGTGGAATGGTATCGACACTTAACCCTATGGCGGCAATTCGTTCATGAAGTGCATGTGATTCGCCAGAATTGGTAGGTGTGACATAGGTTACGTGTAATCGTTGGCCATTGCGTAATGCATATTGCAAGGCGTAATGAACGGTGGTGCTATAGCCATGGGTAATAATGCGTTGACAATTACTGAGGAGCGATAAACTGTGGGATGCAGTATCGAGTACCCGTTGGTTGAGTTGGTGACGGAAGCGGCTGATGACCTCTTGGACCGCTGTTTGGAGCTCTTGGGGAGTGTCACACGCTTCGAGGGACCAGAGCATTGCATTGACTAAATTGACGAGTGAGGCAACTGCACGGCGTTCACAAATGAAGCCCCATCCCGTGCGGAACATTTCCCGGCGAAATGTGTCTGGTGATGTTGCTTGGCCTGATGCCGCACGCGCGAGTAGTGCTTCCGTGACCCGCATAACTACTTGGGCGGCACCATAACGTTGTTCGAGAATCATAGAATCTCTCTGTGCGTGGCAAATGAATAATTAAAAGTGTACATTTGCGGGATACAATGCCGTATCATCAACGTCGAATGCTACGTGAATGATATTATACCTGAAAATATCTGCAGATTTTCAGAGAATACTGTTTTATTAGGGTGATGCAAATGGTTATGGCATATTTTTTGGATAAATAGGCATGAACAATAGGGTATTATTGCATTGCAAAATGCAATAATGGTATGGATGGTTTGTGGTTTTTCATCAGATGCTCATAGAGTATTCACAGAGAGTTTAATTTGGTATGTGATAGTGCATACAGCGCAGACACGATATGGATTCTGTCGCGATATAAGTAGTGGATAGGGGAATTAATTATGGGACGTGGCAATGGATTTTTGATGGTCACGGCATTAATTTTAACGTTAATCGGTGGTGCCGTACTTGGTGCAGTGGCCGGAGCTGGGACGTCGTTATATTTGATTCAACGCAACAATGCGAATCATCCAATTACAGTAGTACAAGCACCGGCCCCAACCAATAAACCACAGCAAACCCAAGCGGTATTACCGACGATGCCAGTGTTGCCAACCAGCAAACCAGATACAAATCAAACGACGAGTAGCTCCGCCAGTGTTGCCACCATGGATGTCCCCAGTGTGGTTGCCAAAGTGGGACCAGCGGTGGTCACGGTCATTAATCACATGGCGAGCAGTGATGCGACGGGGCAGGGAGCCGGCACTGGTAGTGGTTCGGGAGCAATTATTAGCCCCGATGGCTATATTGTCACCAATCATCATGTGATTGCCGAGAATGTTTCGTTGGAAGTGATTTTTTCGGATGGGACAAAACGACCAGGGACATTGGTTGGAGATGACCCGTTGATGGATCTTGCATTGGTGAAAGTCGATGGTACAGTGCCGGCGTATTTGCCTATCGGTGATTCTGATGCGTTGCGCCAAGGTGAAACAGTCATCGCCATCGGCAGTCCACTCGGCGAATTCAAAAATAGTGTGACGGTGGGGGTTGTCAGTGCCTTGAATCGTAATTTGGGTGAAGATGCCCCTGAAGGGCTCATCCAAACTGATGCTGCCATCAATCGTGGTAATAGTGGTGGCCCATTATTGAATATGCATGGCGAAATCATTGGTATCAATACGTTGGTGGTACGGGGCGATCCCAATGCTGGTGCAGCGGAAGGATTAGGGTTTGCAATACCCTCCAATATTATGCGGCGGGTAAGTGAGCAAATCATCGCAACCGGGCAAGTATTGTATCCATTCCTCGGGATTACCTATGGCATGATTAATGCCGATATCGCTAAGCAATATCAATTGTCCGTGCAACAGGGTGCCTACGTCACTAGCGTGATTGATGGTGGTCCGGTAGGCAAAGTTGGCATGAAGGCTGGCGATATTATTACCAGCTTCGAAGGTATCAAACTGGGCCAGCAAGCATCATTGCGGGGAGTGTTGTTACAATATAAACCAGGTGATGTGGTGAAATTAACCGTCTTGCGTGATAACCAACCACAAGAATTTACGGTAACATTGGGTGAACGCCCCAAGTCGAATTAGCATGCTAGTTGGCACGTGCCACTGGTGTGGTAGGAGCCAATATGCAGTTGATTGCAATCGAAAATGCTTTCCATCCGCTGGTACTCACACTCGATGTGGGTACCAGCGCGGTGCGTTTACTCTGTTTTGATGCCCAGGCCCGCCAGATTATTGGGATTGAATCACGGCTGCCGATTGATGTCGTGAGTGATGCCTATGGCGCTGCAGAAATTGACATAATAAAAATTACAAGTCAATGTGCGGCAGTCATTGACGAGGTGATTGTGCAATTAGGGCGGCATGTCCAATTTGTCGCTGCTATCGGTGTCGATACGATGGCGACAACGATGGTTGGAATTGCCCCAGACGGCACCCCCGTAGGTCCATTACGGACCTACGCCGATACCCAGAGTGCGAGCGAGGCGCAACTGCTCCGCCAACAATACATTGAAGCAGATTATCACGCTACGACGGGATGTTTGCTCCGCCCCAATTATTGGCCAGCCCGGGTACGTTGGTTGCAATCACAGCGCCCCCACGAATGGCAGGCAGCCAGCAAGTGGATGACCCTGGGGGAATATCTTGAATGGCGCTGGTTGGGTATTCGGCGGGTTACTCCGAGTATTGCCGCCTGGACGGGATTTTTGGATCGTACCACGTTGGATTGGCACCCAGATTGGCTCGCTACCGTTGACTTGCCTCGCACCGCATTAGCGCCAGTCGTTGACATCGATGTGCCCCACACCGGATTGTTGCCGGTATGGGCCCAACGTTGGCCTGCACTCGCGCATACCCAGTGGTTCCCTGCAATTGGCGATGGGGCCGCTGCCAATGTAGGCAGTGGTTGTAGCGACCCCCGTCATTTGGCTCTGACAGTTGGTACTACCGGGGCGATGCGGATTGCCATCCCTGGGACTCCACCACCGCCACCTGGATTATGGTGCTATCGGATTGATCGCCAGACGGCATTAGTGGGTGGTGCCACCAGTGAGGGTGGCAATATTTATCAATGGATGCGTGACACATTGCAATTTGGGAATCATACTGATAGCGACATTGAAGCACAATTGGCGCAATATACCCCGGACAGCCATGGCTTGACGATATTGCCGTTATGGGCGGGTGAACGGAGCCCGGGCTGGGCCGGTGATGCCCGTGCTACCATTCATGGCATGCATTTGGGGACGACGCCCGTTGATTTGTTGCGGGCTGCCTTTGAATCAATGGCGTTGCGTTTTGGGCAAATTGCCACCAGCCTGCCAGCCAGCGATGCTGTGATTGCCAGTGGTGGTGCGTTGTTACGCTCACCGACGTGGTTGCAGATTTGTGCAGATGTGCTCGGTCGCCCCGTGACCGCCTCGGCGGTGGTGGAAGCGACGGCACGGGGTGTGGCCCTGCTGGCGTTACGTAGCCTTGGCGTGATTCGTACATTGGATGAGATTGCGGCGCCACTAGGGGAAACATACCAACCTGATATGACTACTCATCTGGTCTATCAACGCGCTGCGCAACGCCAACAAACACTCTATGCGTTGTTTTATGGGCGGGTGACGGAGGAAAAGTGACCCTATGAGGTGCGTTGTACGCATTCCCTCAAAAAAATGCTAGACTAAAGATGTCGCTGAATTTAATGGAGCAATACAATGCAACTAACAGTATTTTTTGATTTTTTGTGCCCGTATGCGTGGCGTGCCTCACGCTGGTTGGATATGGTCGTTGTACAGCGCCCGGAAGTGGTCATCGATTGGCGCTATTTTTCGCTCGAGCAAGTCAACACCCCAGCTGATTCAGACTGGAAGGTCTGGGAGCAAGATGGTGATGGCTATGCCCGTCACGACGGCACCACGACTTGGGGTGGCTTGCATGGCTTTTGGGCCGCCGAAGCAGTACGCCGGCAATCACCAGCACTCTTTAGTGCCTTCCGGACAGCGGTGTATGATGCCCGTCATCAAGACAAAATCGCCTTGAACGAACGGGCGCCGGTGGCTGCGATTGCCGCCAAATGTGGTGTCGATATGGTGCGGTTTACGGCGGATACCCACGACAAAAGTTTGCTGACGGTGTTGCAGCGTGATCACGAATATGCCCGCGCGCAATATACTTGCTTTGGCGTGCCGACGCTTTGTTTCGATGATCGCAATGCGGTGTATGTCAAATTGAGCGAAATCATCGATCCTGCACAGGCCTTGCCGTTGTTTGACGATATCGCCAGCAGTTTCACCAAACGTCCATGGCTCGCTGAATTGAAGCGCCCCAATCCATAAAAGAGGCTATTGCATGGCAATTACGATTCGCCCAATCACCGACTTGGCGGGGTGTGCTGATTTACAAACCGTGCACAATGTCATTTGGGGTAATAGTGACGATGAAATTATCCCTACTCACGTATTGATTACCTGGGCCACCAACAACTGTGTGTTGTTGGGCGCCTATGACAGCGCTGGCCCGCAAGCCGCCCATGGCATGGTGGGGTTTGCCTTGGGATGGTATGGCGTCTATTACACGCCCACCCCGCAACTCAAATATTGTAGCCATATTGTGGGTGTATTACCCGAATATCGCGGACGCGATATCGGCTTGCGCCTCAAACTGGCCCAGCGCGAGACGATTTTGCGTGATGGTCAGACTAATTTGATGAGTTGGACGTACGATCCCCTGCAAATCGTCAACGGTAATTTCAACATCCATCGTCTCGGTGCGGTCTGTCACACCTACAAACGTGATGTCTATGGCGAAATGAATGATGCCTTGAATGCCGGTGCACCCAGCGACCGCTTCCAAGTGGATTGGCACATGGAAAGTGCCCGGGTCAACCAACACCTCAATCAACAATTTGTGGCGTGGGATGTGGGCGAACTGGTCTACCCCGTCAGCGTGCGTGATAATATGCCCTATGCAGAGATGATGCCGGCGTGGGATGGCCAGGCGGTGGCGGTGCCACTCCCTGAGCAACTTGCTATGTTACGTACCCACGACAAAACTCGTCTGTTGGCGTGGCGCATGATGCAACGCAGCTACGTCGAAGCAGGCTTTGCCGCCGGCTACCAGGTCGTTGATTGTGTGCAGGTGGCTGGGCGGGGTTGGCAGTATATTTTGATGCCCCACGCAGTGTAGTTATCTTTTGTGAATGATGAGATAGACAAAGGAGTCTGTAATGCGAATTCAGCATATCGAAATGCGCCGGATTGATTTGCCCTATGTATCCCCGTTTGAAACCAGTGGCTGGCGCGAAGAAGGCAGTCACGCCATCATCATGCGCATCCATGCCGATGGCGTCGATGGTTGGGGCGAAGCGCCGGTTGGCCCATTGCCTTGGTACAACGAAGAAACCTCTACAACCGTGATGGCCATGGTCAACGAGATTTTGGCGCCGATGTTGATGCGCCAAGATATCACCGACCCCAGCGACGTACAGCGAATTTTTGCGCCAGTCCGAGCCAATCGCATGGCCCAATCTGGCCTTGAATTTGCCGTCTGGGATTGGTTTGGGCGCACCCGCAACCAAAGCCTCAAGCAGATGCTGGGTGGCGTGCGTGAACGTGTCAGCGTGGGCGTGAGCGTCGGCATCCAAAAAGATATTGATACCTTGCTCAAGGTGGTTGCCGGCTATGTCGATAATGGCTACCAACGGATTAAACTCAAAATAAAGCCAGGCTGGGATATCGAACCAACCCGCGCGGTGCGATCTGCCTGGCCAAATATCATGCTCCAAGTCGACGCCAATAGCATTTATACCCTCGACCATGCTGAACATTTGGCACAACTCGACGAATTCGGCTTGCTGTTGATTGAACAACCATTGGCACACGACGATATCATCGACCACGCTAAATTGCAACGGGCCTTGCAGACGCCGATTTGTCTCGATGAAAGCATCGTGTCGCCAGAGCATGCCCGCTGGGCGATTGAATTACGCGCTTGTGGCGTGATTAACATCAAACCGTCCCGCGTTGGTGGCTTTGCCGCCTCGAAGCAGATCCACGATATGGCTATGGCTGCCGACATCCCGGTGTGGTGTGGTGGTATGCTCGAAACCGGCATCGGTCGGGCTGCCAATGTGGCACTGGCTAGCCTGCCCAACTTTGTGTTGCCGGGTGATATCAGTGCCAATGCCCGCTACTACAAACGTGACGTCGTCACCAATCCCTTTATGCTCAATAGCGATAGCACCTTGACCGTCCCAGATAGTATTGCCAATGGGGCCGAAATCGACATGGAATACCTCGAATCAGTGACAACCCAGAAAGTAATCATCAAGGCATGAGTGCGCGGGTCGTCATCGTCAATGGATTACCAGGAGTTGGCAAAACCACCCAAGCCCAGGTGCTTGCCACGGGCTTGGGGTGGCCATTGCTGACCAAAGACATGTTCAAAGAATCGTTGTTTGATTCGTTGGGCTGGAGCGACCGCGCCTGGTCGCGCCAATTGAGCAAAGCCAGCATGGATTTGCTGTTTGTGTGGCTCGAAAGTGAATTGCGGGCGGGGCGGGACTGTGTCATCGAAGCCAACTTTGAATCTGAGCGTGATACGCCACGCTTTATGGCGCTTGCGGAGCGCTATGCGGTGCAATGGGTGCAGATATTGGTGGTGTGTGACGGTGAGACGCTGTGGCAACGGCATATCAATCGTGGCAACGACGGCTCACGGCACCCTGGCCACCAAGAATCCGCTGTAGCACTCGAATTGCGCGAGCGCTTACTGACGGGGCGGGTGGCGCCACTGCAGCTTGATGCGCCATGTATCGAGCTTGATACCACTGATTTTGCAAAAATTGATCTCATCGCAGTGATGCAACGAGTGCGAGGTTACTTGTAATTGTAGATTTCTTTATTTTATTGGTATCAATCAAAAAATAGGGACCAAAAATGAAATGAAGCCATGATTCGGTAAGTCAGAGCGCAATTTTTTCCATATTTGGTATCAAAAAATTGGTTATACTTTGGGTGAAATAGGGTGATAAAACAGGAGGCACGCTTATGCAGTGGCACATTGATACGATTCCCTGGCAAGAAATAGGCAATGATGGCACCAAGTATGCATTACTCGATGGCGCCCGTGATGGGTCGAGTCTGTCATTTAGTTATGCGTTTGCAATTCCGGCGGGCTTCTGGGACCCGTCGTATTGGCACACCCAAACAGCGCATGTGTTTGTGATGAAGGGTACGCTCTATTTGGGGTATGGTAATCAGATGGATCAACGTCAGGCGACCGCATACCCCGCCGGCAGCTATGTGATTGTGCCGGCAAATGCGGTGCATTTCGATGGGAGCGACGAAGATACGATTATTCTGGGAGTGGTGAATGGCGCGTGGCGCACGCACTATGTCGATTCCCAGCATGTTCCGTCGGCGGGGACACCAGAATAATTGCATGGTACAATACCGCAACGTTGCGCATTGCTGTCATATGATACGCATCGTTTGTGAGGGGAATTATGCGGTATTTTTTTGCAAAATTAGTAATTATTACGATATGTGCAATGAGTGTCGTCGCTTGTGCCGATGCGCCAGCGGCGCTGGCACCCACGCCAACTTCGGTACCGGTCCAACCGGTTATTCAGGCTGATGGCTCGTTATCGCCGATGAATGATGTGGTGAAAGCGATAGTCCAAATTGGGATACTCGACGAAAATCGGATTGAGGTAGGATCAGGTTCGGGGACGATTATTGATCCACGGGGCTTGATTGTGACCAATTTCCATGTGGTCGGTCACAAAGATCTCGATACGTTTTATAATCCTGATCATTTAGTTGAAATCTGGTTGACCCACGAACTGAATCAGCCGCCGGCCTTGAGTTATTATGCGCAGGTGGTGGCTGCTGACCCCGATGCCGATTTGGCCATTTTGCGGATTGTGCGGATGGGGAGCGGTGTATCACCAGCAGAATGTCTCGACTTACCCACAATCCCGGTAAATAGTGCCGATTTAGGAGTGGAAGAGGCGATTAAAGCAGTGGGATATCCTAGTTTTGGGGATGCAACCATCACGATTACCACGGGCAAAACAGCCGGGTACTGGGGGATTGATCGATTTGGGTATGGCGAGCAACACACCAAATATCAAGCCTTGAAAGTGACTGCGCCCTTGAGTCATGGCGTATCGGGTGGAGCATTGTTGAATGATGCCAATGAATTAGTCGGTGTACCGACATTTGGTATCCAAGACAAAGACGGTGCCCCAGTGATATTGGGTGGAGCGGTGCCGATTAGTTTGGCAACGCACTTGATTGAACTTGGCTTAGAACACCCTTTCCCAGGGTGTGATAGTGGTACGGCGGTCACGTTACAACGTGAGCCCAATAGCTTCCCGAAGCACGTGCTGAAAGGAAGAGTCAGCAAGCTTGATGCGGCAAATAATCCGGTACCCCAAAGTAACGCATTTGTCTACTTATTTCCCGCAAGTGTCGATGTGAATAGTATGAATTGGGATCAAATCATTACCCCTATCGCCAAAACGCAAACCAATGAAAGTGGGCTATTTGCGGTGCCCAATGATACTGAGCAACTGCAACAACCGGTAGGGGTGGTGATTGTGGTTAATAATCAGATTACTATGCGTGAAAATAATGTGAAATTATTCGAGGATGGAGAATATCCCACCGGGACGGTGTATTATCGCGATTCGGTGACGACACTGGTATTGAAATAAGCCCTTCAATAGCCCCCCGGCGTGACATTCGTCACGCCGGGGATTTTGGTTTTTATTAGGAATAATTTACACGCACAAAACGACGCACACATCTGTGGTGAAATAATTGTGGAAACAACCCCCCTGAAGTAATTGCACGTCACGACGGGGAGGATTATTTTTTTCATCAAAAACAAAAACTACACACCACCACGGACAACCGTGTTATGCAGCGTGCCAATGCCGTCGATGGTGATGCTGACTGCATCGCCCCCTTCGAGGGTGAATTCGTCGCCGGGTACGATACCGGTGCCGGTGAGCAACAACACGCCGTCGGGGAAGAGGTTGTCGCGGCCGAGGTAGTGCACCAAATCGGCATAGTGACGCACGATTTTGCTGGTGCTGACGCTACCGCTAAAGACGAGGTGGCTGGCGCGGTGGATTGCGATCGAGATGGTCAACGCTTTGGGGTCGGCGATGGCTTCGCTGAGGGCAATCATCGGGCCGACGGCACAACAGCGCCCGTACATTTTGGCTTGGGGCAGGTAGAGTGGGTTTTCGCCTTCGATGTCGCGCGAGCTCATGTCGTTGCCCACGGTGTAGCCGATGATTTCGCAGGCCGGGTTGATGACCAATGCCAATTCGGGTTCGGGGACATTCCAGGTGGCGTCGTTGCGGATGGCCACTTCTTCATTGGGGCCGACGACCCGGGTAGGGGTGGCCTTGAAAAAAATCTCGGGGCGGGGGGCGCTGTAGACACGGTCGTAGATGCCACTTTTGGCCGATTCTTCTTCGCGGGCGACGCGACTACGTTCGTAGGTCACGCCAGCCGCCCAGATTTCTTGCTCGTCGGTGGGGCGGAGCAAGGTCACGCCACTGAGTGGCGCGAGGGGTTCACTGCCAGCCAGGGCCTTTTGCAGGGCGGTGGCGGCGTCTTGGCGGCCAATGGTCCAGCGCAAAAAGGCGGTGATGCTGGGGAAGCGGGCGGTAATGTCGTAGACTGCGTCGTTTTGGACGAAGCCAATGCGTGGTTGCTGGGAGTTGTAGGTAAAGCGACAAATGTACATAGGGATTCCTTGCTTGCTATTGAATGGTGGGGATGCGTTGAATGTCAGGGTCGCTAAAGATGTCTAGTTCGTCACGACTACGGGTCGAAAACTCCGAGACGATGCAGCCGGCAGGCCCGGCTTGGAACCAGTGCTTGACGTTGGGTTGCAAGGTGTATTGCTCGCCGGGGCGCAACACCACTTCGTGCCAGACACTAAAGTAGGCGGCCCGGGCGGGTGGGGGTGTGCCACGGGGGTTGGGCGTGGCGGGACCTTCGACATACAAATAAACTTCGCCTTGGCGGCAGCGGAAGGTTTCTTCTTTGCCGGGGTCATCGCCCACCGGTGGATGACGGTGTTCGGGGAAGACTTGGTTGGCAAACATGACCAGTTCTTTGGCGCAACAGCGGTCGGTATTGACATAAACGACCAGTTGTAAGCCCAGCGTCTCGATTTCGCCGAGGCCACAATCGGCGATTTCGATCTGGGCGACCTCGGCGGGGGTCAAAATAATCCCAGCGCTGGCAAGCTGTGTGGCAGTGCGTTGGCGGAGATGGGCCACAGATTGGGGGGTAAGTGCAGGCATAGCGTCCTCGTTAAAACCGTAAGGAAAAGAGCGAAATATCGTGGGCGGTGTGGCCATCGATAGCGAGGTCGGCCAAAATCTCGCCTATCACCGGGGTGAATTTGAAGCCATGACCCGAACAGGGTGAAGCGATGACCACTTGGGGATGGTCGGGGTGGACGGCGATGACGAAATGCTCATCGGGCGTCAGCGTATACATGCAGGTTTCGTAGTGGGTCATCGGCCCGAGCAAGGCGGGGATGCGCTCGCGGAGCAGGTTTTGCAGTGATTCGACATCGTGGGCCTGTAATTGGCGGTCGATCGAATCGGGGTTACAGGCTTGGCCGACGGTGTGAATGGCCACTTTGATGCCCGGCATGCTGGGGTGGTAGGGGAAGCCATAAAACGATACGCCTGCGCCACAATCCCAAATATAAATGGGGAAATTGGGTTCGGTAAAGGGCTCGATGCCCCCAATTGGTGCAAACCACAACAAGACGCGGCGCTCAACCCGGAGCGGCAAGCCCATGTCGGCCAGTAACTCGGGCGCCCACGCACCCGGCGTAATCACCAGATGATCAGCGGTGTAGATCCCTTGGGCGGTGGTGACGGTGACGCCACCAGCGGGGTTAGCCTGCCAATGGGTGACCGCTTCTTGGAAGTGGAGTTCGGCGCCGTGGGTTTGGGCGAGGCGCAGATGGGTGCGCACTGCTGCCTCGGGTACCACAAAGCCGGCGTTGTCTTCGTAGACTGCCACGATATCATCGCTGGGGGTGAGGGCCGGGTAGCGCTGGCGGATGGTAGCGGCATCGAGCATCTGGTGCGGCAATTGGTGTTCACGCACACTGGCGAGGGTGCCTTGGATGGCGTCACTGTCGGGGCGCCCAATCATGATGCCCCCGGTGAGGTGCAATAGGTCTTCGTCGCTGTGGGTGGCTAATTCATCCCAGAGCACAAAGGCCCGTTTGAGTAAGGGCACATACGAGGGGTGTTCCATGTAGGCTTGGCGGATAATCCGCGAATGTCCGTGGCTCGAGCCGTTGCGATGCGCCGGGGTGAATTGTTCGAGCCCGAGTACCCGTTGGCCACGGCGGGCGATGTGGTAGGCAGTGGCGCTGCCCATGCCACCGAGCCCAATGATGATGGTGTGGTAGTGCATGGCAAACCTCTTTGGTGACGCGGTAAATTACGATACCGTCATGCAAAACGGACAGGTTCCAAATAATTCGAGTAAATGTTCGACCACGCGGTAGCCGGTTTGGGCTTCGAGAGCCCGGATCATGGCGTCGAGGCCGCATTCGGCAAATTCCGTCACGCGCCCACACAGCGTACAGACAATCCGGTGGGCATGTTGATGATTGCTCATGATATAGCGGTGGCATTCGGCCAGCCCATGGATGCGTTGCATCACCCCGATGTCGGTATAGAGTTTGAGTGTGCGAAATAAGCTGGCATCACCCAAGGGATTGCCTTGGGTCGCAAGCGTCTGCGCCAGCTCGGCTGCGGTGAATGCACCTACATAGGTAGTGGCTGCGTTGAGCACCGCCACGCGGGGCGTGGTGGCTTTGTAGCCTGCGCTACTAATACGTTGGATGGCGTCGCGCACGAGGTCGTTTTGGCTAATTGCTGGTGGGTTCATCGCTGCCCTCCTTGAGCCATTCAATCAAGCGTGGCATGGTAACATCAAAGCCGCCACGGTACATGTTGTGGTCGGTACCGGCGATTTGGAGCCAACGCCCTGCATGCTGACCGAGGGCTTTTTGGATGGTGGGGATGCTGGTTGGGGGGATAATCGTGCTAGCGTCATCCGCTACCAGACATAAAGTTTTCGTGGTGATTTGCGTAAACAAATCAGTAATATCCCACTCACCACTATTGAGCAACAAACCTTCGACTGCTTCTTGGCGGCATTGTTGTAGTGCTTCAGCTTTCCATTGCACGTCACAACGATGCCAGAGTTTGTTGCGGGCGGTGAGCCACGGCAATGTTTCGGCGCTGGGATGACCCACCCCTTCGCCGTATTTGGCGACCAGTTGAGCGCCACCGTTGGGGTCGAGTGTGATTAATGGGTCAATCAAAATGAGTCGTTGGATGGCTTGTGATTGGGCCATGACCAAAGCAGTCGCCCCACCCCACGAATGCCCAATGAGGGTGTGGATAGGGATGTCGAGGGCGGCACAGGCGGCGCTGAGATGATTGGCGATATGTGCGATGTCGTGGTGGCCAATCAGATTGCTTTCGCCGTGGCCGGGCATATCGAATGCTGTGACACAATATCCGAGGCTGGCGATACCAGGTGCAACCCGCCACCACGACCGGGCACTGCTGGTTACACCATGGAGTAACACTACATGCGCTGTGCCACTTCCCCAGCGTAAATAACTCACAATGCGATTATTGACAATTACTTGCCCGCGTGTGGGTGACATCCCTGCATCACAACTTACCATAACCGTAGTGCCTTATCGCTAAAACAGGGCGTACTTTGGCGTACATGACCTGCGTGGCACATTGTCCCAGCATACCGATGGCATGATGAAGCAATGTGCGACATACCGCTTTTGGTATCATACCGCAATCACGAGTGGTTTAGGCAAATGCCGTCAGCACACATTGGCGTAGGGCTTCAATGTGGGGCCAGCGATCGCCGGGGCGGTCATAGACCAAGGTGGTGGGGCCGCTGAAGCCGTGTTGACGGGCGGCCGCCAAACAGGCATTGACTTGGGCGGGCAGCAATTGTCCTTGCTCGTCGTACGATGCCTTGACATGAATCGAGGCGGCCATGGCGGCGACTTGGGCAAAGTCGCTGACGCGGGTTTCGCTGGCAAAATTGCCAATATCGGCACAGCCACCATACCCCAGGGCCTGATGAATCGCCAACCAGTTGGCGGGGGTTGATGCGGTCGCCTTGAAGTTTTCGCTAATCACCCGCACCCCTTTGGGCGTCGCATAGGCTTGGAGCGCTTTGAGGGCGCTAATCGTGCGTTGCAATGCGTCCGCATCACTGGCGGGCGCTTCACCGGCGACGACGCGTACATGGCTGGCACCGAGGGTGGCGGCGGCGTCAATCCAGTGTTGGACTTGGGCGATGTCGGCGGCGTTGTCTGCTTGCGAAATATCGAAGGCGTCGATCAAAATACTAAAAACCTCGACCCCGGCATCGGCTGCGGCGGTTTTGAGCGATTGCAGATAGGCAGTGTCGGTGCTAGGGATGTGGAAGTGGCAGATTTCGACGGTGGCAATCCCCGCTTCCTTGATGCGGGCCGGCATCGCAAGCAAATCGAGGCTGCCATCGCTGAGGTAGGGGTGGATGCTCCAGGTGGTGAGGGCGATGCGTTGCATGATCGTTCCGTTTTCTGTTTTTGTGTAAAAAATATGAGGGGCGGCGGTGAATCAGCCCCTCGTTCGATTGTCCTGCGCTAGATAATCTCGAGGTAATCGCGGTCGGGCAAGGCCGGGAATGGCGCCGTGGGTAGGGTTTGGTACCAATACGCCACCGACGAAATATCGTCTTGCAAGGGCAGGTAGCGACCATCACTGCGCCAGCCGAGGGCTTGGATGGTCACCCGCAAATCTTGCTGGAAGCGGATGGGATCCATGATGTGCCAGCGGTACATGCCAAAGCGGGTCTGCGATTGGTAGGTGCCGTCGGGGCGGATGACTTGCGACAGCCCGGCGTAAGGCGTGGTGAATTCACGGTAGCCACCGTTGGCTGGTCCCACGTCAAAGTTGTATGATCCACAAAAATAGTCCTCGGTGCCGGTACCACAAATGGTGGGGAATTGACCGTCACCATCCATAAAGAACTTGATTTCGCCTTCGCCCCACCAGCCACAATTGTTGACGCCCCAGGCCATGTAGGTGCCCACAAAATGCCCGCGCCCCGTCACGCCATCGAGGATGGTGTGGTCGGTGGCATAGGGCAATGGGTTGCTGCGACGGTATTGGGCATGGAAGTAGGCGCAATCGACGGGGACGTCGGTCAGGGTGTAGTTGATTTGGTAGTAGAGGGTGACATCTTTGTCCGAGATATTGCTAACGGTGATGCGGCACCGTTTGCGGAAGGGCATTTCCCAATAACAATTAAAGGCACTGCCGGGATTGACACACACGGCCAGTGAGCTGAGTTGGGCATATTTACCCCAGCCACTCGCAAAAAAATCGCCCAAGGGGCATTCGACGGATGGATTGACTTGGTCATCCCAGTAGATGCGGATGATTTGCAGGCGGAAGTTGCCGGTGGGTGTCAACCAAATTTGTTGGATGGCCCCCATACCGTCGATATTGGCGATTTCGCGGGTTTCACCGGAGGCAATCCGAATTGACGGCGAAATTTTCCAGCCTTGACCCATGCCGCGGGCATGGATTGCGCCGGTACCTTCGGTGGCCATGCCACCGCGCCCTTTGGCGCCGTCGTAGTTTTCGGGGCTAATTGAGCGAGTCTGGGCATCGGACAAACGCGACAAATTGCCGAGATTCATGCCTAATCCATTGAAATTTGCCATAATGTTCCTCCTCGAACAGCGGTGGCGTGGTTGCGGTGCGTTTATTTTACCATACTCATTCTGTTATGAGGTAGTAGAAGCGTGTTGGTACTTCATGCGTCATACTTCCTACTTCCTACTTTGTATCTCTGGTATAATGCACCTACCCAGCCCCCTCCGGGGGGGGGTGTAGGAGAACGACGGATGTGAGTAGTCACAAAGAGCAAGTGCAACAACGCTTACGCACCATCGAAGGCCACGTGCGCGGAATTTATCGCATGGTCGAACAAGACAGCTATTGTATCGATGTGTTGATGCAAATGGACGCCGTCCAAAAGGCTCTCGACCAAGTGGGACGTATGGTAATGGATCAACACTTGCATGGTTGTGTGACCACGGCCATCCGGAGTGATGATGCGGTCGAGCGTGAGCGTGTCATCGGTGAATTGATGCAGGTATTTAGCGAACGGAGAAAGTAACATGGATCGGATTGAATTGCCCGTTGGTGGTGTGACGTGTGGCGGTTGTGCTGGCCGTGTCAGCAAAGCATTGTTGGCTGTACCTGGCGTTGCCACAGCCCTTGTCAGTGAAGATCGTAGTCAAGTGACCATCGAAGGTTCCGCACTAGAGCGGCGCATATTGGTGTCGGCCATCCAAGACGCCGGTTACCAAGTGTTGGCACCGACCATGATTGCCTTGGGTGCCGATGATGGTGCCAGCTGCTGTGGCGGGAATTCCGAAGGCTGCTGCTAGGTGGTGGTTGGCGTAATTTTGTGATGTGGAGTAGATACTCCACATCACGCTCCCTTTAATCCAAAGGAACGGTAATGACGACAAATGATACGATGCGCGAATTTGCGGTGACGGGGATGACCTGTGCCAGTTGTGTGATGCGCGTCGAAAAAGCCTTGCGCAAAGTCGACGGCATCAGCGACGCAACGGTGAATCTCGCCGATGAACATGCCGTCGTTCATGCAACCCCCAGTGCCTTAATTGCTGCGGTAGCCGCCGTCGAAAAAGCCGGCTATGGCGTGATTCGTGAACAACTCGAGTTTCCGATTACCGGCATGACCTGTGCCAGTTGTTCGGCCCGAGTCGAAAAAGCACTACGCAAACAGCCAGGCGTATTGTCGGCCACGGTGAACCTGGCCGACGAGCGCGCCACCATTGATTTTTTGCCGTTGGTGATGACCCAGCCACTATTGATTGCCGCCGTCGAAAAAGCCGGTTATGGTGTGATTATTACCGAAAATAGCGCCGATGCCAACGATAGCGAAGCCGATGCCCGCGCCCTCGAGCTCAACCAGCGCTGGCAACGCTTGCTGGTTGCCATGGTGTTTGCCGTACCCTTGTTTGTCATCTCGATGGCCAAAGATTTTGGGTTTATTTCGCCATGGCCTATCGCCAGCGCTGTCGCCATGGTGGCCAGCAATGGTATCGCCCACATGCACATGGTGCCAGCGCGGCTCGACGCCTACAATTGGTTTTTTTTGGTGCTGGCACTCCCCGTCCAAATCTATGCCGCCAGTGATTTTTATCGGCATGCCTGGGGGGCATTGCGTAACCGTACCGCCAACATGGATACTTTGATTGTGCTGGGCTCGAGTGCCGCCTTTTGGTATAGCACGATTTTGTTAATCGGTGGCGGGGTCGGGCATGTCTACTACGAAACAGCTGCTACGATTATTGCCTTGATTTTGGTCGGTAAATACCTCGAAACCCGCGCCCGTAGCCAAGCCAGTAGTGCAGTGCGTACCCTGATTGGCTTGCAACCCAAAACCACGCGTGTGCTCCGGGCGGGGGTAGCCAGCGAAGTACCCACCGCGCAGGTGCGCCGGGGCGAAATCGTGATTGTCAAGCCCGGTGAGCGTATCCCTGTTGATGGAGTACTGGTCAGCGGCAATACCACGGTAGACGAAAGTATGTTGACAGGCGAAAGTCTGCCGGTCGGGCGGAGTTTTGGCGAGCGTGTGATTGGTGCCTCGATTAATTTGACTGCCGAAATCCAGATTCGTGCCGAGGCGATTGGCAGCGACAGTGTCTTGGCGCAATTGGTACGGCTCGTGCGCCAAGCCCAAGGGAGTCGCGCTCCCGTGCAACAACTGGTCGATCAGATATCGGCGATTTTTGTCCCCGTGATTATTGTGTTGGCCATGTTGACGTTTGGGGTGTGGTGGCTAGTAATAGGCGTGCCCCTCACCCAAGCCTTGATGTTTGGGGTGGCGGTGCTGGTGATTGCCTGTCCATGCGCACTTGGCCTCGCCACTCCCACTGCCATCATGGTGGCGAGTGGGGTGGGCGCCAATCATGGCGTGCTCATCAAAGGCGCTGCGGCACTGGAGCGCTTGGCGCAGGTGCGGATTGTAGCTTTTGACAAAACGGGCACCCTCACCGAGGGCCGGCCCCGTGTCCAAGAAATCGTTGCGCTCGGTGACGAAAACACCCTGCTAGCCTTGGCGGCTGCAGTGGCCGCCGGCAGCACGCACCCCTTGTCGCAAGCGATTGGGGTGGCGGCCAGTGCGCGCAAATTGGCCATCCCTGTCGCCAGTAATCGCCACGATTTGGCGGGGCGGGGTGCCGATGCCCAAATCGCTGATCAATACGTGGTGATAGGCAATCTGACCGCCATGCAAGAATTTGGCGTCGATGTTGCCCCGTTGCACGATGCAATCACCCGCCTGCAGGCCGCCGGACAGAGCATTGTGGTGGTGGCAGTGGCTGGGCAGTGCCAAGGAGTGATTGGGTTACGCGATCAATTGCGCCCCGAGGCGCCGGCAGTAGTGGCGCAATTACAGGCGAGTGGTGTGCGCACAGTGATGATTTCGGGTGACAATCAGACTACCGCCACCCGGATTGCCGCCGATGTAGGGATTACCGAAGTGGTGGCTAATGTCCTCCCCGCCGCCAAAGTCGATGCGGTGGTGGCACTGCAGACGCAGGGTGTGGTGGCGATGGTGGGCGATGGCATCAACGATGCCCCGGCATTGGCCCGGGCCGATGTGGGGATTGCGATGGGTAGTGGTACTGATGTTGCCATCGAAACCGCCGATGCCATCGTGATGCGCAACGATTTAACGTTGGTGGCGCTGGCATTGCGCTTGGGGCAAGCTACCCTTGCGACCATCCGTTGGAATCTATTTTGGGCCTTTGGGTATAACGTCATCGGCATCCCATTGGCTGCCGGAGTACTGTACCCATGGTGGGGTATTCAGCTCAGCCCGATTGTGGCGGCGGGGGCGATGGCTTGTAGTTCGGTGTTTGTAGTAACCAATTCGTTGCGCTTACGACGATTTCGCAATCAGTAAGCAATACGGTGGATGATTTTTTGGTAATCAAATAAAGAGGGCATCATGAAGCAGTTGCGTTGGGTTGGGATAGTAATGATGGCGGTCGTATTGATGGCATGTGGGCGCAATTCGAGCGCGTTTGTGCCGACTGCCACGGCCGGGCAAGATATGGCTGGGCACGACATGACGGCCATGTCAATGACCAATGATGCGCCCTATGATGCCTTGTTTATCGATAGTATGATTGTGCACCATCAAGGGGCAATTGCCATGGCTCAAGAAGCACTCGAGAAAGCCCAACATACCGAAATCAAGCAGTTTGCCCAAAACGTGATTATGGTGCAAGACGGCGAAATCACCCAAATGCAAGTGTGGCGCCATAATTGGTACCCCACCGTGGCGATTAGTGCTGGCACCGGCATGGATATGGGCGATATGATAGTGGCCCAAGACGACCGCTTTAGTTATGATGTGCGCTGGATTAATTCGATGATTTCGCATCATAAGGCTGCTATTACCATGGCCAAAGAAGCGTTGACCAAAGCCGAGCACCCTGACATCAAAAACCTTGCTCAAGCCATCGTCGATACCCAATCTGCTGAGGTCACCCAGCTCGAATCATGGCGCGATCAATGGCGTTAACTCCCTAGCGGGTGCGTCCGGTGAATTTGTCCATAGTGTGATAAATCCCAAACCACTCGCCCACAATCACGTCAAACCAGCTCCTTGGCAAAATTCCGCGTAATACCGGCAATAGATTTACGATCCACGGCAAGCGCAATACCATGCGGTTGCCGTGGATTGCGTTGGCAATCTGGGCCACGACATAGTCTGGTTTGAGGATGGGGATGATGGGCGAGCGGACACCGGCAAACATTCCCGTATTGATGTAATAAGGCATGACGGTGGTGACCTGCACCGCACTGTTGATTTGGGCCAACTCGATTCGCAACGATTCTGACCAGCCCGTTACCGCCCATTTGCTGGCACAATAAACCGACATACGGGGGTTGGCCAATAGACTAGCAGCCGACGAAATATTGACGATATGCCCGCGATTGCGCTCCATCATTCCTGGTAATACTTCACGGGTGAGGTGCATAAGTGCGGTGGTGTTGACTGCCATTTCGTTGTCGATATCGGCATGACTATGCTCATAAAACGGCTTCCCCACCACAATCCCGGCATTGTTGACGAGGATGTCGACGGTGATGCCGCTGGCGATCATCGTCGCGAGGGTTTGTTGGATCTGGGTAACATTGGTGACGTCAACGACAAACCCATGTACCTGGTGTCCTTTGGCGGTGAGCTCAGCAACGACGGTGTTAATCGCTGATTGATTGATATCCCAAATAATGAATTGTTTGGCACCGCGGGTGAGTAATTGCGTGCCCAGCAAGAGCCCGATGCCTGAGGCTCCGCCGGTAATCAGGACAGTGGCGTTGGTAATGGTGGTCATAAAAAATCCTTGTGATGATTGGTGAATTGGGGTGGATAGAGCGATTTTGGCATAGTATTGCAGATTACACAAATCGCGTGGAGAGGATTTTCTTTATCTCGCACAGAGGACGCGGGGACCACGGAGGTATTCAGCATTTTCCATTTTCCATTTTCCATTTTCCATTTTCCATTTTCCATTTTCCATTTTCCATTTTCCATTTTCCATTTTCCATTTTCCATTTTCCATTTTCCATTTTC
>CANFUF010000006.1 GCA_947450095.1 Roseiflexaceae bacterium
AATACCGTATCGTCGGGGATGCGTGTAGCGAGCTCGGTGTCGCTCAAATTCGCAAGTAGTACCTTGCCGACACCGGTAGCATAGGCTGGGAAGCGTTTGCCCACCGCTGAAACCATGCGGATCGTGTTGGTGCCTTCTTCTTTGGCGACATACAGCACTTCATTGCCATCGAGGACCGCCAAATGCACCGTTTCGTTGCACATCCGGGCCGTGGTACGCACGATCTCCCAGCCATCACTCACCAAATTGGTGCTGGCGATATAGGCACTCCCTAGCTCAAACAGTGCGGGTCCGAGTCGATAGGTGCGCTCGCGCAACCCTTCACGCAGATATCCGTGTACCACCATCGTGTTGAGCAATGCGTGAGCACTGCTTTTGGGCAATCCCAGTTCTGCACAAATCTGTGTCAGTGATAATCCGTCGGGGTGATTAACCAATAATCCGAATATTTCGAATACCCGTGCCGCCGATTTCACCACGTGTTGGGCTTGTTGCTCTGACATGTAATAATTCAACTATATGAAACAGGTTCTTGTATACGAAAATACCACAGATTATAATTTTTGTCAATCAAAACCGGTGTGACCACAGCGTGGTCACACCGGTTTTGTGTGGAGAATATTACGAAGCTACCGTGATTGATACCGTGGTGTGTTAGTTTCTCCACCACATATATACCAAGGCGAGTCCAACCAAAACTGCGGGAATCATACAACAAAACAAGTAGTAATCAGGGATGTCCCAGAACATAGTAGATCCTAGTATAGTTAGGAGAACGCTATGTGTAGTATAGCGGTAAATAGGGAGATGTATGACAGGTGAATTTGCAAGAATCTGTGTTAAATGAGTGTGTCATATTTCGGTTTAAATAAAAATTTGTGGCAAGCATAGCATTGATTATTGGGGTGTTTTGATAATCAAACGCTGCGTAATCAACATAATTGAGGGTAATATTTTTTGTTAAATGGAACGATAGTATTGCCGTCACAACCTCGGTTGTGACGGCAATTGGGCAATTACAACACGCTTTGGAGCAATGATGCGATGATGGTCAAGATAACACTGACGACAAGCGGTGACAAATCAATATTGTTGAATGTTACCTTGGGACGAATTGGCGCAAGTACGGGTTCGGTAATCGGCTTGAGGGCAGTGTTGATGTTGTTGGTGCCATCTTTGTCGATCCACTGCATGATAAAGCGAATGAACAACAGAAGTTGATAGACCCAAATAACT
Organism: Roseiflexaceae bacterium; assembly: GCA_947450095.1. Taxonomy (GTDB): domain Bacteria; phylum Chloroflexota; class Chloroflexia; order Chloroflexales; family Roseiflexaceae; genus UBA965. The sequence continues at coordinate 1,237 of CANFUF010000006.1, forward strand.
GTTCCGATAATTCCCATCATGAACGTGCTCCTTTACGATATACGGCTTTCGGTGGTTGTATCGACAATGTCCATCATATCACACAGCAGGTGATTAATCGGGACAGAGATACCACAATTGTGGGCATAGCGCACTACTGCACCATTGATGGTTGCAATTTCACTGGGGCTGCCACGCAACACGTCTTGCAATGTCGAAGACCGATTGGCGGCGGTGGCTGTCGCCACATGGAGTACATGTGCGACTGGGTCATCATATGGCAACGTAATATTGAGTGCCTGTGCCACCGCCACGGCTTCATTGACTGCTTGGGTGAGCAAGGCACGGGCACCAGCATGACTAGCCACCATCCCATTGGGTATGCGCAAAATTCCCGTGAGGGCATTAATCCCGACGTTGACAATCAACTTGCCCCACACGAGGCTGTCCAAATTATCACTGGCGTGGGCTGGCAATCCCCCGTCTGCGAAGGCCGCACTCAGTTGCTGAATCATGGCTGGCGCAAGGGTGGTGGCAAACACCGTATCACCCATGCCAGCATGGCGCACGTGCCCGGGGCCCACTAATGTTGCGCCGAGCGATGTGACGCCGCGGGTGACCCGCGCGTCGCCGAGTGTTTCGGCTAACACGTCGGCGCCGCCAATGCCGTTTTGGAGCGTCACACAGATGCCGTGGGGGGCGAGGGCTTGGGCTGCTTGTTGGGCGGCCCAGGCGGTTTGGTGGTATTTCACCAATACCAGCGCCACATTGGCGCCCCCCACGGCCGTGGCATCAGTGGTGGCGTGGGGGTGGCAGGTGGTGGTGAGGCCGTCACGTTCGCGATGTAGCCCCTGTTGGTTGATGGTGTCGACTTGGGTCTGCCAGCCATCAACCAACCATACCTCGTGGTGGGGTGCGAGGTATGAGGCCAGCAGGCACCCCATTGCGCCAGCGCCAATAATCGCTATTTTCACGCGTCGGCCTCGAGGCGGCGCAACAACTCGGCATCAATCGGGAAGCTGTTTTCGGCACCGGGGAATTGGCCATTGAGCACATCTTGGTGATATTGTTGCATGCCGTTTTGAATGAGCTGACCTGCCTCAGCATAGCGTTTGCCAAAGGGCAACCCAAAGCCGGGGAACATGCCAAACATTTCGTGGGTGACCAACACTTGTCCGTCACAGCCAATTCCTGCCCCGATTCCGATAGTGGGGACTTTGAGGCGCGAAGTGATGTAGGCGGCCAAATCAGCAGGCACTGCTTCCATCAACACACACCAACATCCTGCGGCTTCCATCGCCAAGGCATCATCCAAAATCCGTTTGGCGGCGGCGTAGTTTTGGCCACCGATGACGTTGATACCACCAAGGCTGGCAGCAGTTTGGGGTGTCAATCCAATATGGGCGATAACGGCAATCCCGGCATCGACGATGGCTTTGGCAGTGGGCGCTTGTTTGCTCGTCCCTTCCAATTTGACACAATCCATACCTGCTTCTTTGATGAGGCGGCCGGCGTTGCGGATGGCTTCGCTGATGTCGGCTTGATAGGCCATAAATGGCATATCACCGACCAACAAACAGTTTTTGGCGGTGCGGCCGACTGCTTTGCAATGGTGCACCATTTCATCCATGGTGACGGGTGAGGTGCCACTATAGCCCAGCATGACCATGCCCAACGAATCGCCGACCAGGATCATTTCGACCCCAGAATCGTCGACGAGGCGGGTAAACGGCGCATCATAGGCGGTGAGCATGGCGAATTTGCGTTTGCCTTTGAGCGATTGAATAAAGGGGATGGTTACCTTGGCCATGAGTGACTCCTTTGTCAATACACCGGGAATTTCACGCGGTGTTTGGTTTATTTTACGGTAATTATGCGGGATGTTGATATGTCTGCAAAAAATGCAAGGCGGCATGTACATAGACCGCCGCGGCCCGCTCGACTTCCGCCACAATCACGTATTCGTTGGGCTGATGGGGGATGCGTTTGCCGCCGGGGCCATACACTACCACCGGCACTCCGGCATCGCGGGTGATAATCGTGCCATCCGTCGACCCAGGTACGCCGCCGAATGGCGCCTCTTGCTGGTAGACGGTGCGATGCCCATGCTGGAGTGATTGTACCAACGGGTGATCGGCGGCGATTTCGGTCGAAGGACGATCATCGATGATACTGACGGCAAACCGAAAGGCACTATCGATTTGCTGTACTTCGTGCATTAGTTCCTCGACCCGCGCCACAATCGCCGGGTGTGATACCCCTGGAATGGTGCGAATGTCGAGGTAGGCGTCACAGCTGTCGGGGAGCACGTTGATTTGGCTGGCTTCGCCACTAATCGGGGCGCGGGCCACCGTGGGACTGAGGTAGATTTTGCCCAGCAATGGGTGCTCACCATGTGCCGCCCGTAATTCGGTTTGGATGCCTAGGACGCGATGCAACAGCTGAATCATACCGGTGAGGGCATTGACTCCTTCTTCGGGCATGGCGCCGTGGGCGACCCGCCCAAACGACTCGAGTTTGAGCCGCAGTGCCCCTTTTTGAGCAATACAGACTTCATGTTCTTCGGGCTCACAGATAATCGCCCCGGCGGCACCATGGGCATGACCACTCGCCACGATATCTTTGATGCCAATCATCAACCCTTCTTCGTCCACGGGGATGAGTAAGCGGATGGTACCGGCAAATTGGGCACCTGCCAGTTGGATGGCCCGTACCGCATACAGCATCGCCGCCACCCCCCCTTTCATGTCGGCGGTACCCCGGCCATACATACGGCCATCGACGATCGTGGCACCAAAGGGGTCGTACTGCCACGCACTACGATCACCCGGTGTGACTACATCGGTATGTCCTTCAAACAACAGCAACGGTCCTGCGCCGGCGTTGCCGCGTAACTCGGCCACGATATTAGGGCGCCCTGGGGCCACTTCCCAGCGTTGCGGCTGTAAGCCCCATTCGTCGAGTAGGTCATAGATCAGGGTGGCGGCGGCAGTTTCATTGGCGCCGGCTACCCCCGGCAAGTAGACACTGGGGGTTTGTACGAGAGTAGTGAGAAAGGCAATCATGCCAGCGTTGTCGAGGTGTGCCAACGCGTGAGTGGTGGTATCTGTCATCAGTTATATTCCCATTGTCCGGCCAATATAGGCTCCCAAACCCCCAAACAGTAATACAATCACCCCGGCAATGACATCGCGGGCCGTAGCGTGCATGGTGCGGCGCTTGGTGCGCCCTTCGCCGCCCCGATAACAGCGGGCGTTCATGGCGACAATCAAAATCTCGGCGCGACTCAAGGCATTGACAAATAGGGGAATCAACACCGGTACCAGTTTGCGGGTACGGGCGATGACGCTGCCTTGATCAAACCGCACGCCCCGGGCGATTTGGGCGCGCATCAGGCGCTCGAGTTCGGTAATCAGCAAGGGCACAAATTTGAGCGCAATCGTCATCGTCATCACAAATTCGTTGACAGGGAATTTGAGTTTTTTGAGGGGATCCATCATGATTTCGGCACCATCAGACAAATCCATCATGGTGGTGGTAAACATCAATGTATTGATTGAATGATAGAGCACAATCACGCGACTGAGCGTAAAAATACCGCCGAGGATGCCTTCGTACGACACCGACAAAATCCACCAGCGCCAGTAATAGTGCATTTCTACGCCCGGTATTGCCTGATAAAACAAGACCTGGAACGGTACAAAAAAGAGCATGGTACGAAACAACAAGCGGTAACCACGCAACGTATAGCCGATTGGGATGCGGGTGGCGAGTTGTACGATAATCGCGAGTGCAAATAATGGCGCAATACTAATGAGCCCCCGAGTCATAAAGGCACACGCCATAATCACTGCCGCACAAATCATTTTGGTGCGCGGGTCGAGGTTGTGTACCGCCGAACGGATATCGATGTATTGACCAAACGTCACATTTCGAGAAAACTCAAGCGACATGCGTGCCTCCTTGGGTGGTGCCATAGCGTTGCACAATTACATCGCGTAGCTCATCGACATGCAACAAATTGGTGGGCATATCGCTGATATGTTGGCGGAGCACGCGGGCAATTTCGGCCGTTTCACTCAATTCCAAGCCAATCCCATGCAACATATCGGCATCGTTGAGCAATTCGCGCAACGTGCCTTGATCGACAACCCGCCCCTCGTGCATCACGATGGCACGGTCGGCCAACTCGGCCAGTTCGTCGATGGTATTACCCACGAGGATGACGGTCAAATTGCGCTCTTTGGTCAAGCGGGCAATCAAATTGGCCAGCTCGGTGCGGCCACGCGGATCAAGCCCCGCCACCGGCTCATCAAGGATGAGCACCTCGGGCTGGCTAGCCAGGACACCGGCAATCGCTACGCGCCGTTTTTGACCACCACTCAAGGCATAGACATACCGCAAACGAAACGTCTGGTAATCGAGCCCTACCGCCGTCAAACATTCTTCGACAATCGCCCGTGATTGTTCGGGGGGCAGCCCGCGCCGTCGTGGCGAAAAAGAGACATCTTTGCCGACGGTTTCTTCAAATAATTGCGTTTCGGGTTGTTGGAACACGATGCCGATGCGGTCACGCAATGCCCCAATATCATACCCTTTGGCAAATATCTCTTTGCCATCAACGGTTATCGTCCCGTGTTGTGGTTTGCGGAGCCCATTGATGCATTCAATCAAGGTACTTTTGCCGGCCTGGGTGCCTCCCAAGAGCGCCACGATTTCGCCTTTGCCTATCTGACAGGTCGCGCCACTCAGCCCCACACTGGCCATCGGTGTCCCTTGCATATAGGTGAAATGCACGTTGTCGATAGCGATGATGGTATCGTGGGTGCGTTGCGGCGGTTGGTCGGTGGGTTGGAGTGGTCTGGTCACCCCGATGTCTTGGCGTGGTAATGGTACCAAGGCATCACGCAGTTGATTGGGCGTCAATACGGGCTGGGGGATGGTGATGCCGTGGTGCATCAGTTGGGCCCCGAGGCGGGTTACCAGTGGTACATCGAGCCCCACCTGGCGGAGCTCATTGGCCCGCAGAAAGACATCCTGTGGTGTACCATCCATAAACACGTTGCCACCATCCATCACAATAATGCGGTCGAAATCGACCACTTCGTGCATGAAGTGGGTGATGTGAATTACACTCACGCCATGATTGTCACGCAATTCATGGGCCAGGCGCAGTAAGTTGCGCGCGAGTGGCGGTGCAATCATAGTCGTGGGTTCATCGAGGATCAGACAGGCGGGTTGCATTGCCAGTACCCCGGCAATTGCTACCCGCTGACGCTCGCCCCCCGACAAGCTACTAATCTGGGAGTTGGCGAGGGCACTTAGTCCGAGTGAGGCGAGGATTGCTTGGACGCGGGCTTCGATTTGTTCCCGGGGCATTCCCAGATTTTCGGGGCCAAAGGCAATATCGTCGATGACGCGATTGGCCACCAGTTGGTCATCGGGGCGTTGGAACACCAATCCCACTTGGCGGCGGATGTCATACGCCGAATCTTCGGTCAATGTGACTCCATTGACTTCGACCCGCCCACTGGTGGGCATATACACCGCTGCGAGTACTTTGGCAAGGGTACTTTTGCCACTGCCGTTATGCCCGAGCAGTGCCACTAATTCACCTGGCTTAATGGTGAGATTGACTCCTTTGAGGGCATGGATGGCATCGTCGCGCCCTGCATTGTAGTCATAGGTTAAATCGGTGAGTTGTATCATGCCTATACCTTTAAACCGGCAAGCCACACCTGCACGGGTGACTTGCCGGTAGTCGGGGATTCCGCAAAATTAGTAGTTGCCGTCTTTGGTATCGGCGGCGGTGGTGCGCCCTGAGCGTACCAAATTGACGCCTTGGGCGACCAATACCGTAATAATTGCCGCCAACACCACTTCAACCAATGCTTGCGGGACAATCGTGGGGATGGCAGCCGCGGGGATTAACCCAAATGCGACTAATGCACCAACCACCAAAATCGTGTTGGTCAAGGTCCCAACCACACCGGCTGCTGCTGCCGCTACGGCCCCATTGCCGCCTGACAGTGATTTGTAGGTGTAGTATGACGTCACACCAATCAACAATCGCGGTAATACGGATACGATTGGATTGGTAAACAACCCGGTGGTGTCGGTAACCATACTATAAATGCCAAAGATTGCCCCAACGAGTACTCCGACAATTGGTCCTTCGAGTACCGCACCCAAAATTACCGGGATGTGCATGATGGTCGCACTACCGCTCAAGTTGGGGACCGGGATGAACCCCAATTGTGTCACACCGAGCACAATTGCAATGGCGCTCAAGACACCGGCGACCACGATTTGGCGAACGTTGATCTTCATTGACAGGTTCCCTTTCATCGTTACTACAAACCCAATATGGCGTCGAGGCAATTCCTCGTTTCACCCTAGAGATCGCGCATCGCCGGCATCCCTGCCATGCTGGTGGCCATTACCACGCTGCGCTCGATGGCCGCTGCTACCACATCGGCCGCTACACTCCCCAATTGCACCATGGCTGGGGCGGGACGTTGATTGGTCGCCACCGTAAAAATCACATCGCCATCAAACGGCGTATGAATCGGTTTAATTGCCCGTGCCATGCCATCTTGAGCCATTTGGGCCACTTTGCGACATTCGCTTTTGCTGAGGGTGGCATCGGTGGCGACCACCACCAAGGTCGTGTTGCCCCCGTTAAACTCGGGCACCGCATGCCCGCCACGGAGCTGGGCCGCCATATCAAAAAACTGCCCACTCGGTAAGCGGGTACCGGCGATGATTTGGCCGGTGCGCTCGCGGTAGATATCCCCAAAGGCGTTGTTGACGACCAAGGCGGCGACGGTCGTGCCGTCGGGTAAGGTGATGGCATAGCTCCCGATGCCACTTTTCATGCAGCCACTTGGTCCCAGCATTTTGCCGACACTCGCGCCCATCCCCGCCCCCACACATCCCTCGATGACAGGGTCCTCACTGGCAGCGTTACAGGCTTCGTAGCCCATATCGGGGGTGGCATACGCCAAAGGATTGCCACAACCCAAATCAAAAATCACCGCGGCGGGCACAATCGGCACTTTGGTCACCGCCACATCGAAGCCAATGTCTTTTTGGCGGAGCCAGCGCATCACGCCATCCGCAGCCGCCAACCCAAAGGCACTCCCGCCACACAACGTGATGGCATGGATGTGTTGGACGGTGCATTCGGGGGCGAGTAAATCCGTTTCACGGGTGCCAGGGGCACCACCACGCACATCCACACTGGCGGTGGTGTGGTCGGGTAACAAAATCACGGTACAACCCGTTAAGGCTTCTGCATCATCTGCATGACCTACACGAATCCCGCTGACCCTCGTCAACGTAGCCTGCATTCCCTGCCTCCATTGGCATCAGTATGACCTCATAGTCATGTGCAAAAATGAGCGTTGTATTTAGTTCGTACATGTAGTGCCAAGACTGTACCACACAGATTATCTGCTTGTCAATAGTCTCTTGATGTTTACTTTTTTGATGAAAATATTAGCCCGCGGTCGGTGAATATAACACCCAAAAATCATTCTGTTGCGGTTGTGTGCAAAAGGCAGTGACGATGCAGTGTTATGATACAGAGAACAATTATTGAATGAGGATTAATATGATTGCACCTGGTCTGCTCCGTAGCACATTGACGACCCGCCCCTGCTACTCGACGTTTGTGATGCTCCAAGACCCGTTGGTCATCCCATTGCTCAAAAACGCCGGCTTTGATTTTTTGATTATTGACCACGAGCACATCCCCATGAGCCCAGATATGGTAGCGAACCTGGTCACTGCCGCACGCACCCACGGTATCGCGACAATTGTGCGGGTACGTGATTTGTCACGGGGTGCCATCCAACATGCCCTCGAAACCGGCGCCGATGGTGTGATGATCCCCATGGTCGAAAGCGCTACCCAAGCCCGCTTGGCCGTCGAATGGAGCAAATACCCGCCCCACGGTACCCGGGGTTTGCACACCTTGTCGCAAGCATTTCTGCTTGACCAAACCAGTGTGGCCGGCTATCCGCCACCCCCTCACGCTACGCTCAACTACCCCCAGCGCATGAATGAACAAGTGGTAGTAGTGGTGCAAATCGAAACCGACCGTGGCCTTGCCGCCCGTGAAGAAATCTGTGCCGTGCCCGGTGTCGATGTGGTGTTTATTGGCACCTCCGATTTGAGCCAGTCGTTGGGCGTGTCGATGCAGAGCAGTGAATTTACTACTGCGGTGCAATCGATTATTATTAGCGCCCAACAAGCCGCCAAAACCGTCGGCATTATCGGTGGTTCAGCCGATGCCTTACAGCCATTTGTCGACGCAGGGGTCAATTTTTTAACACTTGCCGTCGATGGGGCCTTACTCATGCATGGCGCCAAAACCTTGTTAACGCGTTCCTCAGAATAACCAAATCGTCTGATTGTCGATGCGTGCACCTGGAATCCCGCCGCTTGACCGTCGTACATCTGCAACTGCGGTCGCTAGGTTATCGGCAAATGATACCTACATCGCAAGTAGGTTACTATCGGCGAGGGTGACGATTTCGGGTGCGCTTGTAGTAGAATCCAATTGGATTAGTCCAGACTACCCCATCAGCGGAATTTGTCACCCACGTACTGTCTTGGTTCGCGGTGGGTTGATTGGGTCTCTTATCGGGGCGTAGGCGTATACATTCCGTTGATGAGTGGCATCGATGCTGTGGCACATTGTGTGATGATTGCTACTTCGGTGGCATTAGGGAGTTCTCCCGATTGGACAATTTGGGGTACGCGTTTTTTGCCTATTTGCGCGCCCACACAGATTTTTTGCTCCATATTCATGGCACGCATGGTCAGCACTAACGCATTTATTACGGTTGCTGTGGGTTGTTGCGCAGTAGGGGTGGTGATTGTTTGTGTGGTTGTTGGGACTGTTGCAGGTACGGTGGTGTTTGTTAAGGTTGTCGGGAGCGACATTCTACAACTACTGCTGATGCTTGCAACCAGTGCCAAAAATAGAAAAATACGTATCATGGAAGTCTCCATAATTGCAAGATTTACACAATAATATGCTGTTAGTATATGGTATTTATAATGAGTAAATGTCATAATTACGGTACGGTATGATATAATTTATACTAATCTTTGCGTTATTCTTTTAGAAATCGAGGGTAATATGGCATTTTTACCACTTCGTGACACAATCGGGCTTCCTAATGCCATCAAAATATACTGGGATACCCTAGATGTGCCGATTCGGCGCATCTTGGTCAAGCAACTTTTTGCAAATAAAGAACTTATCGATAAGCGCACCAAAATACATGCCTATGACGATTTATTAGCCAAAAAACTGAATTTTCGCCAAAAATCTATCATCGAAAAACCCCTTGATTGGCGCATTGATCGCGTAGTGTTGCTGAGTGAATCACAGACACTGATTATGCACGATATTTGTCGTCGTTATTTGACGATTATGCAGGCGACCATGTTTAGCGAAATTCAAATCATTGCCAACGGCGATCAACCAGAACCATCCCAAGGAAAGTATCCAGTGGAATGGTATCTCCGTGTGGTTGATTATTTGACAACCCAGGCCGTTCCCCCATTGGCATGTATGTTTATGTTTGCCATGTTTGCGGATTGCGAAGGACGCGATCAGGCATTTGCCGACGATCGTTACGAAGCAATTTGGCAAGCTCATTTGGCATGGTACCGCGATCGCAGCATCCTCCCTGAATCAGCACAAAGCATCCCCGAAATCCTTACGCCCGTGACCTCAGAACCGCCCACCGATGTGCCAGTGCCACCGAAAAAAGAACCAGTACGCCCCCAAGCAGTGCGTCTGGTGATTCCTTCTGCCCCTGTGAAAACACTCCCGCTCCGTCCGGTTATGCCACCCCCACCGCCAGCCCTCGCGACTGTGCCAGCAAGTTTTGGAGCCCTGCAATACTTGGTTAATCGTGCGATTGAAGATTGCTGCGCCCAAATCAAAGGTGCATTGTCCCACGAATCGATGCGCGAGGCCTTGCAGGAATTATTGCGCCTCAATAGTAATTCGTTGCCCTATTTTTATCATATAGGCTACTTTCAAGGATTATCAACGGCAAAATTCACCAGCGAGAAACAACAAACCCAAATTGGCCAAGCCTGGGCGTTTTTTGGCTTTGTGATGGGAAGTCATCGTGATAATGGTGATGCAGTTGCTGGGGTCATCGAACGCAATGCGCTCCTGTGGCAACTCATGCTCAAAAACATCCCGCCTATGGATTTACAAGTACTATACACACTCATGCCGGCATTGATTGCCTATCGCGCCTATGATGATATCGCCGATATCATGGCGCATAGTAGCGTGCCCTATCTGACCCATGCGGAGCACCCCGATAGTGTGGCCATGGTGATTTATCAAGTGGCGGCTGATTTGGTGCGTAACGGCACGCAATTGCCCCAAGCAGATCGTATTTTGCAGTTGTTAATTACCCAACTCGATGAGGCCGGTCTGCGCGGTAATTTATATGGCCGTTGTTTGCGTAAGCGCGGCCAGTATTTTCGCCGTAAAAAACAATTTCACCAAGCCAGCGAATTATTTCAACAGGCAATTGCCATGCCCGAATTTAGTGAAATCGCACAGACCCACGCCGATATCGGTATGGCACTGGCCAATTTCCCCGGGCTTGATGCGTTGCTTCCCAGTGATAATCATGATTTCAGAGTGGTAATCCCGGCAATTCGTGGCCAACGTGACCATTTCGAACGAGCAGTGCAATCTGGTGTTGGCGATGATACCAATGCGCAATTTGTGTTGGGATTAATCGCGTTTGGCGAAGGCGATTACCTCGAGTCGCTGGAATACTTCCGCGTGGCCCAAATCGGGATGGAACGTCAATTGAGTGCCTATAAAGTCCGTGATTTGTACGATTGGTTGTTGTTCCTCAAAATCCGTACGTGGTCGCAACAAGTACAGCTCAGCGAAATTTCCCTATTTCGGGATGAATTAGAAGTCGTGTTCCGCTCACAAATCTTTTTCCCATTGAAACATTGGCTCAATATATTCCGCGATGTCAACAAAGTCCATCCCGAAACCGGCCGGATTATCATGATTCACTTGTTTAACTATCGTGATGTCGATATTTATGATCTCTGTAGCATCGCAGAAGTATTTGAACAACCCTACGAAATCTGGCGCCGCTACTTTTTTGGCTCAATCAAATACAACAACCTCAGTCGTGCCGAAAAATACACCCGTTTAACCGAAGCATGGCATATTGTGTTGGGTAACCATCAAGGTGAGGCCGCAGATTTTGTGCTGGAATTGTTCGAAATGCATAGTACGAGCTATAGCGACTATGCGCCGTTGGTCAATCAGTTGTTTATTGAATATCTGGACGATATTTTGCGTTTGTGGGACGAAACTGACGTGCTCTACTTACGCGCACAATTGCTGTTCATGTCAGGCCAAAGTGAAGAGGCGATTTCGTTATTGGTACAGCTGTTGAATATTTTTCTGGGGCGCCAAGAAATTCCCCAAGCCCAAGCAATTTATGCATGGCTTGAGCAACTCCATTACGCCGATATCGCGCAGTATACCCAGATTATCCAAGGTCCGGTTGCCCGCACCCGGTATGCCACCGAACCGTGTCGGGTGTTGTATGTGGGTGGTAACGAAACCCAGCAAAGTTTTAAAGATGAAATTGTCGCCAAACTTGCAACCACCCATCCGCATATTCATGTGGAATGGGAATTGATTGGTTGGCGCTCGAATTGGGGCGACGAAGCCGCCCGCATCGAACGGCGCATCCCCACCGTCGATTTGGTCATCCTGAGCCCCTATGTGCGCACCTTGTTTGGCCGCCAAATCCGCAAAGCCGCCACCAATTGGCGGGCATCCACCGGCAAAGGCCAAGGCAAAATTTATAGTGATATCGTGGCCGCAGTAGAATCATTCCAACTGCGCTAAAAAAACCGTACAATACCAAAGTGATACCGCATCAAAGGAGTACTCATGTCAGCCCGAACTGAAGCATTGTTGCGCGCCTTAAATTTGACTGAACGTAACCTCGGCACCTGTAGCGGTCCCGAATGGCTCCAAACCAGCGGCGAATGGATTCCCAGCTATGATCCAGCTACCGGCGAAGTCATCGCCTATGTTCAATCCGCCGATATAGCCAGCTATGACGCCACCGTGGCCGCGGCTCAAGCCGCATTTGCCACGTGGCGCAATGTGCCTGCTCCCAAACGTGGTGAAATGATCCGCGATTTGGGAAATTTGCTCCGTGAATACAAAGAACCCTTGGGTGAACTCGTAGCCCTCGAAATGGGCAAAATCCGCCCCGAAGGATTGGGCGAAGTCCAAGAAATGATCGACATCTGCGATTTTGCGGTGGGCCTCAGCCGCCAATTGTACGGCTTGACTATGCACAGCGAGCGCCCCCAACATCGCATGTACGAACAATGGCATCCCCTCGGTCCCATCGGGATTATCTCGGCTTTCAACTTCCCCGTGGCGGTCTGGAGCTGGAATGCCGCCATCGCTGCAGTATGTGGCGATACCAACGTCTGGAAGCCGTCAGAATTGGTGCCGTTGACCGCCGTGGCAGTGCAGCATCTCGCCAATCGCGTCATGGCTGCGCATGGCGTCACTGGTGTCTTTACCTTGGCGGTCGGTAATGGTGCCGTAATTGGCCAACGGATGTCCGAAGACACCCGCTTGCCCTTGATTTCGTTTACCGGCAGCACCCGTACCGGCCGCAAAGTTGCCCAAACCGTCGCCGGGCGCTTTGGTAAATCGATCCTCGAACTCGGTGGCAACAACGCCATCATCGTCACTGCCAATGCCGACCTCGACATGACGGTACGGGCGGTATTGTTTGGTGCGGTGGGTACCGCTGGTCAGCGTTGTACCACTACGCGGCGCTTGATTGTCCACGAAAGTGTGGTTGAGGCCTTGTGTCAACGCCTCGTCAAGGCCTATGCCAGCGTCCCCATCGGCAATCCCCTCGACGCCGGTACCTTGGTTGGGCCATTGGCAACCACCGCAGCGGTGACGTCGATGATGGCGGCTCTTGAGCGTGCCCAAGCCGGCGGTGGTCAGGTGTTGGTGGGGGGCAAGGCCCGTCCCGACATCGGCGCTAACTTTGTCGAGCCAACGATTGTACGTATGCCCAAACAAATCGACGTCGTCTGCGAAGAAACCTTTGCGCCGATTTTGTATATCATGAGCTACTCGACTATTGACCAAGCCATTGCCATGCATAATGACGTGGCTCAAGGTTTGAGCAGTGCGATCTTTACTGATAGCATGCGCGAAGCCGAATTGTTCTTGTCACACGGTGGGAGCGATTGTGGGATTGCCAACGTCAATATTGGTACTAGCGGTGCCGAAATCGGTGGCGCATTTGGTGGCGAAAAAGAAACCGGCGGTGGTCGTGAAAGCGGCAGCGATGCATGGCGGGCTTATATGCGCCGCCAGACCAATACCATCAATTGGGGCAACAGCTTGCCATTGGCCCAAGGCATCCAGTTCGGCGATTAATCATAGATAAACGAAATCCCCGTGTAGTGCAGATGCACTACACGGGGATTTTGCTGTATAACCTACAAAAACGTTTGTAACGCCCACACCAACAACGGTCCGATTAACAATGCTGGTAGTAAGGCGGCGATGCGTAGTTTGGTGATGTCGAGCAGATTTAAGCCTAACCCCAACAAAATAATCCCACCGGTACAGGTCGCGATCAATACCGTGGGGTTGTGGGTTGGGTCAGGGACAAGTTGAGCTAAACTCCCTGCCGCCAATGAAATTCCCCCTTGGAACAACAACAACGGTACTGCCGACACCAGCACTCCCAGCCCATAGCTACTCGCCAAGGCGGCTGCGGTAATGGTGTCGAGGACGGTTTTGATAATCAAGAGTTGATTGTCGCCCCGTAAGCCATTGTCGATACTCCCCAAAATCGTGACGGGACCCACACAAAAAATCAAAAACGCGGCGAATAATCCTTCGCTAAAGCGTTGGTCATTGCTCTGCCCCAAGCGTTGTTGTACGCTGTTGGCGAGTGATCCGAGGCGGGCATCGAGATTGAGTGCTTCGCCGATACCACCGCCGACGGTGATTGCGACTAACGCGATTACGATGCCGGCTACCCCGTGAATCGAAATATCACTGAGTCCCCAGGCAATCCGCATCCCCAGAAATAATGTGGTGAGCCCGATTGCTGATTGAACGGTATTGGCGATGCGTGGTGGTAAGGAATTGCGAAAAAAAAGCCCGACCAACGCCCCAATTAATACCCCGATGGCGTTGAGCACGCTCCCGTTGGTTTGTTGCCATAATGACAAAAGCATTGAGCCCTCCTCGTAATTTTTGTGTGTATTGATTATACGAGATAATGAGGGCTTTTTTGTGGTGTCGTGTGTGTGATAATGCGCTATGCTGGTCTGCGTTAATTCATCTGATGGATTACAGACTGTTGGGTCATGATGCGCTCTGCAACAGGGTGGCCACCCATGAGCATCTGCCCATTATCGAGGAATAATGCCCCTGTGAGTACGCGTGATGACCGACCCATCAAAAACAGCATCGTGGTGTTTGGTGTGTGCGAGGATTTTTTTTGGCGGATACAGTTGATACGTACGCGCTGATATGCCCACATTAATGATTGTCTGCGGAAATATGTTTCGATTTCGTGAATGTTGCAATTATTTTCGCTGATGCAGGCTACATATGACAGCGACTGTTTAATCATCAGTGGTAATGGCAATAATGTGCATAATTGAATTCCAAATTGCCAACTAAGTGCGGTACTGTCTGCCTGAATCGTATTTATAATTGCATCAATTTGTTGGACTTGTGCTAAACTGTTGTTTATACGCTGTAACAATGTACTCCAATCATTGACTGACGAGTGTGCCTCCCAAATCGTCGTCGGGTGCGGTTGGCTATGCGTCAATCTGACCGTAATATCGAGCGCGGTACAGTCAATTGTTACGTTGATTTGCTGTTCGTTGGTGTCCCAACATGAAATGGGCATAACTGCCTCAATGGTAATATACGTTTTAGAATAGAAAACCCGTGTACCTGTATGATAGGTTTTGAATAGTATACATGAGGATAGATTACTGTGCAAGAACATGGGGCATTGCGTAAAATCGCCAAAATCACGTTAGTAGAACAGACTGTCGATCGTGTGCAGTCATATGTATTGAGCCGGCAATTACAACCTGGTGATACCTTGCCGTCAGAGATGCGTTTAGCCGAGACACTCGGCGTAAGTCGCCCTGTAGTGCGTGAAGCATTACGTACCTTGGTAGGACGGGGGATGTTGACCATCGCCAATGGACGGAATGCCATTATCAGCCCGGTAACCGCCACTGCGTTGGTGCATTTTTTTGAGCGGGCTACGCAATTAAATGCGGTGACGGTGGTTGAGTTACTCGAAGTACGGCGTGGCATTGAAGTTCAGTCGATTTCGCTGGCAGCCCAACGTCGCACTGATGACCATATTGCAAAATTAAAATCGTTGCTAGCTGCGATGTACGATACGCGCTATGATTTGCAGTTGTATAGTGAGTTTGATGCGCAGTTGCATTTGCAATTTGCCGCAGCAAGTCAAAATCAGATGATTTATTATTTTGTGGAATCACTCGGTGATGCATTGCGTCAAGTGAGCTTAGCAGGGCTTCAACATCGCCGAAATCGTGCTGAATTAGACGAAGTTCATCAAATGCATCAACAACTGGTATTTGCGGTGATAACCCAAAATAGTGCACTGGCGGAATTATCTATGGCATCACATGTAGAATCCGCAATGGTTGCGTTACGTCGCACTGGTGAAGATGGCGTGATTTCGGGAACTTCTACGGATAAAATGACGTCGTTGTAATAGGTAATAGTGCTGATGATCCACTGAATGTGTATCGTTTTTGACAAATCACTGGTAAGTATGTACTATTGCTGTAAGTTTTCGGTAATACTGTAAGGATTACTCAATGAATAAAGATGGCGTAACAATAAACGAATTATCCAAGATGGCAAATGTCACGGTGCGCACAATTCGGTTTTATACCGATGAGGGTGTGCTTGATGAGCCAGCTGGCCGCGATCGCTATGCCCGCTATACGCGCAGACACTATCTGCAGTTGAATGCCGCCCGAACCCTCAAAGAGCGCTTTCTGCCGTTGCGGGTGATTCGTGATCAAATGGCGTCGATGAGTGAATCCGATCTTGAGCGATTGGCTGGCCCAATTCCAACGCCTATTGAAGCCCGCTTCAATGAGGCCGAAGGAATTGAGAGTGCGACTGCGGCACATATTATTGCGGCTCAGCAAATTGCATCGGTTGCATCAATGCCCCACCATGTGCGTTCGTTTGCGCCGCTTGACAATGATCTTAGTGCGAAATCACTTAATGAATCTGAATTTGATTTTTTGAGTGAGACCGTACACGAAGAACCCATCAAGCCAAAATTTACCATGCAAAGTGATCGTGGTTTGGTTCGTCATAATCAACCTGCGCAACCAGTGAATGCAATTGGCGATGTGTGGCATCGGATTGTGATTAGCCCGAGTATGGAACTCCATGTGCGTGAAGACGGTATGCAAGAAGCTGGCGAAATTCGCCGTATATTGGCCTCGTTGCGTAAACGATAATTTCGTCAATTAAACAGTACCTCATCCCCTTTGATAATTGTATCAAGGGGGATTTTTTTGATGAAAAAACGATGAGAAAATCGTATGTGTTGTGAATACAAGAAATACCAGTGCTATGATAGTGCTGATTCGTGACGATCAAAGGAATTTACATGTCGGATGTACGCAAACGGAATGCGTGGAATGTGGTCATTGATACGGCAATTTTTGTGGCGTTTGTAGTAGCTACTGCGCCACGGTTTACAGGGATTGCGCTCCATGAATGGTTGAGTATCGCGTTTGCTGCCGTGATTGTGATTCATTTAGTGGTGCATTGGCAGTGGGTTATCACCGTCGGGATGGGCTTTATCCGTAGATTAGGTGCTGCAGGCCGGTTTAGTTTTGTGCTGAATTTGTTGCTATTTATTGCAGTGACTTTGTTGATTTATAGTGGGGTTGCTATTTCCCGTGATGTCATGCCGGCGCTTGGGATTGATATTCGAGGCGCAATGGCGTGGCGGGGGTTGCATCGTGCGTTTTCAAATATTAGTGTGGTGTTGATTGGATTGCATGTGGCCTTGCATTGGCGTTGGATTGTCAATTTGTTTCGCCGGCAATCACGAACTATGACGAAATAGGAGTAGTGTAGATGAAGTCGATTTTACATGGCGTAATTGTGTTGATTGTGGCTGCCACAATTGCGTGGTCTGCCCAATTCGCACTTGATCAGGGCAAATTAGGAGATTTGCATTTTGCCGAAGGACGGGGCCCTGGCTTGCGGATTGGTGGCGATGGTGGTGGTGAAGGTCGTCGCCGTGGCCAAGGGAACGTGGGTGAACTTGTCGGCACATTGCTCGAAATGACGGCGATTACCACCGTAGTGGTAATTGGTGGCAAAATTCGCCAAGCACGCCGGCGCCGTAGTCGTTAATTGCATGCCATTGGCGTGCAAAGAGTCCGCGGAGCTGTTTTCAATTTTCTTCATCAAATCTAAACAAAACTTGGGGAACGTTTATTGGTGTGCGGCGGTCTGTATGCCATAAGCTGATTTCAATGAAGGACAAAACGATGAAGATGCACCACTGGTTAGGAATTGCAGTTACCGGCGTATTAATCGCCATCGCAAGCGTCACCACCGTCAGTGCCTTGCCGATTCCCCCCAAGCCGACAACGACTCCTCAATTGCCACTAGCCACCCCCCAACCGACCCAACTTGCTCCCCAGACGACGCGCATTCCCGCCCCTGCAGCGGTCCCGAACTTCTTGGTCAATTGTGCCACTGGTCAAGTCAACAACGTTGATCCAATTGTGATGCCAGGGATGGCTGCCATGAGCCACTATCACCAATTCTTTGGGAATCGGTCAACCAACGAAAACTCCACCTTTACCACCTTGCGTGCCAATCGTGCCACCACCTGTGCCCCTGCTTCTGATGCATCTGCTTATTGGGCACCACAGTTGTGGCGTGGGAGCGTGGCCATCAATCCCAAAAATGTGACGGTTGTTTATTCCAAGAGCGTGACCAACCGCTTGATGCCCCACCCCGGTGGTTTGATGTTGATTGCGGGTAATTCCAAGGCTACTGCAGCTCAAGATCTGAATGTGGTGTCATGGTACTGTAGCAATGCCCCCCGTGATGTGGCCAGCACGCCACCGTTGTGTGCCCGGACCGCTGATTTGGTGGCCGATGTACGCTTCCCTGAATGTTGGAACGGCAAAGACCTCGATTCTGCTGACCACAAGAGCCACGTGACGTATGCCGCCAATGGTGTTTGTGCCGCCGGAACTGTCGCCTTGCCCCGCATCGACTTGCTGGTGCACTACCCAGCTCAAGCCAATGTCGCCGAACTCGCCATGTCGTCAGGCTCCATCTACTCGATGCATGCTGACTTCTTCAACGCTTGGGACCCTGCCGCATTTGGTCAGCTGGTCGGCCGCATCCGCTAAACACCCAAAGAATCCCCGCGGTGACAGTAATTGTCACCGCGGGGATGTGTGTTTTTTTGCATTACCGATGAACCAGATTCAGCCTATTTAGCGCTCTAATTTGTGTTGTTGCATTACTGATTTACGCCAAGTGATTTCTTGAGTTTGAGCGTCCATCACGCTGGCACGCCATTCGATATCGGCTTTGAGTTGGCTGATTTCGCGCAAATGCTGGCGCCGGCGATAATCCCAATAAATAGTCGTCTCGTTTGATATGGCAGCATCTGATTGGGCAAGCTGTTGGCGAATCAGGTCGAACTGCTGTTGCACGGCGGCATCAGCGATATCCATGTGGCAGAGGGCATAGACCGCCGCCACGTGATCTATCATGTCAGGGTGGTCAGCAAGTGCGCCGTCATCGATGGCGTGGTGGCGCTCTCCTTTGGCCAAGAACCCTGTCAATTGTTGCCCGAGTGGCGACGTGATATCGGGCAATATGAGATTGAGCAGACGTGTAACAGGGGCCAACGCCGCGCTCCAGTCATTGAGCAAATCGCTATAGCGTAATTGTACTCGGGGTAGGTGGCGGGTATGGTATTCGGCGGCGAGGGTATAGCGCAACCACAATTGCAAGCCGACCTGGGTGGGCATCTGGTCGCGGGCGTGGAGCGACGCTGCGACTTCGAGTGGATTGCGGAGCATCATGACGGCAGTCACGGCATAGCCAGCCTGTGCCAACGGTGCTTCCCAGAGCGGCAAAGTATGACAAATCCGCGGGTCTTTGACCAAGGCTACTGGGTTGGGTGCCACATACTTGCTGATAAATGCCGTAATCTCGGCACTGGCACTATTTGTCGCCGTAGTGCCAGTGTCACAAATGCTCATGGGGATAAATGGATCATCCCACACGAAACCATGCCCTGCGAGCAAGCGATCGTGGATGTCCACCACCTCAAGCGGTTCCCAGTGCCCCGAGGAATTGTGATGGGTGTTGCTCATCATTTCGCCAGGCAAGGCTGCCCCCAACAAGTTGAGGGCGCGGGTAACGGCCGAGGTGCCACTGCGATGCATACCGAGCACGGCACCAAATACGTTATGTGTCATGGTCACCATCCTTAGGCGTGCAAATGGCCATGTGTGCGGAGCCATTCGACAATCATGATGGCTGATTCTTCGGGGGTGCGATTTACTGTCTCGATGTGCATTTCGGGATTACTGGGGGCTTCGTAGGGTGAATCAATCCCGGTCATGCCGCGAATCTCACCGGCGCGGGCCCGGCGATAGAGACCTTTGGGGTCACGGCGTTCGCATTCGGCCAGCGGGGTATCGATAAAGACTTCAATGAATTCGCCTGCGACAATGGTGCGGCGGGCGCGGTCACGTTCGCTTTGGTAGGGCGAAATCAGTGACACAATCACAATCAAGCCGGCATCAGTTAACAACCGTGCGACTTCACTGACGCGTCGGATGTTTTCGATGCGATCAGTCGCCGCAAACCCGAGGTCGCTACTCAGGCCGTGACGGATGTTGTCGCCATCGAGGATGTAGGTGTGCTTGCCTTCGGCTGCTAGTGCCCGTTCGACCAAATTGGCGATAGTCGATTTGCCGGCGCCCGACAACCCGGTCAGCCAGAGCACGCCTGGTTTTTGGTTTTTGAGAGCCGATCGGGTCGCTTTGCTGACGTCGTGTTGTTGCCACGTGATATTGCGGGCGGCGTTAACGTCGCCGATAATCATGCCAGCAGCGACGGTTTCGTTGCTGATACGGTCAATGAAAATAAACCCACCCATGTGCCGATTGGCGGTATAGATGTCGTGGGGGATTTGGCTTTCGAATTGCACTACACAAACGCCAATCTCGTTCATTTCGAGCTGTTCGGCACTAATTTGCTGCATGCTATTGACATCGATTTTGCCACTGATTTTGGTGATGACGGCGGGGACGGTGGCTGTCCCAAGTTTGCATAAATATTGGCGACCGGGTTGGACGGGGCTTTCGTGCATCCACAGGACATGCGCTTCGATGCGCTCGGCAACCGATGCCGGTTGCTGTGCGCTACAAATCACGGCCCCCCGACTGACATCGACCTCGCGGTCGAGGACGAGTGTGACTGCTTCACCGCGGGTCGCCGAGTTTTTGTCACCATCATAATGGGCAATCCGCTGGATATATGCGGTAGTCCCCATGGGCTGAATCCGGACTTGGTCGCCGACGTTGACGGAGCCACCACTAATGGTGCCACTAAAGCCACGGAAGTCTTGGTGGGGGCGATTGACCCATTGCACCGGCATCCGGAAGGGCTCGGGCTCGCGGGCGGCATCGACGTCGACATCTTCGAGGAAGCTCATAAACGTCGACCCTTGGTACCACGGCATATTGTTGCTATGCCGAAACACATTGTCGCCGTCGAGCGCCGACAACGGTATGGCCGTGATGCTGGTGAAGTTGAGTTGGCGGGCAAATTCGCGATATTGGGTTTCGATGGTGCGAAAGATTTGCTCATCAAAGTTGACCAAATCCATTTTGTTGATTGCCAACACCACGTGCCGAATCCCCAACAACGAGGCGATACAGCTGTGGCGATGCGTCTGCACCAACAACCCTTTGCGGGCATCGACCAATAGCACCGCCAAATCGGCCGTCGAAGCGCCGGTAGCCATGTTGCGGGTGTATTGTTCGTGCCCTGGGGTGTCAGCCACGATAAAGCGCCGTTTGGCCGTCGAAAAAAAGCGATAGGCCACATCGATGGTGATGCCCTGCTCGCGCTCGGCTTGTAACCCATCGACAAGCAGTGACAAATCGAGGGCGGCAGCATCACCGAGTTTGCGTTGGCTTTCGATGGTAATGCCCCGCAACTGGTCTTCAAAAATCAATTGGGCATCGTACAACAAGCGGCCAATCAAGGTTGATTTGCCGTCATCGACGCTGCCACAGGTCAAGAAGCGCAACAGGCTTCGGGTGCTATCAAGCGTGACTTGGCTCATTAGAAGTATCCTTCGATTTTTTTCTGCTCCATTGAGCCGGGCTTGTCATAATCAATCATGCGTCCAGCCCGTTCTGAGGTTTTGGCGCTGAGTGTTTCATAGACCACTTCTTCAATGGTGGTGGCGTCTGATTCGACTGCCGCCGTCAGTGGGTAGCACCCGAGTGTACGGAAGCGAATCATGCGCATCTGTGGTGTCTCGCCGTCGTTGAGTGGCATGCGCTCGTCGTCGACCATCATGATTTGGCCATCACGCATCACGGTGGGGCGCATTTTGGCGAAATAAAGGGGGACAACTGGGATTTTTTCGCGGCGGATATATTGCCAGATGTCCAGCTCGGTCCAATTGCTGATGGGGAAGGCCCGCACACTTTCGCCGGGGGCGATACGCGTGTTGTAGAGTTGCCACAATTCGGGGCGCTGGCGCTTGGGGTCCCAACGATGATGTTGATTGCGGAACGACATGATGCGCTCTTTGGCTCGCGAACGTTCTTCGTCGCGCCGCGCGCCACCAATGGCACAATCAAATTTGTATAAATCGAGGGCTTGGCGTAATGCAACGGTTTTGAGTTCGTCGGTATGCACCCCTGAGCCATGGGTAAATACATTCACGCCTTTGGCTATTGCGTCTTCGTTGCGATGGACAAGCAGCTTCATGCCGGTTTCGGCCATGCGTTGATCGCGAAAGGCAATCATTTCGCGGAACTTCCAGCTAGTATCGACATGCAACAGCGGGAATGGGGGAAGCGAGGGATAAAACGCTTTGAGGGCCAGATGCAACAATACCGACGAATCTTTGCCGATAGAATACATCATGACTGGGCGTTCGAATGAGGCGGCCACTTCACGGATAATATAGATACTTTCCGCTTCGAGATTTGATAGATGATCCATGCATCACTCCATGATAATATAGCAACTATTATATCATACGTAGTAAGAATTCCCTGATTAACGCATACTGATGTAAGGATGATAAATGTCGCAATTTGCTGATTACATCGCTCGCCAAACGCCCTTGATTGTCGATGGTGCCCTCGCCACCGAAATGGAAGCCCGCGGCGCTGATTTACACGATTCACTCTGGTCGGCCCGCTATCTGTTTGCCCAACCCCAATTAATCCACGATGTGCATGCCGATTATATCGCTGCTGGCGCCGATATCGTGATTACTGCGAGCTATCAAGCCACCATTGCTGGCTTCCTCGCACGGGGGTGGACACAATCCCAAGCCGAACAACTTATCTGCACAGCGGTGGCGCTGGCCCAATCGGCCCGCGACGCCTGGTGGGACGCCAATGCCGCCACCACCATCCGTTTGCGCCCGTTGGTGGCTGGCTCGATAGGACCCTATGGCGCCTATACTGCCGACGGTGGCGAATACCGGGGGAATTATGGCTTGTCCCTCACTGAACTCAAAAACTTCCATCGTGAGCGCATGCGGATTTTGGTTGATGCCGGCGTCGATTTGCTGGCCTGCGAAACCATCCCCGATCTCGTCGAAGCCCAAGCCTTGGCCGAACTCCTCGGCGAGTTCCCTGGCGTCGTGGCCTGGCTGAGTCTGAGCTGCCAGAATGGCAGTCAGACCTGTGCCGGGCAATAGTTGGTTGACGTGGCCACCTGCCTGCGTCAATACCCCCAGATTGTGGCGATTGGTGCAAATTGTACGCCACCACAATACATGACCGAGATTATTGGGACCTTGCACGCACACTCGCCTCAGGCAGTGGTTGTTTATCCTAATTCCGGTGAAACATATGACGGCGCTACTGGCACGTGGCACGGTACCGTCACCTGTGACGATTACGTGCAGGCCGCCCAGACGTGGTTGGCCGCGGGGGCACACTTGATTGGTGGCTGTTGCCGCACCAATCCGGCTATGATTGCCGGCCTGCGGACTGCATTTTTGTCAAAAGGAGCTGATGATGCAATTTGATCCCGTGCTTTACCACGATTGGCACCCCGTGATGCGGGCTGAACTGTTTACTGATGGGACGGTGCAAAAAACGCGTCTGCTCGGCGTCGATGTGGTGCTATGGCAGGCCGCCGGCGTGATTCACGCCATGCGCGATTTGTGTGTCCACCGTGGGGCCAAGCTCTCGTTGGGCAAAATTGTCAATGACTGCATCATGTGCCCCTACCATGGCTGGCAGTATGATGCTAGTGGCCAATGCGTGCATATGCCGGCTCACCCCGAACAAGTACCCCCGGCTAAAGCACGCACCGACGTCTATCAGGTCAGTATCCGTTATAACCTTGTGTGGGTCTGCTTGGGTGAACCGACCAAGGCCGTGTCCCCTTTCCCCGAATGGGACGAAGCGGGTTACGGGCACGCTGTCTGCGGTCCCTTTGGTGATATCAAGGCGCATGGGCCACGGTTGATTGAAAACTTCCTCGATGCCGCCCACTTCCCCTTTGTGCACGAAGGAGTGTTGGGTGACCCTGCTCGTCCTACCCTCGGCGACTACGAAGCGCGCATCACCGCCGACGGCGTCGAAAGCGACCCGATTGAGGTCTATCAACCCGATCCCTACGGCGGGATTGCTGGCCGCGTTACCTACACCTATCATGCCTATCGCCCCTACACGGCCCATTTCACCAAACACATGCCCGCCGCCACTAACGGTATGGTGATGACCTTGACGCCCCATGATGACGGGGTGTGTAGCGTCTGGTTCCTCGTGGCCACCAGTGCCGTGAGCGACCATGCCGCCCTCGAAACCAATTACACCCCCCGGATTGCGGCAATTTTGGCCGAAGATGTGGCCGTGGTCGAAAGCCAGCGCCCTGAATTGTTGCCACTCGATATGCAAGCCGAGCTCCATTTGCGCTCAGACCGTGTGGCCATTGCCTACCGGCGCTGGTTGGCACAGCTCGGCCTCAAAGCAGGCGTGGCGTGATGATGAAGAAACCCCCACGCACTGATATGTGTCAGTGCGTGGGGGTTTTGTACGATGGGATGATGGTTGCTTAGCGGAATGGTGGTGAGGCAAGCACACCACCGCCACCCAGATTCCAGGCTTTGTTGGGTCCGCGGTCGATGTTGAACATCGTCGTGGGTCCGAGGTTGGTGTTGTAAATGTCACCATAATTGCCGACCTGCGACACGATTTGATAGCCAAAGTCTGGTGCCAGCCCAAACTGACTACCGATTTTGCCTTCGGCACCGAGCAAGCGCAACACACGGGGGTCTTTGCTGGTGGTCAACATTTCGTCGACATTGCTGCGGTCGACCCGCAACTCTTCGGCGTACATGGTGGCATAGACCGACCAGCTGACGATGTCGTACCATTGATCGTCACCTTCGGCCATCACCGGACCCAACGGCTCGCGTGAAATGCGGTCGCCGAGGATGATGTGGTCGTCTGGTTTGGGGAAGTTGACCCGTTGGACTGCCAATTGGCTACTATCGCTGGTGACAGCATCACATTTGCCGTCGAGATAGCTTTGGTACAGCACGTTTTCGCCGTTGATTTCTACCGCCTCAAAGGTAATCCCACGGGCGGCAAAATCATCACGCAAGTTAATCAAACTGGTGGTACCAGCGCTGGCGCAAATCCGTTTGTCACGCAAATCTTCGAGGGTTTTGATGCCACTTTTTTTGGTGACCAAAAAAGTCTGGCCGTCGTGGAATGTGGTGGGTCCAAACATTAATCCTGATCCGTCGCGTGAGGCTGTCCATGTGGTATTGCGAATGACCACGTCGACGAGTTTGCTCCGAATCGCCGTGAAGCGTTCGTTGGGACCGTCGTTGGTGGTGACTGGGACAAAATTGACCTTGTTGGCGTCGCCGAGTACTGCTGCGGCGATGACACGACAAAAATCAACATCGAAGCCGGTCCAGCGTTTGCGCACCGCATCATAAAACCCAAACCCAGGCAGATCGGCGTTGACGCCACAATTCAAGACGCCCCGTGATTGCACTGCCACCAGCGTGGATTCGCCAATTGAGGCGGGGGCTGGGGCTGGCTCGGGGGTTGCGACGCTGGTGTCTGCAGTCGGCGCGGTATCTAACGCCACTGGGGTTTCGGTTAATTGGAGCGATACTTCTTGGTCGGCACCTTTTTGCGGTGTGGCAGTGATGATAATCACTTCGGGTGTGGGCACGGCTTGGCTGACCAACCGCCCAAGGCTGCCACAGGCCATAGTCAGCAAACTAATACCAATGATGATAAATGGAGCGAAACGACGCATAATAGTCTCCTTTAGGGAGTTTTGTAGGTGTAAATAGCACCAGTAGGGACGAGTTCGACGGCGTAATTGGTGGGTAACGGTTGAGCGGCGATGGCTGCGGCGACGGCTGCACTGTATTCGGGCGCCACAATCACCAAATCACTGCCGTTTTGACGCAGGTCATCCAAAAAGGGTTGCATGGCATTGCCATCAATCCGCTGGATCACGAGTGTGGTGTTTGTGGCGTTTTGGAGTGTCAACGTATCTGCACTCTGTGATACCACCCGCCAGTCGCCACTTTGACTCGTGAGAATGCTCTGATCACTGCCCTTGAGCGCTTCTGGTGCCATCAGATTGGCGAGTGTCGCTGGCAAACCAGGGATATAGGTAATGGTGATTTTGCTGGCTGATTTGGCTATAATACTGGCGAAGAAAGGGCAAAGCGATTGATTTTTTGATGGACAATTCGCAAACCAGCGCACATAATCTGTAGCGGACAGTGGTGTGCCGCTGCTCCACACAATCTTGCTGAAATCGACGGTACGACTCAGTTGATTGAGGCTGGTTGGCTGGGTGAGTGGGATAATCCCACGCTCATCATCGTACGTGAGTGCGCCGGTGTCGAGTTGGACGGTATTGGAAATTAACTCACTCGCGTTTATCCACTTCCCTTTAGCTTTGATCGTGGTAACGAGCGGAGTTTGAATCAATGGCGCCACTAGTGATTCCCAATCTGAATCAATAAATTGATTGGCGGTTACTACCGCAACCGTGATGGCGTTTTTGTTGACACTGCGTTGGCTAAATTGGCTCAACAGCGATTTACTGGGGTCAATGTTGACCTCGGCAAACAGCGTCTGATTGCGAATCAATAGTTGTGTTTGGCGCATTACTGTCGTTTGTTGGGTACAGCTGTTGTTGAGTTGACAATCGAGCAACATACCGGCATTCGTACCAAATGGAGTCCGTAATACTCCTGCGCCATCGCCACATTGGGTTAGCGCTTGTTTAGGTGCAATGAATTGGGTATTAGTCGCTACGAGCAATTTGGTGATATCAATGCTGGTGCCGTAGCGATTGGCCAAATTGCCGTCGATGCTGGTGACACGCAATGCTTTTTGGGCTGACGGGTTAAGCATCGGCCAGGCACTGGTGACGATACTATCGGCGTTGCAGGCGGGTAATACCACCACCGCAGTCGGTTGTGCGGTGGGCGCAGGGGCAGGCACATCGGTAGCTACGGGCACATCGGTGGGAATATCGGCAGGCACATCCGTTGCCACTACGACATTTGCCCCACTTGTAGTCACTGTGTTGTTGCTGGTGGTATTTGCAGATTGGAACAACGTAGACCCGATACCGCACATGCCGATGACTGCCCCAATCAGCACGATTTTGCCCAAGGTACTGCTCCAAATCCCCGCAATGGTCGAAACGATCCACGCCCACCATAAACCGCCACTCAGATTGCCCGACGGCACACTCAGTGGTGGTGCAGATTGTGGCGTCGTTTTTGCTGGGGGAATAACCGGAATCGCCGGCTTGGCAGCTGGGGGTGTCGCCTGGGGCGTCGACGCCTGCGGTACCCGGAATGTGGGCGTTGGCGCGGGGCTCCGGGTCGATACCGGTGCAGGCTGGTGGGTCACCGGCTTGCTTGGTGGTGTGGGCATGCTCAACGGCACTTGCATCTGCACCGTGGGCTGGTTAGGGGCGTTGGCCGGGCGCTTGCGTCGCCCTACGTTGTAATCGACTTCACAAATCACACATTTGCCGTCATCAGGGTACCAATGATCGGGATTATTGCCACATTGCACCAAGCGTGGTTCGATGAGCTCGATGGTATCGGCCCACTCTTTGGGGGTAGGGCGATTGTTGGTAGTCAAAAACGCCCGTTTGAATAAATTTTGCAGGGTTGCGGGCAACGAATCAATCGGTGGTGCTGCCTTCGGTGGCGCAAATTGTGGGTTGGTTACATACGGAAATATATTTTGTTTAATGCAATGGACATGTACTTGCTCACCAGTCGTTGTCCCAGACAACGGCCGTCCTGCAAAGGGGTGGAATCCCTGCATCAGCAATTGAAACGTCAATACCGCCAAGCCAAAGGCATCGTTGTTGGCAGTGCGATCGACTTTGGCGAAATCTTTGCCTTGGAGTTCTGGTGAGGTATATTCGGGGATGCCGACGAGACAGCGATGTACTACGTGTTTGGCATCAGTTACCTGCATCGAATCGCAATCGACCACCGTAATCAGTGCTTGATCGTTAAATAAGGCATTGCGGAAGTTGACGTCGCCAATCACATACCCTTTGCGATGGATGGCTGCCATCGCCAACGCCAAATTTCGCGCCGAGCGGTACAAGTGGCGATGGTTCAAGTCGGGGTGTTGTTGGGCTCGTTGTTGCGGTTGCAACAAATCATACAAATCGTCAGATTTGGGGATTTTGGGCATTATATAGCCCATAAAAGTATTGCCGTTATACAGCACCGCCTCGGGCCAGGCAATCGACACATGGTTGAATTTGGCGCGAGTTTCATCGTCGGGTGGGTCGGCCACCATGGCGGTAACTTTGGCCTCTAAGGCGGCGTCGAGCCGATGGGCGTGGTAGATTTTGGCGACCATGGTGGGCTGCCCAACCACATCAAACACCGCACCTTCGCCACCAACTCCCAATTGGGAGCCGGTGGTGATGGTTTGACCTTTGTCAGTCCGAAAACGTGGCATTTCGTTCCCTTGTTGCTACCGATGCAAAACTATAGGTAGCCATTCACAATCATGTCGAGGCGACCAGTATCTGGGTGGATGACTAACCCGTGGACAGGCACATCTTTGGGTAGTAGCGGGTGATTTTTGATAATCGATACGGTGCTCCGCACACTCGCTTCGACGTTGTCAAAGCCTTTGAGCCATGACTCGAAATCAATCCCGGCATAGCGCAAGGTGTTGATGGTATCGTGCGAAATCCCGCGCTCGTGGGCGAGTGTCAATATTTGTTGTGGGTCAATGGTGCCCATACCACAATCGTGATGGGCGACTACGCAGATTTCTTCGGCGCGCAGACTATACACGGCCACGAGCAGACTCCGCATCACCGATCCCCACGGGCTAGTGACCAAGGCGCCGGCGTTTTTGATGATTTTGGCGTCGCCGTTTTTGATGCCCATTGCTTTGGGCAACAATTCGACCAAGCGCGCATCCATACAGGCCAGTACAGCCAATCCTTTGTCGGGGAAGCGATCGTCGGTTTGGAATTGTTCATATGACCGTGATGCCACAAACGACTGATTATGCGCCAACAACGAATCCAGTAAGTTCATGATGATACATTTCTAGGATGCATGAGCGGATGAGTAGATGCACCTTTGGGTAGTATACCAATTTGCATTGACAAATGAATAACCCTGATACGTTGGGCAGATGAATATGACATGGTGCCGCCGACATGCCAGTGATAGCGAGTATTAATTTCCCTCAGCTTCGCGTTGGGCTAGTTCTGCTTCGAGATAGGTGCGTAATCGCAGGTGAATCGGTTCTGCCAGGAATCGCCGTATGGTATCGGTGGTGTGGGTCTGGCCAGGGCGCATAATCCGATGTGCGTCGACGATGCGAATACCAGGGCGATGATAGGGCTGGTACGCCACCGCATCGCCGGCTTGGATTGTACCCGGCACGATGACACGGCAGTAGAATCCGGGGCGATCGGCAGCAAAGAATCGTTTGACGAACTGGTTGTCATCCATGCGGGCATTTAATGACTCGCAGGGCGTACGCGGTGCGGTGACTTCGAGTACCACTTCGCCAATGCTGAGCCGGTCGCCAATGGTGAAGGATGCGCTTTCGAGATTGGAGATCGTGAGATTTTCGCCGAATATCCCATTTGGTAAGGCATAGCCGAGTTCTTGTGCGAATGCATCGTAATCGGGCCGGCCATAGACATAGACGGCTTGGTCGACGCCGCCATGGTTTTGGGTGTTGACAATGATATCACCACTGACCCCGGTGACGGTGATTTGTACTGGACCGACCGTTGGCGTCTTGAAGATGCCCGACGTGCGACTGGGATTGTGGGGGTCGAGCGGTTGGGCACGACCGATGTTGATACTCAATACCTGCATTGGAATAGTTTCCTCTGTGATTAGTGTTCACGCAAGGCCAACACAAGGGTCATGTCGTCGTCGCTTTTTTGGCGGAAACGGGGCGTGTCGAGTAGTTTTTGCATTGAGACATCGGTATCTGCCAAATCCAAGGTACGCAGCCATTGGATAATCGGCCGGAAAAACCCGTCGTAGGCTTCGCCCGTTTTGTAGTTGATACACATGGGTTGCACGCCATCGCTCATCAATGCCACACCCCGCAACGCTTCGGCTTTGTGGTTAAAGCGCAAATGGGTCAGGTAATCACTACTCGTGAGTGGCATGGTCACATTGATGAATTCACCGTTATCTGGGGTGCTCAACGTACGTGTGCCCTCGTCATCAAATATACCAACCACTGCACCATCACCAATATGCATGACGACCCAATCATTGGGCGTCACTACCGCCACCAGCAAAGTACAGGCAAAATCACGGAGTTCTTTGTGTTCGGCAGTGGCACGCACCCCCACGGCATCGCGGGCAATCGTAAAGGCCGTACGACAGACCGTTTCGAGGGTGTCTGGCTGGGGTTGGATTTTGGGCTCCGGTTTGTCTGAGAATGGCCACCATTGAAAGCGTTTTTTGGGGGGCTTGAGTGAATCGAAATAATTTGCGATATGGGTGACAGCCTGTTCACTGGCGATTTTGGAACCCACTTCGGAATGGGCTGCCGAACCGAGTCCGTCTGACACCGCAACAATCAACGTGTCACCGATTTGCATGACATAATGACTGTCTTGACACGGCATATTGGCGCCGATATGGCCGGTGCCGATAATTGAAGCTTTGGCAATGCGCCAACTCATGATGTGTCCATTCATTGTAGCCAACCTCCCATGCGTATATTACACATGGGAGGTTGCAAAATTTATTAGACCGTGGTCCAGCCTTCGGGTGGGGTCAACGGTACTTGTTGACCTGGTTGTGATTGCGACACTTTGCCGAGGCTGGCCGACAACCAGACAAACATTTCGCGGAACGAATAGCCTTTGAGGGGCAACGGTGGCCGGGTCGACAATTGTTTGAGGACTTCCATGTCGGCACCTTCGACTCCTACCGAGAAGAAGGCTACGCCCTTGCGGGATTCTTCATCTTTAATCCGGACGGCGGCACTTTTCCAGGCATCGTTGTCGGTGGGGGCGCCATCGGTAATCAAAAAGATCCATGGGCGATAGTAGGGAGTGCCATTATCGCGGTAGAGTTTTTTGCGCATGGTAATCATGTCAAGCGCTTGTTGCAAGGCGGCACCGAGGGGGGTATCGCCACTGGCACTCAAGGTGGGGGGATTGAATTGGCTGGCACTGCTAAAGTCTTGGAGTAATTGGGCTGGCCCAAAGGTCACGATGGCGATTTCGACCCGTGATTGGGCCACACTGTCGGTCTGCAATGAATCACGGAAGGCGGCTAAGCCTTGGTTGAGCTGGTCGATTTTTTCACCGTGCATTGAACCCGACGTGTCGAGTACGAGCACACAGGCACAGCGTGGATCGGGGTTGGTTGGGTCAAATGAGACATCTGGTAAGTTCGTCATTGTAGACGTGCTCCTCTATACATATAGTTTCAAACAACGACACAAAATAATCCGGTGGCATAATTCCGTACATCTAGACGTCATGCCGGTGGCGATAGTTGCAGTTGGTGTGTGTATTCTCCGTCATAATAGAGTAGTATACATTATTGCGTTGTAATGATGACGTTGTTATGGAGGAACCATGTTCGATAAACTGATTCAGTCGATTAAAGCGGGCATTCAAGATGCCCAAGAGCTCGAAGCGGTGCGCCAATTATTTGTGCAAGCAATTTCTGATATGACCCTCGATGTCAACGAAATGGGCAAGCTTTACCGCGAAATAACCTCGCACGGGTTTAGTGCCGAACAAATCCACGAACTTGGCGTGTATGCCTTGCGCGATGTGATTCAGCGCGCCAAAAGCGATGGCCGCGTCGACGACGCCGAAATGCAATTGATTCAACAAATCGTGACCTTGACAAATGTCCCCAACGAAACCCTCGGTGAATTGTTGAGCGTGTTGTTTGTGCAACGCCGACTGTATGAAGTCAGCCAAGGGCGTTTGACGCCGATTACTGTCACTGGGTTGAATTTGTACGCCAATGAAAAAGCGTATTGGGCGGAGCCATGTACGTTATATGAAAATAAAATGGTGCGCCGTGAAACGGTGGGGCGGAGCCACGGCGTCAGTCTGCGCATCATGCGCGGCGTGAGTTACCGGATTGGTGGCTCAAAAGGGCAATCAATGCCGATTTATGAAGATGTGGCCGTGGCCCAAGGGCAGTTGATTTTTACCAATCAACGCGTGGTGTTCAAAGGTGATCGCCGCACAATGATGGTGATGCTCAAAGATGTCATCGGTGCTGACCCCTACACGAACGCCATCGTGATTCACACCAACACATCCAAGCAACCACTCAACTTCCACTATGTGCGCCCCGAATCAGCCGAGTTGGTCGCCCAGATTTTGACGCAACTCTTGGCGTAGCGCCGGCGTGGCGGGATTGGCGACATCGGCGAGGCTGGTATGATCAAGGATGTCGCTAATCGCATTGCGCACATTGCCCATCACCGCACGCAACTGGCAGGTGGCTTCGTCAGGGCAATTACATGGCTCATATGCCATTTGCGATACACAGCCGATGGGGGCGAGTGGGCCATCGAGGATGCGTACGATTTTGCCGAGCGTGATTTCTTGGGCGGGTTTGGCCAAATAATAGCCGCCACCAATTCCCATTTTGCTATGGAGCAAGCCGGCGTTTTTGAGCGACAACATGATTTGTTCGAGGAATTTAATCGGAATATGTTCGGCTGTGGCAATGCCTTTGATTTGCATCATCGGTGATTTGGCTGGGGCACTCGCCAACAAAATCATTGCCCGTAACCCGTATTCTCCGCGCTTCGAGAGTCGCATGGCATATTCCCACTATTAATCAAAACTCTACCGACATTGTATACCATTTTGTTTGGCAACAATCGGGCAGCAAAAAACCACCCACAGGCATAATGCCCGTGGGTGGTCGCGTTGTGTTTTAGAGTGTGATGGCGTGACCAGCGGCGGCGCTCCGATAAATCGCATCGACGATATCGGTGACCTGCAAGGCTTGTTCGGCCAGCACATTGGGAGTGCCGCCGTTTTTGATGGCATTGACAAAGTCGGCTGCTTGGCCGATGCCCGGCTCTTCGTTTTCTTTTTCCATCCAGTCGGGCACCCAATGCGTCAACATGCCGTGTTGGGCTTTGTTGACCTTGAGCGGGAAGACGTCGAGTCCGGCTTCGGTGCCCGACAACGAAATCGTCTCTTTTGATTCGGGCACATTCAAGGCCCACGAACATTCGAGGAGCATCGACGCGCCGTTTTCGAAGCGCACAAAGGCCGCCACTTGGTCTTCGACGGTGAATTCTTGGTAATTCCACTGCCCCCACGGATTGACGTTGGGCTTGGTGCCGAGGTGTTGTGACAAGGTGGCACTGACTTCGATGGGCTTGGGGTTGCCCAACAAATACAACGCCGTATCGAGGGTATGCACGCCAAAGTCAATCATGGCGCCGCCCCCTTGGATATGCTTGTGTACAAACGAACCCCATGACGGGATACCGCGGCGGCGCAAGGCATTGACCCGCACCATGTAGACATGCCCCAATTCGCCGCTATCGATGATTTGTTTGGCGGCTTTGACGGGGGTGCGATGGCGATAGTGGAAGCCCACGGTCAAGATTTTGTGGTTGGCCTTGGCGGCCGCAATCATCGCCCGCCCTTCGACTGGGTCGAGCGCCATCGGCTTTTCACACAACACATTGATGCCCTTATTGAGGGCCGAAATCGCCGCGGGGGCATGGAATTTGTTGGGGGTACAGATGACCACGCCGTCGAGCTGCTCTTTGGCAAACATTTCTTCGTAGTCGCTATAGCGTCCGGCAATCCCAAATTGATTGCCCACTTCGGCCAACGATGCCGCTACTGGATCTGAGGCCGCCACCAAATCAACATCAGGATTGGCTTGGAAGCTGGGGATGTGGCGGTTGCGGGCAATGCCGCCGGTACCGACAATTCCGATACGTACTTTGCTCATCTGTATTCCCTTTACTTGCGTAATTTGACTGCCTGCCAAATCATAGTGCCAAATATGTCACCCGTCAACAGATTACCCCGTCGCCACCACCCGGTGGATGAGCACTGCTGTTACCACCAACGCAAAAAACCAAAACCGGGCCCGTTGGCTGATGGGCAATCCCCGTTGGAGATACCACATCACCAGCGCCGGCCCAAAAATCAACCCGCCATACAAGATATGCAACCCCGAGAGCTGCGGCGCTTGCGGTGCCATCAATCCCCCAATGATGGCATTGCTCGCGAGCAATAGCCACATGATGGCCATCGCCGCCGTACTTACCGGACTCACATCACGCTGACGCCACCAATCCATGGACACACTCGCCAGCGCCACAAACAATACGGTTACACTGGTAATAAGGAGGCGCTGATGCAAACTGATGAGATGATTCATTTGCGTCCTTTAGTTTGTCGTCACAACTAATCCATGGGCACTTGGGCAGTGTTGCATGAGCGGGCACTTGGTACATTGTGGGCTACGGGCATGACAAATCAAGCGCCCTAACTGGATGAAGTGCATATGAAAGGCATATTTGCGCTCATTTGGTACCAGTTGTTCTAACAATTGTTGGGCTTTGACGGGGTTTTGGGTATCAACCAGCCCCAGCCGGTAGGCCACCCGGCCGATATGGGTATCGACGGGCACTACCGGCATCCCAAAGGCAAACAACAACACGCAGGCGGCGGTTTTGGGGCCAATGCCGGGGTGGTCAGTCAGCCAGGTTTGGGCTTCGTTTGGCGTCATTTGTGCCAAAAAATCCAACGAATAAACGCCGTAATCGCTGGCTAAATGCTGCAATACGGTCTGGATGCGCGGCGCTTTGCTGTCGGCCAAGCCTGCCACCCGAATCACCTGGGCTAATTCGTACACGGAGGCGTCGCACACCTCTTCCCATGTGGGGTAGGTGCGTTTGAGCTCGCGAAAGGCCCGACCACTATTGCGGTCGGTGGTGTTTTGCGACAAAATCGTCAGCACCAATTCGTCGAGGGCATCGCGCCCTGCCCGCCACTGACGGGTGCCATAGAAACTATCGAGGATATCAAGATATTGAGTGAGCGAATTATGCATTAATCTTTACCGTAACAAGAATTCACCGTATAATTGTATATCCACTTCAATCGATCCGAGGCACCCTGTGACAGAGCGCGATAAGCGTATTTTGTTTGATTTCGTTGACGCTTGCCTGTTGCCCCGTTGTCCCATCTGTACGTTGGTACAACGGGCCGAACAGCGCACCTTGGCTGTGTATTGCGCCGAAGGTGCCGGTGATCAACAACGGCGTGCCGATGTACGGGCTGCCCGTGGCTTGTGTGCCCCCCATGGCGCTCAGCTCCGCGACGCCAAAGACGCCATGGCCGCCGCCGTCACCGCCTACGACGTGCTCACCAACCTGCAACGCGATTTGGTCGCGGTGCGGAGCAACCCACGGACGTGGGGGCGGCGCGGTATCGCGCGGCCGGAGCCCTGCCCGGTGTGCGTTGATATGCAACGCTACAATCGCGCCGTCTGTGCCGGGATTGTGGCTTGGAGCGCTGATCTCACCTTGCAACAAGCGTTGGCCAACTCACACGGGATTTGTGGGCCGCACCTGCGCACCATCAGCCGTCAGGCTGGTGTCGTAGATGAGTTTTGGGGCGCGCAGTCGCAGGCGTGGCAACGCCTACACGACGAATTGGGGGAATTCATCCGCAAACGCGACAACCGCTTCCGCCACGAACGCCAAGCCAGCGAAGCTGATTCCTGGAAGCGGGCCTGGCACCAAATTTCCGGTGACGTATTGAATGACATAACGAAGGAGTAGTGTTCATGAGCAATGTTGCCCTCCGACTACCTACCAAACGCGAAAGCTGGCTGTATGCCATCGCCAACCTTGGCAGCTCGATTCCCTACCAAGCCTTTTCTGCTGTCGTATTGTTTTTTTATACTGACGTCAAGCATTTAGCGCCCACCACTGCCGCCCTGATCATGACCATCTATGCCATCTGGAATGCCGCCAACAATCCTATCCTCGGGCATATGTCCGACCGCACCCGTTCACGTTGGGGGCGACGCCTTCCCTATATTCGCTTTGGAGTCATCCCCTATGCGATTGCCTTTGCCGCCATTTGGTTTGCCCCGTTTGACGGCAAATTCCAATCTACCGAGTTAGCCATCTGGTTCTTGGTTACCATTGTGGTCTTTGAAGGATTCGGTACGGCGGTGACGGTAGCCGGTTATCAAGCCTTGCTGGCGGAAATGTTCCCCACCTATGAATCGCGCATCGAAGTAGCGGTGCGCATGAATTGGCTCCAAACCGCCGGCTTGTTTATCGGGGCTGCCTTGCCACCGGTGTTGGCCACCATCCTCGGCTATCCCTTGATGGGGGTTGTGTTTGCGGTTGTGGCCTGTGCAGCCTATTTCATCGGTTTACGCGGCATGTATGAGCAACCCAGTTACGTTCCTACCGAGATGCCCTTTTGGGATGCGGTCAAAAACACCCTCGTCAACCGTAGTTTTGTCAGTGTGATGCTGGCGCAGATGATGCGCTTTGTCTCCACCAATACCTTGACCGCGGGGATGTTTTTCTTGGTCAAGTACAGCCTGCATGCGAACCCCTCGCAAACCACGTTGATTCTGGCTACTGCGTTTATCGCCGCCGGGTTGTTTTTGCCCATTTGGAGCAAATTTATCGCCTTGCGCTTTGGGCCACGCACCACCTTGATGATTGCCTATGCCAGCATTGGCTTGGCAGTAATTCCCTTGATGTTTGCCCAGTCCTTTACCCAGGCCTTGGTGGTCGCCTTCTTTTTGGGCTTCCCCGTGGCCGGTCTGATTATGATGGGTGACGTGGTAATGGCTGATGTGATCGATGACGACGAAGCCCGTACCGGTGAGCGCCGCGAAGGGATGTTTTATGCCGTCAATGGCGCTGCCACGGCCTTGAGTAGTACCATCGTGTCGGTGGGGTTTGGGATTATTTCGACCATGTATGGCTACAATCCCGTCAACGACATCCAGCCTGCGAGTGTCGATTTCGGCTTCCGGGTCTTCATGGTGGTGTTGCCGATTATGGGGGCGATTTGTGCCATGACGGCGCTCTATTTTTATCCGTTGCACGGGCAACGCTTGGCTGATATGCGCGCCAAACTCGCCAAGTAACGATTTTCTTTTTTTGAAAAAAATTACCTGCTTGGGGGTGAAACGGCCCCATCCGAATCAACTCGGATGGGGCAATTCATGGCCGCGGTTTCGTGGTGTTGATTGTGGTGCTTATGCGCCCCAGGTTTTGCCGAGGATGCGCATCCAATTGTCGAAGCAGAGCTTGGCCAATTCGGCATCGCCGTAGCCCCGGGCCCGCATGGCATCGACCAGATTGGGCAAACCAC
The DNA here is from genome assembly GCA_947450095.1 of Roseiflexaceae bacterium. Taxonomy (GTDB): domain Bacteria; phylum Chloroflexota; class Chloroflexia; order Chloroflexales; family Roseiflexaceae; genus UBA965. The sequence continues at coordinate 38,528 of CANFUF010000006.1, forward strand.
TCGCATCGCCGATGGCTTGGGGGATGGTGGCCCCGTCGAAGTCTGACCCTAACCCGACGCGATCGATGCCGATACGTTTGACGAGGTAATCGATGTGGTCAACCATCACGGTCAACGCGGTATCGGCGTTTTGACCGCCGTCTTCACGCAAAAACGCCACCGCAAAGTTGAGACCCACCATGCCGTCCGAATCACGGATGGCATCAAGTTGTTTGTCGGTCAAATTGCGGGTCGACTGGCTCAAGTTCCATACATTTGAATGGGTGGCGACGAGGGGGGCGGTGCTTAATTTGGCCACATCCCAGAAGCCTTTTTCGTTCATGTGTGACAAATCAATCATGATTTTGAGGCGGTTGCAGGCCTTGATGAGTTCTTTACCGACGTCGGTCAAGCCAGGACCGGTATCGGGGGAATGATTGTGGCGGAAGGGTACCCCTTCGGCAAAAATCGTGGGGCGGCTCCAAACCGGCCCAATCGAGCGCAAACCGGCTTGGTAAAAGACTTCGAGCGAGTAGAGGTTTTTGTCGATAGCTTCGGCACCTTCAAAGTGCAAAATCCCACTCATGGCGCCTGCCGATTTGGCTGCCAAAATATCGGCCACACTACGGACGACTTTGAAGTCGCCGTGTGATTCGCGTTCGATTTCGAACAATTTGGCCGTCATTTTCATGGCGTGATTGAGCGAATATTCGAGGGGCAGCGCGGCCGGGAGGCTATCGCGATCGTTGACTTTGTCGGCGGTGGGGTCGGCGGGGATGTACACCGCAAAAAAACCACCTGCCAAGCCGCCACGGCGGGCGCGACTCATGTCGATATGGCCGTGCGGGCTTTCGAAGAAATTATCGCCTGGATTGCGATCGGCGGTCAGCCGCAAAAGCGTGTCGTTGTGGCCGTCAAAGACCGGTATTGGTTTATTCATCAGCTTCTCCTTGGTGTGTGTCATGCATATGCTACGTGTCTGTCACGCTACTGTCAAATCAGGGTGTGGTAAAATACCACTCTAGTATGCATTTGTATGAGGAATGAACATATGGTTACACCGGCATTATTGGGGTTGCTCCGTTGTCCGAGTTGTGGTTCACATCAACTCGATAATCAGACCGATGCGGTGGTTTGCCGCGTTTGCCACGTCCAATACCCCAAACACCCCGGCTATATCGACTTGATGCCACGGGGCGTTGATTTTGCCTATGTCTCCAAATATGTCAGCCAAGAAGAACAACTCTCCGAAGAGCTCGATTACCGCGATCTCGCCCCACCTGTCCTGGCCGCCGGCGTACGCAACCGTACTACGGTGCGTTTGCTCAACCTCAACAAAAACGACGTTTGTCTCGACAATGGCTGTGGTAATGGTCGTTTTGCGGTATGGAACGCTAAACTAGTCAAAACCATGGTGGGCAATGACCCCGCCACCATGTTTGCCGATGCTGCCATTACCGACATCGAGCTGACCCAAGCAGATTCACGGGTATTGCCGTTTGCCGATAATGTGTTTGACAAGGCCTTCTCGCTCGACGTGCTCGAACATTTCCCCATCGACGTCATCGATGCCTATTTGCTCGAACAAGCCCGGGTACTCAAGCCGGGTGGGCAGTTTTTGGCGATGTCCAACACCAAAGAAAAATCAAGCCTGCAACCACTCGTCAACGTCAGCCGCTGGATTGGCCGCCAATTTGTCAAGGCTGGCGTTTATGACTTCGAACGCGAAAAACTGCGGAAATCAGACCACATCAAAGCCCTCGAAAACTGGGATGATGTCTTGGCCGCCTTCAAGCGCGCCGGCCTCAAGCCAGTCAAAGTCGTTTTTTGGAACAGCGTCTTTACCAGTTTTGTGGAACATGTGGTGATGAAACTGGGTGAAGCTTGGGCTGGGCGTGCCAAACCAGGTGATGCCAACGCCAAAAGCGCGGCTATCACCGATGGCACCGACCGCGAAATTCGGGCCCGCCGGCGCTTGCGCAAACAACTCAACCGTACCAGCCCGGTCTATTGGGTGCTGCAATTCATTACCTGGATGATGGAACTGGATTTGTGGTTGTTTGGTTCGCTCCATTCTGGGAGTTACTTCATCGTCGTCGAAAAGCCCCGCGTATGAACCTACGACCACTCTATGTTTCACCCATCGGTCGTGGTGGGGTCGACATCGGCATCCAAAACATCCTGCGGGCCGTCAAGCGCGCTGGTGTCGATGGGGCCGAGCTGTTGCGCATGCCCGAGCGCTACAACTTTGCCCCGATGTTGTTACCTAGCGCCCTGCCACGTGACTGGTGGCGTGACCGCGACATCATCCAAGCTCGTTCGCGCGTCGCTTTTGCCCTCAAGCGCCCGGGAATTCCCTTGGTGACGACTGTCCACCACCTTACCACTGACCCACGCTTGACGCCGGTGAGTAGCCTGGCACAACGGATGTTTTATCGCTTGGTCGAATCACGCTACGATGGCTGGTCCGTAGCCAAGGCCGATGCCGTGGTCTGTGTGTCACGCTATACCCAGCAGATGACCGAGGCCACCTACGGACGGCGTGACACCCATTTGATTTACGACGGCATCGATACTGACGTCTTTACGCCAACGACCTATGGCCAGCGCCTCGATGCCTTGCCTGCCAGCGATGCCCGGGTACGATTGCTGTTTGTAGGTAATCGCACCCGCCGCAAAGGTTTTGATTTGCTGCCGCGTATCATGGATTTGTTGCCCAAAGATTATGTACTCTACTACACCGCCAGCTTTCAAGCCGGCGTCGATATCAACCCCCATCCCCGCATGATTCCCATCGGTACACCTGACCGGGATGGCTTGGTCGCCGCGTATCGTTCGTGTGACATTATGCTCTTCCCGTCACGCCTCGAAGGGTTTGGGATTGCCCCAGCCGAAGCCTTGGCATGTGGTATCCCTGTCGTCACTACCAATGCGACGGCCTTACCGGAAGTAGTAGATGACGGTAAGAGTGGTTATTTGGTCGAGCCCAATGATGTGCCTGGGTATGTGATCCGGGTGCGTGAATTGGGTGATGATGCCAAATTACGTCAGCGCTTTGGGGAATTTGGCCGCGACAAAGTGGTACGCTCGTTTGGCTACGACATGTCAGGGCCACGCTTCCGCGACCTCTATTTGCAGTTGTTGCAACGTGGTTCCAACTGATTTTTGCAATAAAGTACCCCCCGATTGTCGCAAGACAATCGGGGGTTTGTGTTTTATTTTATTGATTGAATAAGCTATTGATGACATTGCCACCGATATTGGCAGCATTGGTGGTCGATTGGGCTTGGGGCATATATTGGGCCAGTGAATTGGCCAGCACCATCATCGGCATCGTCTGCAACCAGATGCGACCAGGACCTTTGAGGGTTGTCAAAAAGAGTCCTTCACCACCAAACAAGATGTTTTTGAAGCCACTCACCATTTCGATGTCCATCGATACCGTGGGTTCAATCATTGCCACATAGCCGGTGTCGACCTTGAGGACTTGACCGGCTTCGAGGGTATACTCGACAATTTCGCCGTCAAATGCCACAAAGGCCACGCCAGGACCTTTAAGACGCTCCATGATGAATCCTTCACCGCCAAAGAAGCCGGCTCCCAGTTTGCGTTGAAAGAAAATATCAAACGTGACGCTTTTTTCGGCACACAAAAAGGCTTGCTTTTGGGCAATCACTTCTTGGCCGGCAGCCAATGTGATGGGGACGATTTTACCGGGGAAGTCGGAAGCAAACGATACGATACCACGGCCATTGGTACAGCTGTATTCAGCTACAAACAGTGATTCGCCACTCACCACGCGCCGGAGCAAGCCACCGATACCGCCGCTCATGTTGGTGTTCATGGCGATGTTACCGCTCATCCACGCCAGACCGCCACTTTGGCTGACGATGGTTTCGCCTTGGTCGATTTCGCAAATCACGGCTTGCATCGTGCTGCCGATGATGGTGTAGTCCATGCCACCGGAACCTTTGCCTTTGGCGGCAATCGTGGGATCGGGCATGTCAATCCGTTGCGGGGTTGTCATAATTGTGCTCCTTATGCAGAGTGAACAACGTACAGACGGTAGCGCATCCAGGTTGGTTGCATAATGAGTGCAATTTGCGTGGATTGATTTTTATTGTAGCAAAATCGTACGGGCAGTTGCTGCATCAGCCGTGATTTGGGCGACGAGCTCGGCAAAGCCACTAAAACGTTGCTCGGGGCGGATAAACGCCACCAGGGCGAGGTCCATCACTTGGTCGTACATGTCTAGTGTGACGTCAAGCAAATGTGCTTCGATGCGTGGTTCGACCCCATTAAACGTCGGTCGTTGCCCGATATTAGTGACCGCAGGGTATTGCTGGCCATTGAATGTGGCAATACAAGCATACACTCCGTATTTGGGCAACAGAATCCGGCTATCGATGGCGAGGTTGGCGGTAGGGAAGCCGATGGTACGACCCCGTTGGTCACCTTTGACGACCACGCCGCGGTAGGTGAATTGCCGTCCTAGCATGTGCGTGACCGCGGTAATTTCGCCGGCCTGTAATGCCTGTCGGATAGCCGATGAGCTGGGTGCGAGCGTGTCTGCATGGATCCGTGCCACGGTGTGCACGGTAAAGCCCATGTGTGTGCCAACCTGTGCGAGGCGTTCAGGGGTGCCTTCGCGACCACGCCCAAGGGCAAAGTCCCAGCCAACCCAGAGTGCGGTGATATTTGTGGCGTTTGCCACCCATTGCATGAAATCCGCCGCTGACATGGCTTGCACATCACTATTGAATGCGATGCTAAAGACCGCATCGATACCACATTCCGCCATCAAGCGGATCCGTTCGGCAGGGGGAATCAATAATCCACTCGGGCGTTCGGGGTGGACCACACTATCGGGATGTGGGTCAAATGTCACCACCACTGCCAACATTTCGTGGGCATGGGCATGAGCGACAAGTTGTTGCAAAAACTGTTGATGGCCATGATGCATGCCATCAAATACTCCGATAGTGACAATACTTGGCCCCGCCAGCGCATGGGCAGGAAGTCCGCTGAATTGGTGCATGTTAGGCCTCGCCCCATTGAAAAACTTTGCGTGGATGCCATTGGGTAGCGTTATATTCGAGTACCGCTATCAATTGTCCGGTGGTGCTGAGCGCAATTGCGCGGGTGTGTGTATCGTTACTAGCGGCAATCGACATGCCGCGTTGAATCCGTGCAAGGTCACTATCATTCACGGTAACCTGTAACCAATCGGCGACCGCCGCCTGGGTCGGTTGCAGATGTTGGGCTACACCATCGCTTTGTAATTGCGCCAACGTGACACTATTTGCCAGCGTAAACGTGCCTACCTGAGTGCGCCGTAAGGCATGTAAATGCGCGGCACTCGCAAATAATTCGCCGATATCGCGGGCAAGCGAGCGGATATAGGTGCCTTTGCCACACGTCACCGTAAACAACAATTGTGGCGATTGCCACGCCGTGACGGCAAAATCGTATACATGCACGGGACGGGCAGGAAGTGCTGGTGCTTCGCCACGGCGCACCAAATCATACATCCGTTCGCCATTGACATGCAATGCCGACACTTGGGGGGGCACTTGCATGATGTCGCCACAAAACGTCGTCTCGATTCGCGCAATATCTACTGGTGTTAGTGCAGGAATGGGTGCTGTCCGGACGGGGTTGCCGGTGGCATCATCGCTATCGGTAGCCATCCCAAAGGTCATGCCAGCATCGTACCCTTTGTAGGTATCGTCTTGGACATATTCGATGAGTCGTGTGGCCAACCCAAGTGCCACCACCAATACCCCGCTGGCGGCGGGATCGAGGGTACCCGCATGCCCCACCCGTTTGACACGGCTGAGGCGGCGAATTTGAGCTACAACGTCGTGCGACGTTACGCCGAGTGGTTTGTCGATGCAGAGAAATCCGTGCATAGTGCTTGTAGGTCAGGAAGTAATAAGGCGGCTGCGCTAGCAATGGTATGGTTCGGTAAATTAATACCTGCGGCATGTGCATGCCCGCCACCACCATGTTTTTGGGCGACAGCGGCGACAACGACGTTGCGTGAACGTAAGCTGATTTTTACTCCCTGCTCCCTTTCCTTAATTAACATAATGATTTCAAACCCATCAATGCGTTGCAGCATTTGTAGGGCTTCGTCTGATTCATCGTCACTAGCTTGGTGCGTAGCAAGCATTTCTTGAGAAACTGCTGCCCAGACAATTGGTCCAACGACGGTCATTTCACTCACTACCCGCGATGCAAGTTTGAGTGCATCGAGCCGTGTTGAGCGGAAGACTTTTTGGACAATTTGTTGGTGATCTGCACCTGCCGCAAACAATTTGGCCCCAAGCTGGAGTGTTTCGGCGCGGGTATCGTAGATCTGGAAGCTCTGGGTGTCGGTCATAATGCCGAGGAGCAATGGTGTGGCAATTCCGGCAGTGATGGTGACTCCCAGGTATGGCAAGAACTCGGTGATGATTTCGCAGGTGGCACAGGCTTGCGGGATGATGAGGTTTTGCAGGGCAAACTGTGTGTTGGTGGCATGATGGTCGATTTGGATCATGCTGGTACGCTGGAGTGCGTCGCGGTGTTTGGCGTGTAATCCACCAAAGCGTTCACTTGACGCACAGTCAACGGCGATGACTAGGTCTGGATGGGGCCACGTGCTATTTGCATCGAGGGCGATGCTTTTGTTGACATCGGGCAACCAGGCGAGATACGGAGGAATTGGTTGTTGGATGACGGGAATGAGTCGTGCATTGGTAATTTGGGGTAACGCACTGAGCAATCCAATCAAGGAACCAATGGCATCCCCATCTGGATTGACATGCGTAAGCAGCATGATGGTATTGGCGTTGGCAACGCGCGATTTCCATTCACTCGCGTTATGGGAAAATATTTCTTGGCGATTCATCGCGGCGCCTTTCTGTGATGACGCAGGTAATTTGCGATGTAGTGTATACAAACACCGGAGTATGCCATAGCACCTCCGGTGTTTGTGAATACGGGTTTGGTTATTGCGTCGGTGGTTTATCGCGTAGGAGTTCACCAATGCGAATGCTATGATCGATGGTGTTGTCCAACATAAAGCGCAAATCGGGGGCTGACCGTAGATGACGGAGCTCACGAGCGACTTCGCGGCGGATAAATCCTTTGGCGCGATCAAGCGCTGCCATGGTCTCTTTGCGGGTCTCGGGTTCGCCCATGACGGACACATGCACGTGGGCCATCTGTAGGTCTGGGCTCATATCGACTCGCATCACGGTACAAAAAGCCACGCGGGGATCTTTGATTTCGTGCTGGAGGAGCTGGCCGACGATTTGTTGAATTTCGCCGGCCACTTGTTCGGTGCGTTTACTCATAGGCGATTAGGCGGTACGTTCCACCCGCTCCTTACGATAGAACTCCAAGGTGTCACCATCTTGGATGTCGTTAAAGCCATCCACTACTACACCACATTCATAGCCTGATGTCACTTCACGGACATCTTCTTTGAAACGACGCAAGCTACCAAGGCGACCATCGTGGACAACCACACCGCTCCGTAAGACCCGAACGGTGAGTTGACGGTTGATTTTGCCATCGGTAACATACAGCCCTGCCACCACTTCGCGGCTTGGCAAACGGAAGGTATTGCGGACTTCGGCGTACCCATCGGTGATTTCTCGGTATTCCGGGTCCAACATCCCGATCATGGCTTTTTTCATCTCATCTACTAAGTTGTAGATGATATTGTAAAAGCGAATGTCGATACCGTGTTGTTCGGCGGCACGACGGGCTGCTGGGTCAGGACGGGCGTTGAAGCCGATGATGATACCCCGTGAGGCAATTGCCAAATTGACGTCGCTCTCGGTAATTGTACCGGTGCCACGGTGGATGATTTTGATTTGCACTTCGGCGGTGTTGAGCTGACCAAGGGCATGTTCAATGGCCCCGAGTGAACCCATCACGTCGACCTTCATAATCAAATTGAGGTCTTTGATCTTGCCTTGTTGGATGTTGGCAAACAACCCATCGAGGCTGACTGAGCGCAGATTAGCCATGGCATCGAGGCGGATTTGGCGTTGGCGTTGGATTGCCACGCTACGGGCCACGGTCAAGTCGTCCATTACCTGCAAAATATCGCCGGCCATGGGGACTTCGTTGAGCCCGAGAATGACTACCGGTGTGGCAGGTTCGGCGAAGCGAATCCGTTTGCCCGTGTCATTAAACATGGCGCGGACCGTGCCGGTGCCATTACCGACCAAGACGTTGTCGTCGAGGCGGATGGTGCCGTTTTGGATGAGCACCGTGGCAATTGGTCCTCGTTGCCGATCCATTTCTGCTTCGACCACCGTCCCGATTGCTTTGGCGTTGGGGTTGGCTTTGTAGTCTTGGATATCCGCGACAAGCAAAATCATTTCCAACAAACCGTCGATATTGGTGCGCATGCGGGCCGATACTTCGACACACGGGACATCACCGCCGTACGATTCAACAATCACGTTATTCACGGCGAGTTGTTGCTTGACCAAATCGGGATTGGCATTGATGGTGTCGATTTTGTTAATCGCCACAATCAATGGCACGCCAGCGGCGCGCACGTGCGAAATGGCTTCGACGGTCTGGGGCATCACACCGTCGTCGGCAGCAACCACAAGCACCACGATGTCGGTGACTTGGGCACCACGGGCACGCATGGCCGTAAAGGCTTCGTGACCTGGGGTATCGAGGAAGGTGATTTTGCGCCCGGACGTTTCGACCTGATAGGCACCCATGTGCTGAGTGATACCACCGGCTTCGCCTTCGGCGACGCGGGTTTGCCGGATTGCATCAAGCAATTTGGTTTTACCGTGGTCGACGTGACCCATGATGGTGACCACGGGTGGTCGCGTAATCAAGGTCGCTTCGGTCTCGGCTGCGATGCTATCTTTGACGTTATCGATGATACCAATCATCTGCTCGGGGACATATTGCACGGTCTCGATATTGTATTCCGCACAAATCAAGGCTGCCGTGTCGTAATCAATCTGTTGATTGATATTGGCCAACACGCCACCCTTGAGCATGATTTTCAGAATATCGGCAGCGCTCACGCTGGTTGCTTCTGATAATTCACGGACGGTCAACGAGCTGCCGATTTGAATCGGACCCTTTGGTCGAATGACCGGACGCGGAGCGTTGTTGGGGCGTCCATTGGGCATGCGGGTCATCATGGATGAACCTCTGCCGCCTTTACCACCCTTGCCGCGCCCTGAACCATCGCTCTCCACGAAATCTGAGGAACGCGTGGTGCTTTTGCGGTCTACGGTGTTACGTCCGCGACCCGATACGCCACCACGGCTGCCGGGAACCGGACCACCGACACCACCGCCGACGGGACCTGATGAAAACCCGCCGCCACCAGCACCACCGCTACTGCGGTTGCCACTGGGTGGGCCACTGCGGGGCGGACCACCTGCAGGTCGATCGCCAAATGGGCGGTCGCCAGCGGGGCGTGGGGTGTAGGGACGGTCACCTGGGGGACGGTCGCCAGCGGGACGGGGAGTATAGGGCCGATCACCCGGAGGGCGGTCGCCTTGGGGACGTGGGGTATAGGGACGATCACCGGGAGGGCGGTCGCCAGCGGGGCGTGGGGTATAGGGCCGATCGCCGGCAGGGCGGTCGCCCGCGGGACGTGGGGTGTAGGGTCGATCACCGGGAGGGCGGTCGCCTTGAGGACGTGGAGTATAGGGACGATCACCGGCAGGGCGGTCGCCTTGGGGCCGTGGAGTATAGGGACGATCACCGGGAGGGCGGTCGCCTTGGGGCCGTGGGGTATAGGGACGATCACCGGGAGGGCGGTCGCCCGCGGGACGTGGGGTATACGGGCGGTCGCCAGCGGGCCGATCGCCTACCGGGCGGTCGCCTTGGGGACGTGGGGTATACGGGCGGTCACCGGGAGGGCGGTCGCCTTGGGGACGTGGGGTGTAAGGACGATCACCGGGAGGGCGGTCGCCTTGAGGACGTGGGGTGTAGGGCCGGTCGCCAGCGGGGCGATCGCCTACCGGGCGATCACCTTGGGGCCGTGGGGTATAGGGACGGTCGCCAGCAGGGCGGTCGCCTTGGGGACGTGGGGTGTAAGGCCGGTCACCCGCGGGACGTGGTGGGCGGTCGCCTTGAGGGCGATCACCAGCAGGACGGGCCGTTGCCGGATCGGCGGGGGCACGTTTGACGGGTTCTTTTTCGTCACCAGCAGCGCCACCTTGGGCTTTTTCGTCACTGCTCGCAAAAAAATGGAACATGAATAGTGAACGGGCGAATTTTTGCATGTATATCCTCCATCAGGGCGTAGCGACAGGTAATGACGTATGCAACGCCATTACGCTGATGTATCGATTGTCCGTGCAAAGGACACAAGTGCTGCCCGATCCTCTTCTGTTAATGTGGTGAGCCGCAATGCACCAACAATGATGTTGCGCTCTACCAAAGTATGCCAACAGGTTACCTGCTGACAAACATACGCTCCACGACCATTTTGCTTCCCGGTGACGTCGATGTGGACTCCCCCCGTGGCAGTGCGCACCAGTCGTACCAAACCCCGTTTGGGGTTGACACTACGACAAACGATACAGATGCGTTGGGGGATGTGCTTTGGACGTGTCACGGCATGACTCATTCATTGCCAACGGAATAATCGATGTCATCGTCATCAGGAATCATATATGAAGCAATCAAGCGGTCATTGGCATACAAAAATAACTTGTAGGGGGTGGCCCGGATTTGGAGCATCTGTCCGATGTACTCATGCCCAACCGGTCCATACTCTACATCGCGATACACAATCATCGCTTTGGCAGACACCAACCGGTCTTCGACTTTGGCGTTCGCAAGGGCAATATCGAGGAGCATGCTTTCGGTGTCGGCCGCGTGGCGGGCATCGCTCGCTTCGCGTACTTCATCCATCAACGTGCTAGAACTCTTGATGTCAATCTTCCATTTGGTCAGTTTGGCTGCCAAACGGACGTTTTGGCCTTCTTTGCCGATGGCCAATGACAATTGCTTGTCAGGGACAATCACCACCGCTTTTTCAAGCTCGAGAATCCGTACTTCGACAACTTGGGCCGGTGATAAGGCATTGGCGATGAATTCTTTGATGTCGGGTGACCATTGCACCACATCGATTTTTTCACCGTTCAATTCGTTGACGATGTTTTGGATGCGTACTCCGCGGATGCCCACACAGGCGCCTACGGGGTCAATCCCTTCTTGGCGGGCTGCCACGGCACATTTGGTGCGAATTCCGGGCTCGCGTGAAATGCTTTTGATTTCGACGGTGCCAGCCAAAATTTCGGGGACTTCCATCTCGAAAATCCGGCGAATCAAATCGACTTCGGTGCGTGACACCACCAACCGCGTGCCACGATCTTCACGGCGAATGTCTTTCAAAATCACCTTGAGGCGCGTGCCTGGGCGATAATTGTCACTCGCTACTTGTTGATCTTTGGGCAAAATCGCCTCGGCCTTGCCCAAATCAATGATAATGTTGCCATTGACATTGCGTTGCACTTGACCAATCATCAGTTCGCCACGGCGTTCGTTGAATTCGACATAGACGTTGTCGCGTTCGACATCACGAATCCCTTGCAAAATTACTTGCTTGGCCGTTTGGGCGGCAATCCGACCAAAATCGCGGGGCGTGGTTTCGACCATAATCTTGTCGAGCTGTTGAATGCTCGGGTTGACTTTGCGGGCGTCATCAATACTAATCTCGAACCGCGGGTCTTCGACTTCGTCGACCACCAACAGCTCGGAATAGACGTGGGGGTCACCTTTGACGGGGTCGATTTCGACGCGCACATCCATTACTGGAGGGCGGTCGCCGAGTGAACGCCGATACGCAGCCGCAAGGGCTTTTTCGACTTGTTCGATGATACGCTCGCGGGGAATCCCGCGTTCGGCTGCTATGGCTGAGATGGCTGCGAAAAATTCAGTTCTCATCTGGTCACCCTCGTGAATCCGTTTAAGAATACGAAAAGTGGGGGATACCCACTTTGACAAACAAAACCTATCGAAGACGGACACGTACGAGCCGTGCCGAACATTCTGTTATAGTATAGCATAGATAGGTTGGTTTTGTCGTGATTTGTGTCAGTTATTTCTGAAAAGCACCTGATATATGTATATCCTTGCAGTAGATGCCGGTTTGCGTGTTGGTTATGCCTTATTTGACATTCCCACCGCCACTTTACAATGGTACCGTTCCCACAATTATGGCGCATTAGCGCGGTTACGTCGTGGCGCCGCCACCTTGATCGCCGCCCAACCCGATTTAGCCTTGGTGGTGGTCGAAGGAGGCGGATCGGTGGCTGAGCCATGGCAAAAAGCCGCCGACTTCCACCGCATCCCCTACTGCCAAATTCCTGCCGAGCGCTGGCGTCAAGATTTACTCTATGACCGTGAGCAACGCAGTGGCAGTCAAGCCAAACGGGCCGCCCAACAACACGCCTCGCAAACCATTGCCGACGCCCAAGCTCCCAACCATTTCAATCAGCTCCGGCACGATGCCGCCGAGGCGATTTTGGTGGGCGAATGGGCACTTCGCCATTGCCAGCACCTGTTTTTACCAGAAAAATAACAAATAGATGGTGATGCCTCCGCAAAATCCTGCGATTGGTGTCTTTTCACGGTAATATATTACTAACACCGTTTATCTGAGGGGATGTCATGACAGATTTGCGCACCGAACTCAAAGACCTCGTCCGCCGTGAAATCGAACAGAACCTCGCCACGCTCATCGGTATCAGCGATTGGATGTATCACAACCCCGAAATCGGTTTGCAAGAGTTCCAAGCCTCCGAAAAACTCACCGATGTGATGGCCGAATATGGCGCCACCATTCAACGGGGCGTCGCCGGCATGCCTACCGCCTTTGTGGCCGACCTGCCCGGCGGCAAGCCCGGCCCACGAATCGCCATTATCGCCGAATACGACGCCTTGCCCGAGGTGGGTCAAGGCTGCGGCCACAACATCATCGCCACCGCTGCCCTCGGCGCCGCCATGGGGCTAGCCCGCGTCACCGACCGCTTACCGGGGAGCGTGGTGTTGCTCGGCACCCCCGCCGAAGAATCTGCCGTGCCCAATGCCGGCGGCAAAATTCACATGATTCGGGCTGGTCACTTTGACAACCTCGATGCCGCCATCATGATTCACCCCATGACCGAAGACCGCATCGATTATGATTCGTCACTCGTCGCCAAAGGCCTCGAACTGACCTTCCGGGGCAAATCAGCCCATGCCGCCGCCAATCCTCACGAAGGGGTTAATGCTCTCGACGCCTTGATTGTGATGTTTTCGAGTGTGGGTTTGCTCCGCCAGCAGATTCGTGGCGATGCCCGCATCCACGGCATCATTACCCACGGTGGTACCGCCCCCAACGTGATTCCGGCCATGACTGCCGCTCGTTTCCGCATCCGGGCCGCCGATATCGCTTATGCCGAAGAGTTGTTTAAACGAGTCATTGCCTGTGCCGAAGCCGGTGCCTTGGCGACGGGGTGCACCGTCGAATGGCACGAATATATGCCAGCCTACCTCAATATGGTGCCCAATCAGGCTTTAGGACAGGCATTTGCGGCAAATTTAAAAAGCGTGGGGCGCGACGTGAATAAGCCCCAAGCCCGCTCCGGTGCCGGCTCGACCGATTTGGGCAACGTGAGTCATCATGTGCCGGCGATTTGTGCCTATCTTGAGATTTGTGGCACCGAAGCGGGTTGGCATTCTACTGCGGTCGCCGATGCCACGATTACTGCCAAAGGTCATCAAGCCATTGTCGACGGTGCCGTCGCCATGGCGATGACGGCCATCGATGTCCTGTGTGATGACGACATGCGGGCTCAAGCCCGCCGTGAATTCGACGCCGCTCAGCGATTTGTAGGGGATGTGTAATGCACGATATCGTTTTTGCTACGGCGCGTCACCAGCGGGCCGCGATTGTCAGTGGCCAGATTTCGGCCCAAGAGTTGCTCAGCGCCCACCTTGACCAAATCGCCCGCACCAATCCTGCCGTCAACGCCATCATCACCCTCGATGCCGAGGGAGCCATGGCGCATGCTGGTCATATCGATGCCTTGTTGGCCCGCGGGGTCGATTTGGGGCCGCTGGCGGGTATCCCCATCGTCCACAAAGATCTCACCGCCGCCAAAGGCTTGCGCTTTACCAGTGGTTCGCCCATTTATGCCGACCGCATCGCCGAGCACGACTCGGTGGTGGTGCACAACCTCAAAGCGGCCGGCTGCGTGACCATCGGCAAAAGCAACGTCCCCGAGTTTGGCGCCGGCTCGCAAACCTTCAACCCTATTTTTGGTGCCACCCGCAACCCCCACGACCTGACCCGCACCAGTGGCGGGAGTAGTGGCGGAGCGGCGGCGGCCTTGGCGTGTGGCATGGTGCCCCTCGCCGATGGCAGCGACATGGGTGGCTCTTTGCGCAACCCAGCCGCATTTTGTGGTGTGGTCGGCTTTCGCCCCTCACCGGGGGTGGTGGCCAACCTTGATTCGTGGTCGCCACTCGCCGTCGATGGTCCGATGGCCCGCAATGTCGCTGATCTAGCGTTGATGTTGTCGGCACTAGCCGTCTATGACCCCCGTGCCCCCCAATCAGTGCCCGTCGATAATCGGGGTTTGCAAAATTTTGACGCACTATCACTCAAAGGCAAGCGAGTGGCCTGGTCGCTCAATTGGGGCGATTTGCCGATGGAGCCAGCGCTGGTGGCGGTACTGGCCCAACAACGCCAACGCCTCGTCGAGCTGGGCTGTATCGTTGAGGACGTCTGCCCCGACTTTACTGGCGCCCGTGAATCGTTCCAAATCCTACGCGCCCTCGGTTTCGAAACGGGCAATGGTCCCTTGCTCGACACCCACCGCCATCTCCTCAAAGATACGGTGATTTGGAATATCGAAGCGGGGCGGGCTTTGACCGGCCCCCAAATCGCTCATGGCCAACGACTGCAACAGCAAGTGTTTTTGGGGATGCAACAATTCATGCAGCGCTATGATTTGGTGATTGGACCCACCACCCAAGTCCTCCCCTTTGACGTGACCCAACCCTATGTCACCCAAATCAACGACCAGCAATTGGCCACCTACGTCGATTGGATGATGTCGTGCGCTTATATCACCATGACTACCCACCCCGCAATCTCACTGCCGGTGGGGATGACGGCGAGTGGGCTGCCGGTGGGCATGCAAGTGGTAGGCCGATTCCGTGATGATGTCAATTTATTGCGGATGGCCGCCACCATCGAAACAAGTATCGATCAACAACAATTTCGCCCCGCGTTGGCACAATAGGAGCCCATAGATGCAAATCACCTGGCTTGGCCATTCCACCATTTACCTCAAAACCACCGCCGGTACGCGCATCTTGATTGATGCCTGGATCGAAAACAACCCGGCCTGTCCGCCCGAATGGCACGCCAAACTGCGTGAACTCGGTGTTGACATCATTATGCTTACCCATGGCCACACCGACCACTGTGTCGACACGGCGGCGCTCTATTACGACACCCAGGCCCAAGTGGTTTGTCAGTACGATGCAGTGGAATGGCTGACCTACCAAAACGTCGCCAACGAATCGATTCTTGCCCTCAACAAGGGTGGTACCGTGCGTATCAACGATGTGCGCATCACCATGGTCAACGCCCAGCACAGCAACAGCTGGCCGACTTCCGTTGGCCCACGCATGTTTGGTAGCGAAGTGGGCTACGTGTTGCGGGTCGACAACGACATCACCGTCTATGCTGCCGGTGACACCAATGTAATGGCCGACATGGCGATTATTGCCGATTTGTATCACCCCGACGTGGCGATGATTCCCATTGGTGACGTATATACGATGGGGCCCTATGAAGCGGCCTATGCCATGCAACTCCTCAAGTCAGCGGCAGTGTTGCCGATTCACCATAGTACGTTTCCCGGTTTACCGGGCACCCCGGCGCAGTTCAGTGCAGAGCTGGCGTTACGGGGTGTGGTGTGTGACGTCTTGAATCTCGTCCCTGGTCAAACTATTGCACAAGGAACAAAATGAAGATCATCATCCCCAATCGCGTCGCCCCCCTGATCGAACAACGCATTCTCTCGCTCTATCCCGACATGCAAATCGTCATCACCGATGACGAAGGCATGCCCCAAGGTGACGCCAGCGACGCTACGATTTTTATGCGCTGGTGGACGTCCGTCGAAGGCTTTCGCTTGACGTTGTCGAAGGCCCCCAACGTCAAATGGGTCTACACCCCCAGCGCCGGCATCGATCACCTCGACCTCGACTTGATGCGTGAGCGCGGGATTACCTTGACCAATGCCGCCGGCGCACATGCCATCCCCATCGCCGAATTCGTGATGATGTTTGTCTTGACTCACGCCAAACGCGCGTCTGTGTTGATGAATTATGCTCGGGAAGACTACGAAGCCACCGAGCAAACCAAACTCGAAGAGCTCGACGGCAAAACCATGGCAATTATCGGCTTGGGTAGTATCGGCCAAGAAACCGCCAAGCGCGCCAAAGCCTTTGGCATGCGCGTGGTCGGTAGTCGCCGCCGCCCCCAACCCACCAAATACGTCGACGAAGTGGTGAGTGATGACGAATGGCAAAAACTTTTGCCCGACGCCGACGTGATTGTCATCGCTGCTCCCTTGACCGACATTACCCGCGGTATGGTCGATGCCAGTGCCTTCGCCAAAATGAAGCCGACGGCCTACATCGTCAACGTGGCCCGTGGCCAAGTCATCAATACCGAAGACTTGATTGCCGCGCTGCGTGAAAATCGTATTGCCGGCGCTGGGCTCGACGTCGTCCCCGAAGAACCATTACCCGCCAATCACCCATTGTGGGATGCCCCGAATGTCTGGATTACCCCGCACATTTCGTATTCTTCCCCCAAAACCCGTGGGCGTATGATGGACCTGTTTATCACCAACCTCGAACGCTACATGCATGGCCAAAAACTGCAAAACATTGTGAATTTCGACGAGGGCTACTAAATGATCCTGATTGGTGTTGATGTGGGTGGCACAAAAACGATGGCGCTCGCCGTCGATCTGCAAGGGCGCGTGCTGGCCCGCGTCCAGGCGGGTGCCGGCAATTGGGAAGGCATCGGCCTCGCCGCTGCCGCCCAATTGTATGCCACCATCATCAACGATCTGCTCACCCACGCCAATGCTCACCCCGCTGATGTGGGCGCAGTGGCGTGGGGCTTGGCAGGCCTCGATTGGCCTTCGGACGAAGCCCGCTTACGGCCGTTGGTGGCACCACTCACTCCTGGCGCCACCGTGATTACAGTCAACGATGCCTTTTTGCCGTTGCGCGCCGGCAGTCATGACTCCTTTGGGGTAGGCGTGATTGCTGGTACCGGCAGTACTGTGGCGGGGGTGGCGGTGGATGGCCGGCGCTACCGCACCTTTGGGTTGGGCAGTGACTGGGCCGATTTCGCTGGCGCCCAGAGCCTAACCACTGCCGCCATGTGCATGGCGGCCGAAGCCCATTATGGCCGGCGCGCCCCCACGCTTTTGACGGCATTACTGTGTGAATGGGGCGGGACGCCTGACATCCCCACCCTGGCCGAAGGATTGTCGCGGGGCACGATTGTACGTGACCCGGCGACCTTTGCGCCACGGGTAACTGAGGCTGCTGTCGCTGGTGATGCTGCCGCCGTGACGATTGTGCAGACGGCGGCACAATTGCTCGCGGACAATGCTAGTGCCGTTGCCCGCCAGCTCGATTTGACGTTACACCCTCATACGGTGGTGATTGCGGGCGGGGTGGCGCCGGCGTTGTTTGATTCGTTTCGGCAGGCATTGTTGCATATATCACCACACGCCAAACCCGTGTTGTTGGCGTGTGATCCCGTTGTGGGAGCCGTGTTGTTGGCCTGTGACGCCGTGCAGCCCCGCATAGCCGCCCTCGTGCGGCGTGCCTTGACCAATGAGGAATAATCATGTTGTCTGATGTGCGGCGCGGTGCAGGATTGATGGTAATGTTCTTTTTGTTAACGAGTTGTGGTGGGCTTTCGTTGGGGCAAGCGACGGCTACGCCGACCATGCCTCCCACTGCGACGATACCTGCTACACCGATTCCTGCGACTGCCACTATTGCCCCACCAGCCACGGCCACGGTGGCGCCACTGCCTGCCACGTTGCAGGTGCGCCTGATTCAATCCGACAACAATTCACCACAACCGTTGATTGATGTCCTCACGCAGACGGCGGCGCTCCAACAATTGCCGATTACCGTTGATGCCCGCTCGCCTGATGGTACCTACGCCTTGGCAAGTACGACCGCTACTGCTGATCGTGTTGATGTTTGGATTGGTAGCGAATACGACCTGCAACAACTCATCAAACTTGGGGTTGTTGCGGCAAATGCGCCAGCGATTGCTGTTGACCATTATGCCTTGTATGACCGCGCTATTGCGAATAATGCCAAATATATGGTCATGCCGGTGGCTGCTCGCAATTATTTGGTAAGTATTTCTAATAGTGACTTGCTTGCGTCAATCCCTGACACCACTGCTGACGTCATGAGCATCAACAACCTCATCACTGGTCGTGTGCGCTACAAAATGGCTTTTTCGTGGGCCGATGGACGCTGGTTCCAAATGTTGCTCAATCAACTGGGGGCGAGTGCGGTGCTTACCGATACGGGCTCGATTTTGCCTGACGAAATGGCTTTGACCGCCTTGCAATCGTTGGTCGATTTGCGCACCTTGGGTCCGCGTGATGCCACCACCTATGTCGAGGCAACCACTGATTTTGTGAATTGGCGGGTGCCGTTTACCATCGACGGTGATGCGGCTATCCGACGCTACGAACGCCACCCTGATCAATTAACCGTGCATTTTGCCCCAGCGCCGCTGTATAGTGCCACTGGTCAACGGCTCCTTCCCCCCGTTGATGTGGTGTATGCGATTATCCCGCAAGCGATTCCTAGCGAGCGTCAAGCCCAAGTCATCCAACTCATCCAGGCACTCCAAGCCGTGCCCGCCCAGACGGAGTTGGTGCGCACCATGCGGTGGGTGCCCCTCAATCGGGGGGTGGCGAGTAGTGGAGCATTGTCCGATGATGCCCTATTTGCCGTATTGGCGCCCCAAATCGATAGCATGACACCGCAATTTTATGATGATGTCACGATATGTCGCTGGGATGCCTACGAGGCGGTGTTACCGATGGTGTTGCTACGGGATATTCCCCTGCAAAACGGGATTGATGCTATCAATAATGGTTTGCGGAAATGTCTCATCGTGCCGTAATCTTGGCCACTCGTCAATTCATCCATGCTGTGGTACAGTGATGCAAATGGAGTGAACGATGGAAAACACGTTACAACAATTACGCCAAAAAAGTGGCTTATCGATGGTCGATGTGGCAACACGCACCGGTATTCCGGTGCGTGATATCGCTGCGGCCGAGCACGGCTTACGCCCGCTCGACGCTAACCAATTAGTGCAACTCAGTAAACTCTATGAAGTAACGGTTAAGCAACTTATCCGTTTGCCCAACGCCAACAAGGCAACGCCGTATTTGTGGATACTGGGGCTGGGGACGATTTTTATTATTGCCTCGGCAGTAGTCATGCTGGGTGGGTCGATGTTGGTGATGAGTATGCCGGCCACCCGCGTGCTCGCCGAAACACACGTGATTGCCCAGTTGGCGGATTCTCCCGATGGGGCCAGCAATCAGCTTCGCCAACATTTGGTGCAATTAGCGTTGAGTCCGGCAGTTTCACAAAAAATCATCGCCGCTGATTCCGCAACTGCCGCTCAGTTCCCCGCCGATGCACCAGCGAGTCACCCGTTAGCCGCTATTGCATCGAAACGGGGCTTGCCAGGGGCGCCATTTGGTTGTCCGATACGCCCATTAAAAGGTAAAGTCATCATGACGCAAGGCTATGCGGTTGGTACCCATGCCCCTGCTTCGATTTGGGGAGCGGTCGATTTGGCCGTTGACTCCAATGGTGATGGCAATGCTGATCCCAGCGACACCCTCGGTGCCCCGATTGTGGCCTTGCATTCTGGGATTGCCCGGGTTGTCCCCAACAACTGGTTGGCAGGTAATTATGTGCGTATCACCGATGAAATCAATGGCTGGGCTACCGCTTACGCCCACCTCAGTAAGCTCAATATTGTTAGTGGCCAACAAGTCGAAACGGGGATGATTATCGGTTGGGTTGGTGATACGGGCTACGCCAGTGGACCGCATCTCCACTACGAAGTCTACCAACACGACGTCAACATTAATCCTCTCTCCATCCTCGAATGTTGGTGATACAATACCCCTAGTTCGCAATGAGGCGGAACCGTACGGTTCCGCTTTTTTAATTGGGAGTCACGCTATGTTTCGTATTTTGGTTGCAGAACCGATTGCCGAAGAAGGTTTGGCGCGGTTGGTGAATTCGGCCCAAATAGATGTCAACCCCACCATAAAACGTCCCGAATTATTGGCAATAATTGCTGATTATGATGCGCTTATAGTGCGGAGCGCCACCAAGGTCGATGCCGAATTGCTGGCGCTCGGTACCAAACTGCGGGTGGTCGGTCGCGCTGGTACGGGTGTCGACAACATTGATGTCGAAAGCGCCACCCGACTCGGCATCGTCGTCGTTAACGCCCCCGCCTCAAATAGCGTCGCTGTGGCCGAACTGGCCATTGGCTTGATTTTGGCGTTGGCCCGCCACATCCCTCAGGCGCACCAACATGTCGCCCAAGGGGGCTGGAGCCGTGCCAAGTTCATGGGGCACGAAGTGCGTGGCAAAACCCTCGGCCTAGTCGGATTTGGCCGTATCGGTGCCGAAGTGTCACGCCGGGCCCGAGCTCTCGAAATGGATGTCATCGCCTATGACCCAGTGGTCTCGACCGAACGTGCCTTGCAACTAGGGGTCACGTTGTGTGCCCTCGACGAAGTCTTGCAACGCAGTGATTTCGTGTCGTTACATGTGCCGTTAATCGATGCCACCCGCCACTTGCTCAACGCCTCCCGCCTCGCCATGATGAAACCCACGGCCTATCTCATCAACGCCGCCCGGGGTGGCGTGATTGACGAAGCTGCCTTGGCTGATGCCTTGGCCAACAACCGACTCGGCGGCGCAGCCCTCGACGCCTATGAACAAGAACCGCCGGTCAATTCTCCGCTCCTCGATAACCCCAAAGTGATTACCATCCCCCATTTGGGTGCTTCGACGGTCGAAGCCCAAGCCTCGACGGGCGTCGATGTGGCCGATGGCGTGCTTGATGCCCTCAAAGGCGAATCACCCCGCTATGCGGTCAATTCGCCCTATATTGCCCCCGAAGAAGTCAATTTCCTCACCCCATATGCCACCTTGGCTCGTAGCCTCGGCAAATTGTGCTTGGGTCTGGCCGATGAGCCCATCCAACGCTACGAATTCGTCTATGCCGGCGAACTTGCCAACACCAACACCGCCCCCCTGCGGGTAGCCTTGCTCCAAGGGTTGTTGACTGGCGTTAGCGAACAACGCATCACTGCCGTCAATGCCCCCATCATCGCCAAAGAACGGGGTGTGCGCTTTGGGGAACGCACCGTGCCCGAAGTCGAAAACTACGCCGGTATGCTCGAACTCCAAGCTCATACTGCCAGCGGCGTGCACGTCTTTAGCGGTACGGTGTTGCGTGATCGCCCCTACGTGGTCGAACTCGACGGCTACTGGGTCACCTTCGAGCCCGCCGGTTCGCTGTTGTTTACCTATCATCGTGACCGACCGGGTATGGTAGGTCGGGTGGGAACGTTGCTGGGCACCGTCGACGTCAACATTTCCAGCATGCAAGTGGGGCGTCTCGCCCCGCGCGAGCAATCGCTGATGGTGCTGACCTGCGACGATCACATTCCCGATAGTGTGGTGGCGCAACTGATGGCTGAATCGCATATCGAACGTGCTGTGGCCTTGGAATTATAAAATTCACGTTGTGTAAAAACACCCCCCGTCGCAGTTTTTGCGACGGGGGGGTGTTGTGCGGTCTGTTAGACTTGGGCGGTTGGTTGGGTCTGTGGCACTTCGAGGCGCTCGGCTTTGCTAAAGCGCAATTGTTTGCCGTCTTCGTGGACCTCGCCGATGACAAAGTCGCCACTGGCGAATGCGCCATTGAGGATTTCGCGCGCCATGGGGGTCTCGATGCTCCGTTGTACGGTGCGGCGTAACGGCCGGGCGCCATAGGCTGGGTTGAAGCCAGTGGCTACCAGCCACGATTTGGCTCCTTGGTCGAGCGTCAAGGTAATCCCTTGTTCGAGCAGGCGCTTCTGCACATCGGCGGCGATGATATCGACGATTTGGATTAACTCGACTTCGGTCAACGGGTGGAAGACGATGACATCATCGATGCGGTTGAGGAACTCGGGCCGGAAGGCTTGTTTCATTGCTTCCATCACCCGTACCTGTGCTGCTGCTTGATCGTGTTTGTCGATCGCCTTGACCAAGCCAATCCCTTGTTGTTTGACGTGCTCGGTGCCAATGTTGGATGTCATAATCACGATGGTATTGCTGAAATCAACCGTCCGGCCTTGACCATCGGTCAAGCGTCCGTCGTCGAGCAACTGCAACAACGTGTTAAACACATCGGGGTGGGCTTTTTCGATTTCGTCGAACAGCACTACTTGGTAGGGGCGGCGGCGGATGCGCTCAGTCAATTGACCGGCATCGTCGTAGCCCACATATCCCGGAGGGGCACCCAACAAACGTGACACGGTGTGGCGCTCTTGGAATTCCGACATATCGATGCGGATCATGGCGTCTTCGCTGTCAAACATGAATTCTGCCAGCGCCTTGGCCAATTCGGTTTTGCCGACACCCGTGGGTCCTACGAATACGAAGCTGCCAATCGGCCGGCGGGGATCGGCCATGCCACTGCGGGCGCGGCGGATGGCGTCAGACACCGCCACAATCGCTTCACGTTGGCCGATGACCCGTTTTTGCAAACGCTCCTCCATGTGGACCAACTTCTCACGCTCGCGTTCGAGCATGCGCATGACTGGCACACCCGTCCACGATGAGACAATTTGGGCAATATCTTCGGCATCGACAATCTCGTCGAGGTTGGCTGTTTTGCGCCAGGCGTCGCGTTCGGTAGTGAACGATTGTTCGAGTTTGAGGAATTCGGCGCGAATTACCACGGCCCGCTCATAATCGCGTTTCTGGCTGGCATCTTCTTCGGCCACACGTAATTCTTGGAGCTTTTGCTCTTGGGTGCGCAATTCTTTGGGCATCGAATACATGTCGATACGCAATTTGGCCGAGGCTTCGTCGAGCAAATCGATGGCTTTGTCGGGCAAAAACCGGTCAGTGATAAAGCGACTCGACAAGCGCACGGCGGCATCGATGGCATCGTCACTAATCGCCAATTTGTGATGCTCTTCGTAGCGGTGGCGCAAGCCCCGCAACATGGCGATAGTGGTGGGTACGTCGGGCTCTTCCACAAATACTGGACTAAAACGGCGCTCGAGGGCGGGGTCTTTTTCGATGTGCTTGCGGTATTCATCGAGGGTAGTGGCACCAATGACTTGCAACTCGCCCCGGGCCAGTGACGGCTTGAGCATGTTCGAGGCATCGATTGAGCCTTGGGCGGCGCCTGCCCCCACCACGGTGTGCAATTCATCGATGAACAGAATGATTTTGCCTTGGGCGGCGCGGATTTCGTCCATCACCCCTTTGAGGCGCTCTTCGAATTCACCGCGGAACTTGGAGCCGGCCACCATCGCCCCCAAATCGAGTGACAAAACCTGCTTGCCAATCAGGGGTTGGGGCACGTCGTTTTCGTGGATGCGTTGTGCCAGCCCTTCGGCGATGGCAGTTTTGCCGACGCCCGTTTCACCGACCAGCACCGGATTGTTTTTGTTACGCCGACTGAGGATGCGGATGACACGGGTGATTTCGGTTTCGCGACCAATCACCGGATCAAGTTTGCCTTCGCTGGCTAATTTGGTTAAATCGACGCTGTATTTCGACAATACTTCGTATTTGCTGTCGGCATTGGGGGTGTCAGAGCGCTGGGTGCCACGGATTTCCATGAGTGCTTGGTACAAGCGCTCTTGGGTAATATTGAAGCTACTCAAAATGCGTTGGGATGCGCCATCACGCTCATTGAGGATAGCAATCAAAATGTGCTCGATGCCCGTAAATTGGTCATTGAGGCGTTGGGCTTCATCTTCGGCGCGCTTGACCAAGCGTTGCGTGCGTGGCGTGATATAGACCTGGTTGCCATAAATGTTTTGGCCATATACCTTGGGGGATTTCTCGAGTTCGTATTCGACCCGTTGTGACACGAGCTCGACATCGACGCCCAATTTGGTCAAGGCTTTGCCGGTCAACCCGTCACGTTGGCGTAGGAGGGCGAGAAAAATATGTTCCACGTCGAGCTGGGTATGGTGCAAACCGCCCATTATGGTTTGGGCTTCGTGGAAGGCTTCTTGGGCTTTTTCGGTAAATCGTTCAAGTCTCATAGTTAATACCTCGTCGTCATCAGATTTTTTGGGGGGATGACTTATCAGTAGTATAGCACGCATGATTTTTTTGGTTATTTGAGGAATATTAGAAATCGTCGTGTTGTGTGCCGTTATTTGAGTAAAAAAACTCCCCCACCGCAGGTATGGCACCAACAGTGGGGTAATGGGGGGCGTGGTTATGGTTGCAGGCGCCAGGCGACTTCGGTGGCGACCATGGTTAAGTGATGGCGCAAGCTGGCGTGGGTATGCCAACCGCGACTATCCCAGACTTCGCTACTGAGATCATCGCCGCTATACAAAATCTGGCCGAATTGCACGTTGCGGAGCTGGGCGACGGCCAGAAATGAGGCGTTTTCCATTTCGACGGTCAAGCAGCCTTCGTTGCGGCGGCGTTCGACTTTGGCCACTGTTTCACGGTAAAACGCATCGGTGGTCCAGGTTGACCCCTCGACAAAGGGAATCTGTTGCTCGGTGAGCACATCCCGGATGACTTGGGTGACGGCGGGCTGGGCGGCTATCCAACGACTGGGGGCGACATAATGGTACGACGTCCCTTCATCGCGGAGCGCCATGGTGGGTACCACCACATGCCCCACGGTGAGTTGTTGTTGCAGCGATCCGGCCCCACCGATGGCGACGATTTGGCGAATGCCATGGCCGATGAGTTCTTCGATCAAAGCACTGCCGATGGGCCCACCCACACTGGGGTGCATCAGGCAGATTTGACCGCCGTGGGGCATGGTAAAGACGTACAGGGGATGAGCACCCATTTCGCTACGCAAGGCATAGACTTCACGCAGGGCGCCGTCTTTGACCAATTGTTCAATCACATCATGGAAAAAACAGAGCACCACCGCGCTGGGGATATCGAGTGGGCGACTATGGTCGGCCGCATTGATAAAGGCGCGCGGATTGGAGTCAAACTCCAACAACGGAATCTGATCGTTGTTGGGCAATGTCATAGCATGTCGTCCATCGACCAGTGGTTGTTCCAACGCACATCGACTTCGTCACGGACGCGTTGGAAGCGAATATCGGTGGACAAGCGCATGGTGCCATCATCGGCTTCGTTGGTGGTGGCCGCGTGGATCATGTAGGCACTATGCACCACCATGTCACCCGCTTCGTAGTCGGCCACCAGCCAGCGGCTATCGAGGCGATTGGCCAGCTCGGGTAAATCTTTGGTGAGCCAGCCACTCGACGACATGTTTTTGTTGTAGGCGCTGATTTGATCTTCGCGGCTCATGCCCTCGTTTTTGGCGCGGAATTCGGCTTCCATGCGGCGGCCCCAGGTGTCAGAACCTTCGAGGTAGACCAGTCCACCCATTTTGACGGGGACGTCGCCGATGGGAATCCAGCTCGTGGCCACCGTATCAGTACCTGCCCGCAAATAGGTCAAATCATAGTGGGCGCCGGTGGAATTGGCATCGTGTGGCTTGACGTAACGGATGAGTTTGCGTTTGTGCAGGTAGGGTTCGCCACCAAACAGGGCCGTATAGAACTCATAAATCGGTGCTTGCAAACAAAACGATTCATAGGCTGCCCAGCGCACCACTTCGTGGGTGATTTTGGCGATTTGGGCGTGGTCTTCACTGGCACCACTATAAATGCCGGCAGCCGGGTCGGTATCTGGTTTGAGCAGACCAGCGACTTGGTAGGCCGCAAAAAAGCGCTTGCGGAAGGCCAGCACTGCGTTGCGATCGAGGATGCCCTTGAGCCATAAATAGCCTTGGGCAGCGAATTGGTCGCGGAGTTCATTGATGGGGGCGTGGGGATTTGAGGGCGTCAATCGCCCCATGCGGGCCGGGTCATTGGTGATGGTAAAGCCGTTGCTGACAAGTGGAGCGGGGTAGGCAAGTATTGTCATCGGGTATCTCCTTTGATGATGATGTGAGTATTATAGCGTATCGTACAGCCGCAGCAGGCTGCGTCTGTACGATGCGAGGCAGCAGAGATAGGCATCCATCGGCGCACGTAGGGGCGAATCATGCCGGCGAATTCATTCGCTGCTCATCGCTCTCCGCGTCTCCGTGCCTCCGCGTGAAATAAATGGCATCGCCCAAAGAATGCATTCATCGGCTAACGAAGTAGGAAGTTTGAATCATGAAGTAGAAAGGCAGCAGGCTTTTTGGGAGGCAGCATGAAAATATGACTTGTTTGTTTCAAGTACAACGGGTAAGAAGGATTAATGCACGGTGATATAAAAACAGTCTAACGTCATAATAAAAAATGTGCTATGATAAAAACAGTTTTACGTTTTTACGTTAAAGAAAGTCAAAGAACATGCAAGATTCTAATCCACCCCTCACAACCACAAAAGGTGGCTGGCGTCGCTGGTTGATGTTTGCTGGAATTGGCGTAGCAAGTTGTTGCGTGTTGAGTTTGCTTATAGGGGCATTTGCTCCTAAAACGACGTCAACGTCAGCCTTGAATGCTACACAAATTGTTGAGACCACGGCGATTTCTACCGTTGTCTCCGCTACAGCAGTCCCCGCCACGGCAATTCCCACGACTGTTCTCGCTACTGAAGTTCCTACGGCTATCCCTGCCACGGCAATTCCCACTGTTGTCCCCGCTACTGAAATTCCTACGGAAATTCCCGCCACGGCGATTCCTACCTTAGCACCTGAACCCGTAGTTCTCCAGGGGAAAGGGGATTCGATCGAAGATCTCAATAATCCATTTGGGGCTGCGTTGTACCAAATCAGTGGCAATAAATGCAGTGGCTATTTTGGGGTGACAAGCTTGGATAGTGATGGGCAACAAGTTGATTTAGTAGTAAATACGACTGAAGTATACAATGGCGTCCGTCCACTTGATTTTGGCGAAAAAAAGACTACACGGTTGGAAATCAAAGCCACATGTGCATGGAAAATTACAATTTTGCCACTCACTGCGATGCATGTGTTGACTGTGCCTGGTCAATTGTCTGGTACGGGCGATGATGTAGTAATGGTTCGTGGTGCTAAAGCAGATATTGCTCAGGTAACTGGGAATAAATCGAGTAGGTATTTTGGTGTATTTAGTTATGGGCAATCTGGTTATGATGTGCTTGTGAACTCTACTGATGTGTATGATGGAAAAGTTATTATTCCTGAAGGTACATTGGCATTAGAAATAAAAAGTGTTGGGGATTGGAATATTGCGATCAGTGCAAAGTAATTTGATTTAACAATATTCATTCTTGTATTTTTAACTTATCGAAATTTCAATAAAGAATACATGGTCGCTGACGTGCTGAAGCAATGAAGACTCCTATTAACATCTCCCCGATGTCGATAGGGGTCTTCATAATTTGTTGCGATGCTATAATGCAATATCTCTGCAGAAAGGGTTTCAATATGTCGTTATTTCGCGAAATAACCAGCGGGTTGGCCTTCCCCGAAGGGCCGATTGCCATGCCAGACGGCAGTGTGATTCTGGTGGAAATGTTTGGTCCGTACCTCACCAAAGTGCATGCCGACGGCCAGATCGAACGCCTCGTCACCATCCCTGGTGGTCCCAACGGCGCAGCCATCGGCCCAGATGGGCGCATCTATATCTGCAACAATGGCGCCGCCTTTGATGGCGTCTGGCGTGACGGCAACTGGGATTTGTGGTATTCCGCCCCAGCGCGCTACTGCGGTGGCTCAATCCAGGCATTTGATTTGGCCACGCGGGAATTACAGACCATCTATACCGCGTGTGATGGATTGGCGCTCTCGGCGCCAAATGATTTGGTGTTTGACCAGCATGGGGGCTTTTATTTCAGTGATTTGGGGTACATTAACGGCGAAAGTCCGGCAGTCACCGCGGTCTATTATGCCTTGGCCGACGGTTCGTCCATTCGCCAGGTTAGCTTGGCCGATTCGCCCAATGGCGTGGGCTTGGCGCCTGATGGCAAGACGTTGTATTGGAACGAAACCCCCCGCGGGCGGATTATGCGCGCCCCACTGGCTGCCCCTGGAATGCTAGCCGCCCCGGCCCAACTCCATTATCAATTTGCCGAGGGCAACGCACTCGATTCCCTCGCCATTGATGGCGACGGCAATATCTGTGCGGCGGTGCTGGGGGGCGGGGCGATTGGAGTGGTGTCACCGGCCGGGGAATTACTTGATTTTTATCAGACGGGCAATTCAGGTACCACCAATATTTGCTTTGGTGGCGCCGATTTGCGTACTGCCTATGTGACCTTGGGTGGGTCAGGGGCGCTGGTGACCATGCAATGGCCGCGTCCTGGTCTGCGGCTGGCGTACGCGTAGCATGTCTCAATAAATACGCCTCCCTGAAACTGTTTATATAGTTTCAGGGAAGCGATTTGCGTTATGGGGTGCGGGTAGCAGTTTTGGTGCTCGTGGCCGTCTTCGTACTCGTGGCAGTTTTGGTATAGGTCTTAGTGCTGGTTGGTGTTTTGGTATTGGTCGTGGTTGGGGTACTGGTCGTGGTTGGGGTAATGGTGGCGGTCCGGGTATTAGTTTTGGTTGGGGTATTGGTGGCGGTCCGGGTATTAGTTTTGGTTGGGGTATTGGTCTTGGTACCGGTGGCAGTCTTGGTATTGGTTTTGGTGAGGGTACTGGTGGCGGTCTGGGTATTAGTCATGGTAGGGGTATTAGTTTTGGTTGGGGTGTTAGTTTTGGTTGGGGTACTGGTATTGGTTGGGGTACTGGTATTGGTTGGGGTACTGG
>CANFUF010000007.1 GCA_947450095.1 Roseiflexaceae bacterium
ACGCCATGAATAAGCCAATCCAAAGCATTTTGTAATCTAATCCTGAATACGCTCGTCATCATACCGTATATTATATTATTGTAATAAAAGTCGTCGTGACGTAGTGTGTGATGGGTTGTGGCATGGCATCTTCGTCGTTTTTGTGTGCAGTTGGTACTGGCAAAATCGCCAAGCAAGGGGTTGCTCGCAAAGGAATACTGCTCGATCGGGCCGCACGGCAAGGGATTGCTGTGCCGCCGAGCATCGTATTGCTTGATGATGCCTGGCGCTATGCGCGGAGCCACGATTTGTTAGCGGGCCGTACTGATGCCTTGACTCCACGTGATGCCAATGAATTCATCCAGGCGCTTGGTATTTTTCACGCCTTGTCGCCGCTCGGTGCGCGGGTAGCGGTGCGGGCATTGTTTTTTAGTGAACAAAGTGCTGAACCTGTATTTGATGGGGTAATCAAAAGTAAATTACGAATTGATCGTCGTGACCCACAAGGCTTAGCCACGGCGATTTGTGCGGTGTGGGCTACGGCGAACCGAAAT
Organism: Roseiflexaceae bacterium; assembly: GCA_947450095.1. Classification (GTDB taxonomy): domain Bacteria; phylum Chloroflexota; class Chloroflexia; order Chloroflexales; family Roseiflexaceae; genus UBA965. The sequence goes on from CANFUF010000007.1 coordinate 534, forward strand.
AGTGCAATTACGCGGCGAGATGTGTTGTTGACCACCATGATTGATGTCCAACATGCGGGGATTGCCGTTAGTGAATCAGCCTATGCCGATGATTTGGTGAATTTTACTGCCAGCTCTGGCGAACAACTCGTGCGTGGCCAGATATCGGGGATGACATTGACCCTCGCGCGCATTTTCCACGGCGAAGTGCCGACGGCGTCGTTGCCATTTGCCCAACGCTTACAACACCTGTTGCGACAAATTCGCCACGTGTTTGGTGATCAGCCTTGGGAAGTGGAATGGGCAGATGATGGCACGACCTGTTGGTTGATTCAATTACACCCGCTCGTTCATTCGCCGCGCCGCAATGAACGCTTTGGGAGCGGCGAAATCCGCGAAGCGATGCCTGATTTGCCGTCGTATTTTATGGCGCAACTCTATCGTGGGGCAAGTAATGATTTGTTTGCCTACTTCCGCCGTTTTGATCACCATATCCCGCAACAGCGTCAATTTGTCGAAATATTTGCTGGCCGACCGCGGTTTAATTACGGCATGATTGCCGATGTCTTCCGTACATGGGGATTACCTGGCAATATGGCTGCCGACCTCAATGACGCGGTACTCGTGGCGATTCCCTATGACCGATTCCGGGTACGCACACAATGGTGGCGGATGGTATTGTTGGCATGGGATTCGCTCCGGCGCCCCGGTCGCGTGTTGCAACAACTCAAGGCCCTCTACAAACGGGTGCAACGTTTCAATGGTGAAATCGACATTATTATGATGATTTTGCACGAAGCAATTGTGTTGCACTATCACGCAGATATAGCCTTGGCGCGGATTATTGGCCCCCTTGAATCGTGGATGCGCCGGCGGCGGGTCTATGCCCAGTGGAGTAGCCGGTATCTATCGCTTAATCGTGCCATCATCGCTGATTTGGCTCCCGTACGCGCCTATCTTGCCACTCACCCCGATATCACTGAACTCTTGCGCCAACAAACGATGCCGAGCGACGCGGTATTTGCCGGCATGTGGGAAGAAATATTAGCGCGTTATGGCCACCGTGGTACCACTGAATCAGACATTGCCACCCCACGCTATCGCGAGCAATCGAGTGCCGTCATACAAATTGTGCTCCAAGGGACCACCATGATTACGGCGAATCGGCATACAGTGGCGAGTATTTTGGCCTGGCCGGTCTGGTTGGTGCTCCGTTGGGCGTTAACCAAACGTGATGCGATTCGCTCTGATTTAATGCGCCTCTACGACCGTTGTCGGCGTGTGTTGTTCCAACAAGCGGCGCATGCGGTCTCACGTGGCTATTTACGGCGTGCCGATATGATTTGGAATCTTAGTCCCGCCGAAATTGTACGTATCTTTGCCGGCTGGCAAATGCCCGACGCCATGTATGAGGCGCGTATCGCCCAAATCCAATACCAAGCCCACCTCCAAGTGCCGGCGGTAGTGATGCGCTATGACGATAGTGAACGCTGGCGCGCCGATAATGGCAACCTGCGGGCATTGCTCGAAGGCCGCAGTATCAACGATGGTACTATCGAAGGTGTGACGTGGCGTTTGGCGCACCCTTCCCCTTTTATGCCTGCGAGCCTTGATGCGCAACGCACTATTTTGGTGACACGCGTATTTGATGCGCAGTGGATCGAAGTTGCTCAGCAATGTGCGGGTGTCATCCTCGAACATGGCGGCGAATTATCGCATGGTGCGAGTATGTTGCGCACCCTTGGTATCCCGGCGATTTCGGCCGTACGGGGGGCCTATGATGCGCTGTCGACGGGTACGCCGGTGCGTTTGGTGGCTGGTTCTGGTTATGTCGAAATTTTGACGGCCAATGTGCGCCCCCTCTTGAATGCCCCGCCGCCGTTACAATTACCCAGCGGTACCACCCAAGAAATCCAGAGCAATAATCGTGCCTAACCGTAACGTATTGCGCTTCCGTGCGCTTTTTTTGATTGCGGTCATGATGGTGCTTATCGCGATATGGAGCGCTCCATCCGCCTATCGTGCTGATATTGGGCGCTGGGATGATGCCGTCGTGCACGGGTTTTATGCCCCTGAAGTCGGTGCTGGTACCACCTTTCGCTGGAGTCAGCCCCAGGCATATCTTACCCTGGCTGGGGTGGGTGCTGGTGATTACTACTTTGATATTCAAGCTACGGCACCTGCGGGTACGCTGGCGACTATTACAGTAGCAGACAATCCTCCCCAAACGCTCCAATTCCACGGTGGATTTTTGCGATATCGCCTGCCCAGCGTCGTCCACGTGCCGTGGCAATGGCCGCCACACGCGCTTGCAATCACGATTACCGTCGCCTACCCCACCACTCAATCCCAACGCATGATAGGGATTGCTGTCGATGATGTGCGTATGCTTCCTCTGGGGTGGCATGGATTTGATGTAGTAGCGCTTCTGCAAAGCCTGCTGTTGGTCGTGATGGTGGCGGCGCTGGGGCGCTGGATTCGTATTCCGGCGGGGTGGAGCATCTTAACGACACTGCTGGTTATTGGCGGAGTTGTGCTGTTTCGTCGCGGTGACGCTGCGACTGCCGTGCATGATGCCTTGTTCGTCGTGAGTGGGAGCTGGGCAATTCCCCCATTACTCACTCGCCAACGGCGCTACTGGTTACCTATGGCACTCGGTATCGCCAGCATGATGGTGGCGGGTTTGTGGTGGCGTGGTAGCGATATCTGGCAACCGTTGTGGCAAACTGTGGCACTTGCACTAACCATCAGCGCAATGACGATGCGGCGCCTGTGGTGGCGTGGGCTCCGTCCGGTGCGCTGGTGGCTGTTTGGCGCATTGTGGGTGGCCATCGCACTCACGAGCTGGCTGGGCGCAACAATCGCAGTGCTTACTGGGCTGATGGTGTGGCGCGGGCGGCGAATGACACAGGTCACGAATCGGGGCGAGGCATTGTGTCTCGCCGTCTATAGTATTTTTACCGTGCTGGATGCGTGGTTGTGTGGCACGTACGCCTACCGCATCGTGGCAGTGGCTCCCCGCCGCGTCGGGCTCGATGTCATCCGCGCCTTTGCGATTCTGAGCGTACTAATCGGGCATGCCTCGGCGCTCTACACCTATTATCCACCGGTGCTGGCGTGGCTACCCTATTGGTTTGCCTATATCGGCGTGGAATGTTTTTTTGTGTTGAGTGGCTGGCTCATCGGCGGATTATTGATCCGCCACCTCGATACCTGGCAATCACCGACTGCGTTGGTGCTGTTTTTGCATCGTCGCTGGGTGCGTACATTACCCACCTATTGGATTGTCTTGGGGCTGGTGGGGGTGGTGGGTTGGGGGGGCGCGACGCTGGGTGACTTTGTACCATACCTCGTCTTTAGCCAAAACATCTGGCAGTCCCATCCCCCCTTTTTGTTTGTGGCCTGGAGCCTCTCCATCGAAGAATGGTTTTATCTCACTACCGCGGTTGCCCTAAGTAGCCTCGCAATCTGGTGGCGACCTGCCACGGCATTGCGGATTATTTTGCTTGTGCTGTTGACGGTGCCGTTGTTCATCCGGAGCGGGCTAGCCCTAATCGATGGGGAATTGTGGGAAGCAGGCGTGCGTCAATTGGTCCCATTGCGGCTCGATGCCATCGCCATGGGGGTTGCGATGGTGTGGTGGTGGCAATCTCGTCCCCGCGCCGTGTGGTGGCTCCCGTGGGGGGCGGTGATGGGGAGTATGGCCGTCATTGCGTTGTTTGCGACGACTTATACCCAGCTCGATACCCCGACCTGGCCACGGGTCGTATTGTTGCCACTCACCACCCTGACGGTGGCGTGTTGGTTGCCGTTGCTCGCCCGCCTCGAATGGCCGCGGTGGCCACAGGTGACGCGTGCCATCCAATGGTTGGCCTTGATTTCGTACCCGCTCTACTTGCTCCATACACCATGGCGCTTGACCGTTGAAGGATTGTGGGGCGATCAAGGTGCGTCGTGGTGGCGCGATGGATTGATTACCCTCGTGTATTTGTTGGGGTCATTGTGGCTGGCGTACCGCTGGCACCTCCTGATTGAACGCCCGTTGATGCAGTTACGTTGGCGTGATGAGGGGTGATTTTTTTGAGAAAAAACTGACGGCGCGTCGTGAATAATCTACATTACAATCGCTCGTTGCGCACAATCATTTGCGCGGATAGATACAATGCAAAATCCCCCCAAACAACTGAATGTTTGGGGGGATTACACTGATTGGTGCCGATAGGTGGAATCGAACCACCGACCTAACGATTATGAGTCGTTCGCTCTAACCGCTGAGCTATATCGGCACAACAACGATTGGCAGTATATCAGGTTGACATGCCAATGTCAAACCTGATATGGAGTGAATTCATTAACAGATACTCATCAAAATCTGTAATAATAATGCGGGCACTGATAATATCTGGTATTGATATGCTCCAAAAGGATTGGCAACATGCGATATATGCAACTTTTTTGGCAGGGACGCCGCCGCTATCTTACAATCGCCGTCGTCATTGGGGTAATTGTGCTTGGGCGGTTAGGCGTATGGCAACTTGATCGTCACTTGCAACGGATGACCCATAATCAATTAATTAGCAATCGCATGCAGATGACGGCCCTGCCGTTGGCACAACTCGTAGTGCTACCCGCTACCGACCGGGATTTTCGTGGGGTCAGTGCGGTCGGGCAATATGACGCTGCCCACCAAATCCTCTGGCGCAATCGGTCGTATGCGGGGCGTACCGGCTTTCAGATTTTGACGCCGCTCCAGAGTGATGACGGTGCCGTGGTGTTGGTAAACCGTGGTTGGGTGCCGTATGAATCAGTCAATGCCACTTGGTCAACGCAATTTGCACCGCCAGCTGGCTTACAAACGGTGATTGGGGTGTGGCGTGAATCGCAAGCACCGAGTACGACTGTCGCTGAAGCACCACTCGTGAACGGCTGGCGCGATAAGTGGTTTTTGATTACTATTCCGGCTATTCAATCCCAGATGCCGCTCCCGCTTGCGCCTGGGTTTATTGATGTGCAGCCAGACGGGAGTGCCCAAGTCGCTAATCAACCGCTTCCCATCACTACCACTGATATGGGCATGGGATCGAATTTGAGCTATTCTATCCAATGGTTTGGCTTTGCGGTGATTTTGGCGGTGGGATATATCGTGGTGGTTGGGCGGATGCGCTCGTAGAGACGCAGCAGGCTGCGTCTCTACGATATTGACGTTAATTGCTTGCTCATCAAAAAAATATTTATTTCGGTATGGTGATTTGATATGATTATTACGGTAAATAAATTGTGTCGTATTTATAATCTGCAATAAGGAGAAAAAATGCGTTTTTTTAAGACAATAGTAATATTGAGTCTCTGTGTGTGTAGCGGGTTGGTGTTTCCTGTTGCGATGGTAGCAGCCGCCCCCAACACCCCCAAATGCACCATCAAAGGCACCAATCGGAATGACGTATTGCGCGGAACGCCCCGCAACGATGTCATCTGTGGATTTGGTGGCAACGATACGATTATGGGCATGGGTGGCAACGATATTATTATGGGTGGTGCAGGGAACGACATCATCGATGGCGGCGTCGGTAATGACCTGTTGCTTGGTGAAGATGGTACTGATACGCTGATTGGTGGTGTTGGCAATGATGCCCTTGTTGGGGGCATTGGACGAGACCAGCTGAATGGGGGAACGGGTGAAAATCACTGCGTCATTGATGGTGTTGACGGGGTTGTAGGGTCATGTCCAATTGATCAAATCGCACCACAATTAAGTCTGATTGATTGGCCACAAATTCCCGTAGTGGCGGGCAATACATTGAGATTTACATGGAATGCCAGCGATTCATCAGGTGTGGTAAGCACTACGGCAGAAATTGTTGGTGCCAATGGCCAGCGGGCTGATTGGTGTACGCCATTACCCGACAATCGCGTGAGTGGTGATGAATTTTCTGGCACATATGCCGTCAATTGTGTGATACCCACAACGGTAACCCCACAACGATATAACGTGACGCTCAGTGCCGAAGATTATTTTGGTAATCGCAGTGTCGCAATGATTGGATCATTTTTGGTCACGAATCGCACTGTCGACAAGACTGCCCCGCAAATCGGTATTGTCGCTATCCCCGAAATGGAAGTGGTTGCCGGCACCACGTTGACGCTCAATTGGGACGCAACGGATGAATCTGGTGTGGCCAGTACCCATGTGAAATTCGCCGGACCAAGTGGCTGGATATCGAATTGGTGTGGGTTTGGTATCGTGGGCGATCGCATCAGCGGCGATGAATTTGCTGGCACCTACCGCGTGAGTTGTGCCATCCCAGCAAATGCCGTCAGCCAACGCTATGACGTCTATATTGGTGCCCAAGATTATTTAGGCAACAGTAGCGAAGCCCACCAAATTTCATTTCGCGTGGTCAATGGCGCCACCGATACTGCGGCTCCCGTGATTGCTGATTTGCGTGCAACCGACACCAATCGTGGCGCCCAGGCGGTGATTCGCTGGCGCGCCCAAGACGAAACTGCCGTCGGTGGCATGATTGCCTGGGTGGCCTACGGCGATTACAACTTTGCGGATAATACGGGACGGGGGTATGTGAGCTACGACACTGGCGCAATACTTGTGTCGGGCACGGCCCAAGACGGCCTCTACGAACAAAAAGTGACCGTGCGTGCCGATGCTCCTACCGGACGCTATACCCTTTGGATGCGGGCCGGTGACACCCTCGGTAACAGCACCCTCACGCACACCAAAGTCGAGTTTATAGTGCGCTGATTGTGCCTAGCGCAAAACAAACCACCCGCAAGGCATGTGCCTAACGGGTGGTTTGTTTTTACACCTAAATCAATAGGTAATTTGGGCGTAAATAGGGTGATTGCCTAAGCGTTCACGGCCAGCCAGACCGGCTAATTCAATCAAAAAGGCCGCTTCGACCACTTGGCCACCTGCTTGGGCAACCAACTGACAGGCTGCCGCAATCGTGCCCCCCGTGGCCAACAAATCATCGATGACGATGACACGAGCACCAGTGGGGAAGGCATCTTTGTGGATTTCGAGTGTGGCAGTGCCGTATTCGAGGGCATATTCGAGGCGGTGGGTGTCTGCAGGTAATTTGCCTGCTTTGCGCACTGGGACGAGCCCAATCCCCAAGGCATAGGCGAGTGGTGCCCCAAAAATAAATCCGCGTGATTCAATGGCCACAATCGCATCGATCTTTTGATCGCGATAGCGCTCCACAAAGATATCGATGGCACGGTGCAGTGCACCACCATCACGTAATAGCGTGGTGATATCCTTGAATTGAATGCCAGGGATGGGGAAGTCGGGGATGTTGCGGATGTAGGATTCGAGAGACTGTGTCATGGTGTCGATTTTCCTTTGAGTAATATATGCAGTTGGCTATCGGTAGCGGTAACGGCATCGGCAGGGGTTTGTGTGCCAAACACGACTTGGTTGAGCATCGTACTGAGTGCCGCATAGACATCATACCGTGTCAACGCTGGTGGTGGGGCAACTGCATCGGCACTGGCGTTGCGAATCGCGAGGGCTACGGGGTATTCGGTTAATGACAGGAGCCGATTGGCAGGTTGGATGCCATTATTAAGCAATATGGTTTGATTTGCGGGTGTGAGTAACGCATTGAGCAAGGTTCGAGTGGCGACGAGTTCCGGCAAGCTCAGGTGTTTGTTGACCGCAACTACGGTGCTTTGCAAGAGCGGATGTGCTGATTGATTGGTAATGCTTAACAGCGGCAATGTGGTTACCCCGGTGGCATCGCCCCATAATTGTTCGTAGGTCTGATGATTGGCCGATGAGTCAATCACCATGGCGAGTTGTCCCGCGCCTACGATTTGCTCGATGGTAAACACGGCATTGAGCCGGGTCATCAGCAAGGGATCGTTGTTGAGTGTGCTCAGCCAGGTCAGCCAGGCCTCATTGCCGGCCCGCCCCGTATCAGCCAAAACCACTTGTCCTTGGTCATCGACGACCGCTCCCCCAAACGCTGCCAAATAACCATACATCGTGTCGATGGTCAAATCAGCCCCCAGCCCCCATTGTGGTGGATTACGCAAATTGTGCGCCAATCCAATTAAATCATCGCTGGTGCTGGGCGGGCTGATAATACTACGCATGTTGTAGTACAACACGGGTACGCTATAACTGAAGGGCAAGCCAATCGTTTGTGTTGTCCCTGTCGGAGGGGTGTATTGGGCTGTCGCGAGGAGTGTTTTGTCGAGGGCGTCGCGGGTGGCTACGTCAAGTAGACTATCAATGGCCAGACAACAATCGTCACTGGCAAGTGCTTGGAGTTGGGCGTTACTGAGGATAACGAGGTGTGGCCCACGTGATTGTGCAAAGGCAACTTGGACTTCGTGTTGAATGTCGGTAATGGGGATGCGTTGCAAGACTACGGTAAAACCATTGGCGTTGGCGATGCGGGTAAGCACATCGCGCAACGCCAATTCATTGTTACCACCGAGGGCATGCCAGACGACAAGGGTGGTGGTGGTGGCTTGTGGCGTCGCAGTGGCCACCGGCACCGGTGTGACCGGTGCAGTGCCACAGGCGGTTAATCCGCACACCAGACTCAATAATAGCCACCACCATACCCGTTGCATCTGGTTAAACCACGAAATTCATGCGGGGCACCAACGCGGGGGCATCCATGTCGTCGGCAATGTAGGCATAATCAGCCTTGGCATTGGTGCTCATGGCAAAGTGACGGCCTTTGGCATCGAGGGCAATCATGTTCATGTTGACTTTTTCTTTGGGCATGTCGAGGGTGCGCATATCGACAAAGGCACTATGTACGGCCTCTTCGACGCTCATCCCGTAGCGCATGTTCATGACGGTGGTGCGAGCCAGGCTACAGCGGATGGCGATTTCGCCCAATCCGGTACAGGCCGCGCCACCAAAGCGATTATCACAATAATTCCCGGCGCCAATGATGGGCGAATCGCCGAGACGGCCTGGGTACTTCCAGGCCCAACCACTGGTGCTCACCGCTGACGCCATGTTGCCATGACCGTCGATGGCGATGAAGTTGACCGTACCAGCCACCTTCTGGGGGTCGGTGGCGAGCACACTGGCTTGGCTAATCAAGGCCTTGATATTGGCCAAACCGTCGTTGGCCCATTCGGGGCCAAACTTGCCGGCGAGGCCATCGCGCCAGGTTTTTTCGGCTTCGGGGCTGAGCAGGTTTTCGGTTTTGAAGCCCTTTTCACGGGCAAACATCTCGGCGCCTTCACCCACCAACATCACGTGATGGAGTTCTTCCATCACTTTGCGGGCCACACTAATCGGGTGGCGAATGCCTTTGATGGCACCCACACAGCCCGCCCGTAGATTTTTACCATCCATAATCGAGGCATCGAGCTCGACTTGACCGAGCACGTTGGGGTAGCCGCCGTAACCCACTGAATTGTCGAGCGGGTTGTCTTCGACGGGCCACGTGCAGGCTTCGATGGCTTCGATGGCAGTGCCACCTTTTTTGAGAATGTCCCATCCCTGTTTGAGTCCGATGTCACCATTGCTACTTGCGATGATAATCACGTCTGCATCCTCTCTGATAGACGGCTGTTTATGCTTGATACTGGGCAAACAACACAACGGCGTTTTGCCCACCAAAGCCAAAGGCATTGACCATGGCTGCCCGGACCCGACTAGCCCGGGCTTGATTGGGCACACAGTCGAGGTCACAAGCCGGGTCGGGGGTGGTATACCCCATGGTTGGGGGCACCATTTGGTGCATGATGCTTTTGACGGCACCTACCGCCGCCAACGCGCCGGCTGCCCCTGCGGTATGCCCCAACATCGATTTGATGCCACTCACGGTCAGATTGGCGGCATGCGCACCAAATGCGGTATGAATCGCCGCTGTTTCGGCGCTATCGTTGAGTGACGTCGCCGTGGCATGGGCACTAATATGATCGACGTCACTGGGCTGGAGTTCGGCGTCGGCCATAGCCCGGGTCATCGCCAAGGCGGCATATTTGCCACCGGGGGCGGGGGCGGTGAGATGGAAGGCGTCTTCAGTGGCGCCAAAGCCCACCAGCTCGGCATAAATCGGTGCGCCGCGGGCGATAGCATGCTCGAGTTGCTCGAGGATGAGCACGCCACACCCTTCGCCGCCGGCAGTGCCATGTCGATTAGCGTCAAAGGGGCGCACGGCGCGGCTGGGATCATCACCCGGAGGGGCAATTGCCCCAATCACCCCAAAGGCCATCGAATTGAGGGCGGTCACGCCGGCATCACTGCCGCCGGCCACCACGGCGATGGCATCGCCTCGTTGCACCATCCGGAAGGCTTCGCCAATGGCATAGGTGCCGGTGGCACAAGCCATTACGGGGGTGGTGTTGGGACCGTGTAGATCATGGGCGATGGCCACGTGGCACGACCCCATGTTGTAGATAAATGTGGGCAGATAGAGGGCATCGACCCGTTTGCGGTGGCGGGCTTCGAAGCTCAAGGTCTGGGCTTCGACATCGGCCGTACCCCCCAACGACGTGCCAATCACTACTCCCACCCGGGTGCGGTCGAGCTCAGCGTAGGCGGTGAGGCCGCTATCGCGCAACGCTTCGCCGGCAGCGGCCAGGGCGAATTGGGCAAAACGGGCGGTGCGTTTGGCGGTTTTGGGGTCCATGTGTTTGATTGGATCGAAGTCTTTGACTTCGGCCGTAATCACATAGGGGATGTCGGTGGGATCATAGCGAGTGGCAATTGCCACCCCCGAGCGCCCGGCCATCAACCCTTGCCAAAATGTGGCCACATCGTTGCCGATGGGTGACACTGCACCCAAACCCGTCACCACCACCCGGTGTTGTATCAACTGACGCATGTCATACCTTTTAGAATCATTCTTTAGCCTCTATTGTACATCACAGTTTGGATTATGTGCTGCGGCGCGGTGTGGCATGACAAAACGCCCGTCACGTTGCCGTGACGGGCGCTGATTTTTGATTACGGCAAACCAGGAGTTATGCAGTGACAATCACGCCATAGCGGCCATCTTTGCGGCGATAGACGACGCGTACTTGGTGGTCGTGATCACGATAGACAAAAAAGGTGTGGCCGAGTAGTTCCATTTGTTCGAGTGCTTCATCGTCGTGCATCGGTTTGATGGCAAAGGCTTTGGTGCGCACGATTTCGGCGGGGGCATCATCCATAATCTCGGCGACTTCTGCCGCACTAAACGCCGTTTCGTGGCGTTGCACGTTGCGCCAGTGTTTGCCTTTGTAGCGCTCAATTTGGCGGCGCAAGGCGGCAATGGCGGCGTCAATGGCATGCATCAACTCGTGGGCTTGTTCTTCGGCGCGGAGCAAAATGCCATGCTCGCCAGCCAACGTCAATTGCACACGTTGGTGTTTGCCGTGCTCTTTGACATCAAGGGTCACATTCTGGATGGGGCGCAAGTAGCGTTCGAGACTGGTCAGTTTGGCATCAATGCGGGCACGGGTGGTGGGGCTGAGATGTCCATGTTGGGTGCGAACGATAAGTTCCATAACGCTCTCCCATGTTATTAGGTGTGTAATAGGGCTATCACACTGGCCGCCAGGGGTGGCAACCACACTCATTGCTGAGTTGGCGCGATTGTAGCACGTTGCTCGGGCGAATGCAATAGGGCAAATGCGGGTAAAAATCACGGTATACTACTGTTGGGTAGCCGTTATTTTGACCAAAAAAGAAAGCACTGCCATGCGATTTGTCGACAATCTCGATATGACTGACGCCACCATGAATCTGGCCCTCGAAGAATACTCCATTCGCCACAAACTCGAAAATGAAGATCTGCTGTTGTTTTATAGTAATCGCGCCGCCATCATTGTGGGGCGCAACCAAAACACCAACGAAGAAATCGCCAGCGACGTGGTCGCCGCCAACGGCATCCAAGTGGTCCGGCGGGTATCAGGTGGTGGGGCAGTGTTTCACGATGCCGGCAATCTCTGTTTTAGTTTCATGACCCGTGAAATCAACGAACGCTTTAATCGTTACGACACCTTTAACCAACCGGTGCTGGCCGTGCTCCACGATTTGGGGGTACCGGCCGAACTGAGTGGGCGCAACGATATCATCGTCAATGGCCGCAAAATCTCGGGCAATGCCCAATTTGCCGCCTCTGACCGCATGCTCAGTCACGGCACCTTGCTGGTCGATTCAGACCTCGATGCGGTTACGGCCGCCTTGCGCCCCAAACCAGGTAAAGTCGAATCCAAAGGAGTCAAATCGATTCGCAGTCGGGTGGCCAACATCAACGAATTCCTAGACACGCCGATTACGGCTACCGAGCTTCGTGAACGGATTTTGGAAAAAATATTTGGTACCCGCGACCGTGCCCACATCCCCACTGTGCCCTTTGGCGCCGCCGATTGGGAGGGGGTCAAGGCCTTACGGGCCAGCCGCTACGCCAACTGGGACTGGAATTACGGGCGCAATCCGGCGGCCAACGTGCAACGTTCCCAGCGCTTTGCGGGGGGTGAGGTCGATGTGCGCCTCGACATCCAAAACAACCACATCGTCTCGGCCCGGATTTTTGGTGACTTCATGGGCCAAGGCGACATCGCCGACCTCGAGGCCCAGTTGACCAATCTGCGCTATGACCACGATACGCTGGCAGCGGCCCTGGCCAGCATCAATGTGGCCGGCTATATCGCCAATGTCAGTCGCGATGAATTGTTGGGCTTGATTGCACCGTAAAAATGACCTTGTATTGACATAAACATGTGGTCGTGACAATGGATGTTGTTGCGACCACATTTGTGCATGAGTAAAAATGATAGAATTTACGTAAATTATTCCCCTCACACGTGTCAAAATACTCTGCATTCGTACGTGGAACTCGCGACGTTATTTTGCATACATATGAAAGGTGACACCCATGCTGATACTCGAACGAAACGGCATTAGAACCCGTTTACGTAAAAATGGTGCAATTATTGGTGATGATATGGAAACGAGAATATTGATTATGGCTAATATTAGCTATGCGCCATGGGAGGGTGACCCACACCTTACGTTGGCAAATTTTTTCAGACAACATCCCGAATTAGGGGTCAAGGTTATTAAAGCTACAGTACAAACGCCTTACGACCCGGACGTTATTTATTAGGAGCGATATCCGTGTCGTTCCCCCCCACATGCGTGGGATCGCTCCGTCTAAGATTATTTTTATGGCGGATTGTCACATGAAATACGATAGTCATCCTGCGAACGCACCCGGCATGGAATGATGCTTGGGTCGGGGTACTTCATGCTTCCGACTTCACACTTCCGACTTAATCGGGAGTCCTTGCATGGCGCCCTGCCTCGGGAGATTCCACGCTACACAGACGCAGCCGGCTGCGTCTCGCTGGTTGCCAGCGCAACCAGCATGGAATGCTGCTAGGGGTGAGATTTTGGCGTAGGTATTGTACAAAGGTAACCATGCAAAAAGAAAGACTGTGCTAAAATAGCGCCATGCACACCCCACTTACCATCCAACCGGTGCTTGCCACCATCACACAAGAACTCCCCACTCAGCTCGGCGATACCCTCGTTGGTGTTTATCTGTACGGATCGGCCGTGTGGGGCGATTTCGACGACGACATCAGCGATATCGACCTGCTGGTGGTGTTGACCTGCGACATTGATGATGCCCTGTTTGCGCGTCTCGATACGTGGCATCAAGATTTAGAGGCGCGTTTCCCGGCTTGGGCGGGACGCATCGAAATCGCCTACATCAGCACCACCGCACTGCAAACATTTCGTAGCCACAATAGTCCCATCGCGGTCATCAGTCCAGGTGAGCCTTTTAATATCAAAGAAGCGGGTATCGACTGGCTCATCAACTGGTACACCATTCGCCAGCAGAGTGTGGTGCTGTATGGACCGGTGGTGGCGACAGTGATTCCCGACATTAGTGCTGTCGAGTTCCGTGACAACGTGCGCCGCCAAGTCGGCGAATGGCGTGACTGGGTCAGCCATACCCGCGATTCGCGACCATACCAAGCCTATACCATCCTGACCATGTGTCGGGCCCTCTATGCCTGGGATAGTGGTACACAGGTATCGAAACGGGTGGCGGCGGAATGGGCCATGCAGCAATTACCGGCCCACGCAGGCATCATCACCAATGCGCTAGGATGGCGCCGTGACCATCGCGAACTGGATATCAACAATGCTGCGACGTATCGCTTTGCGGTAGAGATGGTACGCGTCGTTGGCGAAAAAATCGGCATTGCGTGGGAATAAGCATGACGCGACCAGCGTCGGTGTTGTACCAAGATATTGACATAATATGATGGGGGATGCATATGACGCAATCACAAAGCATGCGTTGGCTAAAAATCGCCTGCCTTATCACGATAATTACGGGCATCCTCTGCGCTATGGGTAGCCACCCTGCAACCGATGTGGTCTGGCGTACCTTGTTTGATTTGCTCAAATGGCCACTCGATGGCGACCCGGCGACATTTAATGCCGATACCCGTGCCGTGAATGCGGTGCTGGGTGGTACCATGGTGGGCTGGGGGGTGCTCATGTACCTGATTGCGACGCCGCAACAGTTCGCCGCCATCCCCGCCCTGCCCCGCCTCATGCAATATGCCTTGTATGCATGGTTTGTGGTTGACTGCACCGGTTCGTTGGCTGCGGGGTTACCGGGGAATCTGGTGCTGAATCTCGTTTTTCTTGGGCTATTTGTGCCGCCGCTCCATACGCTTGCGCGTACGTATCGTGCCTAGTCATAACAAGTGCTTTTTGGCTACAGCGCATGGGTTCGTGCCTGTTGCGCGCGTCAGTACATGTGCACCGTAGCGTAACCGCCCCGGCTCTTGACTTCATTTGGCTCGCACACGCAGACGCGGAGTCTCCAGACAGCGTCATTGCATGGCACCGCAGGCGCAGTGCAATCTCCGTGTAGTCTGACACGGTGCCGATATCATTTGGGTGGCACGCATGTGGTTGGAATCTAAGCGGAGGTTCGAGGCAGACCCTCGAACCTCCGCTTGGTGGAGTGCGACGTTACTTCCTACTTACAGGCTAGCGATGATAGCTGCGTTTGTTCGCCCCAAAGCCTTTGACTGCACTTGCCAATGTACTAGGAAATACTTCGATGCTCAACGTGCCATCGACTTCGACTTGCACGGCAATCGCCCCATTTGGTTGGCCTGGGGCAATAGTATAGCCCACCGGTTGGGGAGCTTTGCCTCCTTGCATGACGAGGGGTTTACCACTGGCATCAAGCATTTGCATACTCGCCAATTGATAGACTACTATCCCATCGGCACTTGTAATTTGGTCGGGCGTTTTTTGGTTGGGGGCAAGGTTGATCATCAATTGGGTGGCATCACCTTTGGGATCTTGCCACCAGCCCAACGAGGCAATCCAGTTTTTGGGTTGGACGTGGTGGGGCACGAGGGCGAGATGCCCATACGAATACTCGTTCTTGCCTTCAATCATACCCCCTTGTACTGGCTGGGTAGCGTTTTTGTAGGTGTCAATTGTTCTGCCGTTGTACCCCATAGTGTCAGCGAGGAACCAATTACCAGCGGCGCTGCCGGCCACGTCGTAGTCGATTTTGCCCCAGCGTGGTGCCTCGGTGCGTTGCATGATATCGGTGTAGGGTTTTTGCAGTTCGGCACTGAAATAAGGCGTCGGGTCAGTGGTAAACAACTTCCAGCCTTCACCATAGAGATACGACAGCGGATTGATAAAGCCGGTCAACCAGGTTTCTTTGGCAAAAATATTAAAGTCGAGTGGGTTATCGCGTTGGCGGCCAAACTCTTCACCGGCTTTGATGGGTTGATTGAGTCTGAGGTACGATTGTTTTTCGACGGCATCTGCTTGGGCCGCCAACACACCGGTCAATTTATTGACCACCATATAGACACTATATAAGCCACAGCCATGCGCAATCACCACCCGGTGTGAGGTAGGACTGCCCAATGATCCTACTTCGATAATCGTGCCATCGGCGGGTGTGGTAATCGGCTGGTAATCGGCGTCGCTCAATGGGCTCGTCGCAGCCAGTGTTTTGATGCCCAAATAGCCATGGTCAATCGGGGTGACGTGTCCACCCACCATCATTCCATACGGAATCGAAGCGGTTAATTGGTCGAGTGGCAAAATGGTATGGGTCAACTGAATCTGTGTGGATGGGCAGGTACTTTCGGGTTGCCCAAAGACTTGGTCGAGCGTGGGGTACCAGTCTGGACGGGTGAGGTACGGTCCCGGTGGCACATCACTGGGGAGAGCATAATGCCAACTGCCATCACGACAGATTCCTAATCCTTCACCAACCGCCTGAACGGCATTGGCTACGGTACATGCACTACCAATCATTGCTGGTTGTGACTGATTTTGCTTCCCATCGTTTGCTTGGCCTGCAGGCAGCCATGCATTGTTGCCTTGGCTATCTTTTTGACAAAGTACCTCTTGCCCAGCAATGTTGGCGTGTTGGTCAGGTGTGGTGCATGGCCCGTTGAGGGTCATTTCTTGATTGGGAGTGGATTGGTTTGGCGTGTTGCTGTCTGGTTGCCAGCTGAGTTTCCCACTTTTATCAGTGATGCAGATGAGTGGTTGGCCGTTGCTGTTGGCGTGGGTATTCGCTTCGCTGCAATCACCATTGACTGCTATGGTTCCACCATCATTTGCTGATGGTACCTTGGGAGTACTGCTACACGCGGTGATAAGTAATAGACCGCAGAACCATAAAAATAGCGTACGCATTGTTTCTCCTTCTCTGTAAAGCCAAAAACATATTCGACAGATTAATAGCAGATTTGTTAATACATGTAAATTATACCAAAATAAATATGTGCATAATAAACACCCCCTCGCATGGCCATGCGAGGGGGTGTGATGGGAATTAGATTATTTACGGACAAACAGCTTGTTGACCAGCAAATCGAGTACGAACCAAATCACAAAGAAGAATCCCAATTCGAGGATGAAGCTGTGCATCTCGCCTACGAATTCGATTACGCCTTCCATCAACAACAACGAAGCCACCACCAACGGAATCTGTTGGGTCATCATGGCGCGTAGGCCAACGGCACGAACAAGTGAATACATCGTTTTGCTCCTTTGGGGGTATTGATTGTGGTGCTAGTATAGCGTAAAAAATAGCCATGAGCAATGCACCACAACGCTTTTTCCTGCGGTATAATAAGGGTGCTTTTCGTTTTTTATAAATAGAGTCAAATCAGAGAGGCCAAACAGATGGCAGATCAGCAGTTTGATGGATTATTGAAGTGGCGCTGTATTGGCCCATTTCGCGGCGGCCGTGTGCTCGCCGTAGCCGGTCACCCCACCGACAACAACGTTTTTTATTTCGGGGCCTGTGCCGGTGGCGTCTGGAAGACCGATGACGCTGGTCAGTATTGGTACAACGTCTCGGACGGCTTTTTTAACACCTCCTCAATCGGCGCCTTGGCTGTGGCCGAATCAGATCCCAACGTGATTTGGGCCGGTACCGGCGAAAGTACCATCCGCATCGACGTGTCGCACGGCGACGGCGTCTATCGTTCGACCGACGCCGGTACCACTTGGCGCCACATGGGCTTGACCGATACGCGTCACATCGCCAAAGTGCGCATCCATCCCCAAGACCCCAACACCGTTTGGGTGGCCGCCTTTGGGCACGCCTTTGGTCCCAACAGCGAACGGGGCATCTACAAAACCACCGACGGTGGCGAAACCTGGCGCCAGGTCTTGTATCGTGACGAAAACTCCGGCGCCATCGATTTGACCGTCGATGCCACCAACCCCCGGATTTTGTACGCCACCACCTGGGAAGCCCATCGCTCCTTCTCCGAAATCTCCAGCGGCGGTGCCGGTTCGGCCGTCTATCGCTCCAAGGACGGCGGCGAAACCTGGGAAGACATCACCAACAAACCGGGCTTGCCCAAAGGCACTCTCGGCAAAATGGGCATCACTGCCTCGCCGGCCCAAGCCGGTCGGGTATGGTGCTTGATCCAACATGCCGAAGCCCCCGGCTTGTACCGCTCTGATGACGGCGGCGAGCACTGGACGCATGTCAGCGACAGCCACTTGTTGATTTCACGGGCTTGGTATTACATGCACGTGCATGCCGACACCCAAGACCCCGATACCGTCTATGTCAACAACTTGTCGTTCTGGAAGTCCACCGACGCCGGTAGCACCTTTACCCAAATCGATACCCCCCACGGCGACAACCACGACTTGTGGATCTCCCCCATATACAACAAACGCATGATTCAAGGCAACGACGGTGGCGCCAACGTGTCGTTCAACACCGGCAAAACTTGGACCAGCGTCTACAACCAACCCACCTCGCAGTACTATCACATCGGCGTCGACAACCGCAAACCCTACCGCGTCTATGGCACCCAACAAGACAACAGCTCGTTGGCCGTGCCTAGCCGCACCCCCAGTAGTTCGATCCCGTGGAGCAATGTCATCATTGCCGGTACGGGCGAAAGCGGCTACATCACTGTCGACCCCAAAAACGACGATATCGTCTATTTAGGCGCCATCGGTTCATCATCGGGTGGCGGTAATTGTCTGCAACGCTACGACGAGCGCACCAAACAAGTCCGTTTGGTGACGACCTGGCCCGAAGCCACCAGCGGTGAAGGGGCATTTAGCCACCGCTACCGCTTTGCCTGGACCTACCCCATCGTCTTTTCACCACACGATGCCAATGTGCTCTACGCCGCCGGCAATATTGTCTTCAAAACCACTAACGAAGGCCAGAGCTGGACGCCAATCAGCCCCGATTTGACCCGCAACGACCCCAGCAAACTACAAATCACCGGTGGTCCTATCGACCGTGACTCGGTGGGCGCCGAAGTCTACTGTACGGTCTTTTCGTTTACCGAATCCCCTCATCGCCGCGGCGAATTGTGGGCTGGTTCCGACGACGGGCTCATCCATGTGTCACGCGACAACGGCAATTCATGGCAAAACGTCACGCCGGCCCACATGCCCGAATGGGCCATGGTCACGTCGATTGAAGTATCGCCCCACGACGCCAACACCATCACCTTCTCGGCCGCCCGCCACAAACTCGACGATTACGAACCCTACATCTATCGCTCCACCGACAGCGGTGTGACCTGGACGCGGGTAGTCAGCGGGATTGCCAACGACCATTTCGTGCGGATTGTCCGTGAAGACTCCGTACGCAAAGGCTTATTGTTTGCCGGCACCGAAACCAACCTGTATGTGTCGTTCAATGGCGGCGACAATTGGGAATTGTTCCAACTCAACCTGCCCATTTGTCCGATTTATGACCTCATCATTAAAAACGACGACTTGGTGTGTGGTACCCATGGCCGCGCCATGTGGATCCTCGACGACATCACGCCGCTCCGCCAATACAACCCGGCGCTGGTCACCCAAGGCACGCATTTGTTTGCGCCCCGTACCACCGAGCGCGTCTTGGCCGCCTTGTTCGAAGACGAAGATGGTGCCGGCGCCCCTGGCAAAAACTACATGGCAGGCCTCGGTGACGTCTGTGCCCATACTGTGACCGTCACCCCCGAAGGTGCCATCGAACGGAACTTCCTCGACTCGGGCAGCAACCCACCCCGTGGTGCCATCATCACATACTGGCTCAAAGAAACCCCCACCACGCCCATCCGCTTGGCCTTCTACGACACCAAAGGCACCTTGATCAACGAGTTCTACAGCCGCCCCGAAGGCACCAAAGTCGAAAAGTCGGACGACAAACACGACTTGCGGCGCACCTCGGCTAAGGCCGGTTGGAACCGTTTCATCTGGGACATGCGCGTCAAAGCCCTGCCCAAAATCGTCGGTAGCGACCCGATTGCTGGCGCGCTCATCTACGGTCCCAAAGTGGCTCCTGGCCAATACATGGTTGAATTGACCGTCGATGGTCAAGTCGGTCGTCAACCCTTGACGATTGTGCCTGATTCCTATAGCGATGCTTCCCAAGCCGACCTCGATGCCCAATTCGAGATGCTGATGCGCATTTATCACCGCACCGGTGATGCCGTCACGGCTATCAACCAGATGCGTGACGTACGTGCCCAGCTCGACGGTTGGCACAAGCGCCTCGCGCGCAACCCCAAGACCGCCGCCTTGGCCGAGCAGGCCGCTTCCTTGCGCGACCAGGTATTGGCCGTCGAAAAGGAAATCCAAGTCCCCGACCTCAAGCCGGGCTGGCCTGGCCAAATGAACCATGGCACCAAGATGCTCGCCAAACTGAGCAGCATCGCCGATGCCGTCGCTGTGGGGAATTATCGCCCCACCGATCAGGCCGTGGCGGTGTTTGACAGCTTGTCCGAGAACATCGACGAAGTCTTTAGTCGCATGCAAGGTCTGGTCAGTGGCGAGATTGCTGATTTTGGCAAAAAAATATCGGCCGCTGGCGTGAATAGCGTGATTGCCTAAATCCGTTCGGTTGCGGAAGCGTCATCCCGCTGCATCGTATGATGCAGCGGGATGATTTGTTCTGCCAAAAAACCTGCCGACAGCCTTATAGTGCACCGCCTACTTTGCGTTGACACCAGGTATACATGGCGTCGTAGACCACGAACCCTTCGCGTAAAATGCGCTCGTCGTCGTCGGGGTAGCGCCAGCTCAGCCCATCACAGACGGCCCGCAAGCCGACGCCGGCGGGGTGGTTGTGTGGGCTTTGTTTGACGTCGGCGGTACCGACGATTTGGCCCATCAGCACCAGGGCGGGGTCGCTGGTCAAGTTGGCCTTGCGGATGAGTACTTCAAACGACGATTCGAGCCCTTCGCGGGTATAGTCGCTGCCCTCGACATGGAACAAAATCGCGCCGGCGCGCATTGCTTCTGCGCTCAGGTCGGCTCCATCACTAAAGACAAATTGGGGATTGTGATCGACAAAGCGATGAATCAACCATGCGCACCCGATGCGCCCTACTTTGATGTGCGATTTGGTCAACCATTTCATGGCACGGCTCCTAATATTGATGGATTGCCTGTGTTATAACACGAACCGCGGTCGGGCGTCATGGTCGGGCGTCATTGCATGGCGCCCTGAGGGGATCGGGGAGCCGAAGCAGGCTGCGTCTGTACGGGGCGTCATTGCATGGCGCCCGGATGGTCATTGCATGGCGCCCGGATGGTCATTGCATGGCGCCCGGATGGTCATTGCATGGCGCCCGGATGGTCATTGCATGGCGCCCGGATGGTCATTGCATGGCGGGTTGGTCGTCGGGCGATTTTCCCCGGCGCGGAGAGGCATACGCAGAAATGATAATTGAAAGACGTGCGCCGTGGATTAATCGCCCCTACTTCCTCCTTCAAACTTCACGCTTCCTACTTCCGTTATGGCATAATAGGCATATTTGGTAGCAACGATGGGGATGACGTTATGCAGGCCTTGGAACTTGCCCACATTACCCTCGATTATGGGCGCCGGCGCGTGCTCTACGATTTGTCGTTGCAGGTGACCACTGGCCAAGTGGTAGTGGTGACGGGTAGTAACGGCAGTGGCAAAAGCACGTTGCTGCGGGTAATTGCCGGCTTACAACGCCCCACTGCCGGCGCAGTGTGGTGTATCGCCGACGATGTGCGCTATGCGCCGTTGCAGATGCGCCATGCCATCGGCTGGATGGCTCCCGATCTGATGCTCTACCGTGAGCTGACTGGCCACGAAAACCTGCGCTTTTTTGCCGATGTCCGAGGCTTCGCCATTAGCGATGCTGCTATTGCCGATTTACTTAGCGAGGTTGGTTTGGCGGGGCGTGGGGGTGACTTGCTCGCCACCTACTCTTCGGGGATGACCCACCGCTTGCGCTATGCCTACGCCTTGCTCCACCAACCGGTGTTGTTGTTGCTCGATGAGCCGAGTGTGATGCTCGACGCCACCGGCCACGAATTGTTGGCGCGGGTAGTGGCGCGCCAACGCCAGCACGGTATGACAATTATCGCCACCAACGACGAACGAGAACGCCGTTTTGCCGATGTACTAGTTGCACTCGAGGTAGCGATATGATTGATTCACTGATTTGGCGCGCCACCCGGGCGATTTTTTTGCGCGAATGGCGGAGTGAGCTCCGCAATCGTCAAGCCCTGAATGCCGTGGCCTTGTTTGCGATTTGTAGCGTGGTGACGGTCAGTCTGGGGTTGGGACCGTTGATGCCGTCGGCCGATGTAGCCTTGGTGCATGCGGCGTTTTTGTGGATTGTACTACTGTTTGCAGCCTTTACAGCCCTCTCACGGGTGTTTGTGGTCGAAGAAGAGCAACGCACCGCAGCCGCCTTGCGCCTCGCTGCCCCACCAATTGCCGTCTATTTGGGCAAGCTCTGTTTTAATTTGTTGCTCTTGCTCGGGTTGACTATTTTGGTGACAATTTTGGCGATTGTGATGCTTCATATTCGGGTTGGTGCCACTGATTTGTTGATTGGCATGTTGCTGTCGGGGTCGCTGGCCTTGGTGGCCGGTACGACGCTCGTGGCGGCGATTATTGCTCGCTCGAGCTCGCGGGGGGCGTTGTTTGCCGTGTTGTCGTTGCCCATCCTGATTCCCATGTTGGTGACGGCGGTGCGTGGGACTGCCCTGGCGTTGGCCGGGGTGAGTTTGGCACGGGGCATGGCCCCCATCCAAACATTGCTGGCCTATGCCGTAGCGATGTTTGTGGCGTCGTTATTTTTGTTTGCCACGGTTTGGGAATAATGACATTGGATTTGTAGAGTAGTTGTATAAAATTTGTGTAATCAGCATTGTAATGCGCTCTCTCACTATTTGCTCATATGCCATTGATGGGGTATTATGCAGGGAATTGTTGCATTGTATTGAGGAGATGTGATGGCGCTTCGCAAAGGCGACGGTGTAAAAATTTTCCTCGGATTGTGGATTGCTGCAGTCATCTATTGCATGTTTTTAGTAGTACCACAATACGTTGGCTTGGGTGATGCTGGGCGAATTATCATCGTGCACGTGCCGGTTGCGTGGATAACGTCGGCGGCGTTTTTCTTGTCGGCCATCTATAGCATCATCTATTTATGGAAGCGCAACCCCACCAGTGATGTGGCCGCAGTCGCCGCTGCCGAAGTGGGCACGCTCTATTGTATTTTTGCCACCATTACGGGGTCAATTTTTGCCGAGGTGGTGTGGGGCACGTTTTGGAATTGGGACCCCCGTGAAACATCAATCCTTGTGTTGCTGTTGATTTATGCAGCCTATTTTGCCTTGCGCTCGTCGGTTGATGATGGTGAACGGCGTCGGCGTCTGGCTGCGGTCTATAATATTTTTGCGGCAGTGACAATGCCCTTTTTGTTGTTTGTGGCGCCCCGCGTGGCTGATAGTACCCTCCATCCCAATTGTGCCTTTTTGCAAGGGAGCAAGTGTGAAGGGATTTCGCTGAACCTGACGGGTGCCAAAATTGGCCAATTAGGTGATGTGGTCATCGAACTCAAATCACTCGCCAAAACAAGTACGCTTACCAACGCCACAATCGAAGTGCGTATGCCTGGTATGAAAAATGTCGCTACGTTGGTACCGTCACTCGATGGTGACGGTAAGCCAGCTGATCGCCCCGAATTCCCCGGCCAACAATTCCGCATGGTATTGCTCGAAGCCGATGCAACCGCCGGGACGGTACGGGTCAACATGCAAGCACCCGGTACGAATTTATTGAGCAATCCCCGTACGTTGTGGGTCTTTTTGGCGAGCAATTTAGGCTTTTTGGCATTGGCATTTTGGTTGTATCACATTCGGCGGACGATTTTGCAGGTGCAGCTGACGCTGACCCCAGGGGAGATAAACATATGACCACATTACTTGATGCAGGGGTTGCCATTTATGTGGCGATGACGACGGCGTTGATTGTTTGGGTGGGGGTGTTTCTCTTTTTGTTGCGGATTGACCATGCCACCCAAGATGTGGCGCGCCAACTCAACGAACGCACCACGCCTACCGATGCGCCGCAACCCCGCGCCACGATTATCACGAATGATAGTGCCACGCAGTAATTTTGGGTAATCAACGGTAATCTAGAAGGATAGCCAGATGAGTAGCATGTCATTGCCCCCAGCGGCCAAATTCCCCTTGAAACCGCTCCACATGATTGGGATTGCGATTATTTTGTTGTCGATTGGGTTTGGGTATTATGGTCTCAGTTCATCGATGCGCCCCTATACGACACTGATTGCCGAAGCCAAAGATAGTGGCCGGGGCGTGCAGTTAGCCGGCTTCCTCGGCAGCAAAGGCGAATACAACGCCGATGGCAAATTTACCTTTTTGTTGCAAGACTCGAGTGGCCAAAAAATCCCCGTGATTTATAGCCAACCCAAGCCGTCGAATTTTGAGCAGGCGGTGAGTATTGTGGCGATTGGCAATTATGATGTCAAAACGGGTAACTTCATGGCCGAAAGTCTGTTAGTCAAATGCCCATCCAAATATCAAGAGCAATTAAACGCTGCTACGGCTAAATAACGCGCGACTAGAAGCGAGGGCGGAATGTCGGTTTACTTTTTTGGGACATTGTTAATCGTAGCCACGATTGCCATGGCTGCCATGGCAAGTATCAGCTACTTATTGGTGCCACTCGGGCGCCCACAAGCATTGGTGTATGGCCGGATTGGCACGCGCTTGACCTTAGTGGGCGTACTGGCAGTTGTGGTGATGTTGAATTATTTGTTTATTTCACAGCGCTACGATGTCGAATACGTCTACAACTATAGTTCACAAGATCTCGAATCGTACTTCCGGGTGGCGGCGGTCTGGGCTGGCCAGCCAGGGTCGTTTGTGATTTGGGCCTTGTGGGGCGTGATTGGGGCGCAGTTTTTGGTGCGTCGTACCCGCCATGCCGAGCCGTATGTGCTTAGTGTGGTGATGATGATTCAATGTGCCTTGATTGTCTTCATGCTCATCCGCAATCCGTTTATTTTGCACGTCACTGCCGATGGAATTATGCCAACTGATGGCAAAGGCTTAAATCCAACATTACATAATATCTGGATGTTGATTCATCCCCCGATTTTGTTTACCGGCTTTGCCTTGATGGCGGTGCCCTTTGGCTACGCTATTGCTGGGTTGTGGCGCCGCGACTACGACGGCTGGGTCAAAGCTGCCTTGCCATGGACCATTGCCGCCTGGGCGGTATTGGGGTTGGCATTGCTGCTCGGTGGCTATTGGGCCTACGAAACCTTGGGCTGGGGTGGGTATTGGGGCTGGGATCCCGTCGAAAATTCGGCGTTGGTGCCGTGGCTGACGGTCGCTGCCTTGCTCCACGCCATGCTCGTGCAACGTGCTGGTGGCTCGTTGCGCCGTACCACTGCCTTGTTGGCGGTAGGGACATATGTCTTGGTCTTTTATTCGACCTTTTTGACCCGCAGCGGTGTGTTGTCATCTTTTTCGGTGCATTCTTTTGTTGAAGAAGGCCTGAAGTGGATTATGACCAGCTTCTTGGCGATATTGGCGATTATGGGTTTTGGCGTGGTGGCCTGGCGCTGGCGCGATATTCCCTCCGTCCCTATGTCAGAAAAATTATTATCACGGGATAGTTTTTTCTCGTTGATGATTCTCGTAGTGATGTTGATGGCAGGGATTGTGGCGTTGGGCACTTCGATGCCGGTAATTTCGTCGATTCCTGGAGTTGGCCAACAACTGCAAGGCTTTTTTGGTGCCATGTTCCAATTGGATGACGGTACGACCTACAATGCCGGTGCCAAACCGTTCCAAGATGGACGCTTTGGCTTGATTGGCAGTTTTTATAGCACCACCATTGCCCCGCTGGGATTGATTTTGGCGGTGCTACTGATTATTGGACCGTTGCTGGGCTGGCGCGATAGCAATGCCCGCCAACTGTTGCGCACGATTCGCTGGCCCGGGATTGTGGCCGTAATCGTGACTTGTATCGGCGTCGTGCTGGGTGCACGGACATTTTTGGCCGTCGCTTATCTGGGGATTGCCACGTTTGCCGTTGGTACCAATGTGGTGATGATTATCCGTACGCTCAAGGGTGGTTTTTTGCGGATTGGTGGCTATTTGGCGCACGTAGGAATCATGTTGTTTGTGGTCGGGGCGATTACCTCGACGTGGTATGCCACGCCTGAGACGCGCGTCGTCATCCCCGAAGGGGAAACGATGACGATTTTTGGGTATGACTTGACCTTTAACGGCTGGCGTATGGATGCCACCGGTCGTGGCTTGCTCGATATGCGCGTGGCTCGTGGTGGCAATGTCAGTACTGCTACACCGCAACTCTACTTCAACAATCGCATGGGCGCCACCATGGCCACGCCGTCGGTACGGAGCGAAATCTTCCAAGATTTGTATATTTCACCGGTGGAATACCAACCACCGTTTGACCGCAATATAGCGGACCTCAACGAAGGCGAAACCAAAGAAGTCGGCCCCTACAAAATCACCTTTAATGGCTTTGTGGTACCGACAGACCATGCGGCTTCGGCTGATATTAGCGCCCGTTTGACGGTGGTGTATCAAGGCAAAACCAGCGAAATCGTGCCAGGTATCGTGATTTTGGCTAACGAAAAAGACCCCGCCAAGGCAGTCAAAGAGATGCCGGTCGACTTGCCCGGTGGACATCGGGCCTCGATGGCGGCCTTTGACCCCAGCCAAAAACGGGTGATTATCAACGTGGGTGGGCTCAATTTGCCCGTCGATCCCGCCCGGGCCGTGGTCACGGTCATCGTCAAACCAGGAGTGGCCTTGGTGTGGGGTGGGATTATTTTGGGTGTGCTCGGCGGTTTTCTCGCCGTATTGCGCCGCTCACTGGAATCGGGCAATATCAATCCAAATGTGTGGTCAGAAGCACTCCTCACCTGGGTGCGGAGCCGGCGGCGCGATAATACGTTGCCCAGTGTGAAATAAGAAGGTTGGGTCATGGTAGATTTTTATGCAGTATTACAAGTGCCGCGTGACGCTGATCAGGCCAGCATTGATGCTGCCTATCAGCGCCTGCGGGTGGCATATGACCCGACCCGATTACAAGGGGTAAGCGAGGAATTACGTGATTTGGCCAGCGAACGCGCCACATCCCTCGACCAAGCGTATGCTATCGTTGGTGACCCAACGATGCGGGCGGCCTATGATGCTGGCATCACGGGTGTGGTCGCACGTGCCTTGCCGGCCGTGGTTGAGCCGAGCTATGATTATCGTCCCTTGCCGGCGGCGGGGAGTCATGAACGCACTCCTGAATTCGACGCTACCCCCATTCGCAAAGGGCGGATGACCGCAGGCGAGCGCCAAGTATCGTTGGTGCTGGCAATTGCCTTGCCGTTAGCGATTGTGTTGGCTACCTTTGTGATTACCGATGGTGGCAAACGGGTGGCCGCCAGCAACGACGTGCAACCAGTGGTGCGGGCGACTGCGGTGGCAGATCAATTTGAGCAACCAATTATTGATGCTCGGGCTGCTACCGTCACCAACCCGACGAGTATCCAAGCATGGGTTGATTACGCCAACCTGCTCTACAATAGTGTCCAGATTGTGCGTGAACAACAGCCAGGTAGCCCTTTGTACGAAAGCCGGATTGCACGCTGGCAAATGGCGGCCGACGCTTATGCCAAGGCCTTGTCGTTTGACCCCAGCAATGTGGTGGTCGAAGCTGATTTGGGGGCAAGTCGCTGCTTTTATGGCAATGGTACGGGTAACCAAACTGAATCAACTGATGGTTTACAGCAAATCCGCAAAGTGCTTCCGCAAATCCCCACCAGTGAACAGCCACGCGTGTTGTTGAACCTCGGCTTTTGTTTGGCCGAAACAACGCCACCGCAACTCGAAGAAGCCGTGGCGACCTGGCAAAAAATCACTACCTTGGTGGCAAGTGATTCCCCGTTTGCCATCCAAGCGACGCAGTTGATTGCCCAAATCAAGAAGTAATCGTGGTTCACCTTTGTATCAAAAGGACATTAGATGACAACGCGCCCGACCTACTACGAAACACTCGGTATCGCAGTTGATGCGAGTAATGATGAAATCGTGGCGGCGTGTGAGGTCGCTACGGCACGCTTTCGTACTGATGTGCAAAATGATCCGAGTGGTGAATTGCTGAATTTGGCGATGCAACGCATTGCCGAATTCGAGGCCATGCGTGACGCCTTATGTGATCCACGGCAACGCTATTTGTATGACCGCTCGCTGGGCTTGGTGATGCAACCACCACCGGTAGCGCTTCAATCTGGCGCTGCTCCGCGCGCTGACGGGAATCCCGTACGTCGTGAATTGGTGATGGTAATCCTCGGCGGCTTGATTGGGTTGGTGATTGTGGCGATTGTCTGGGTGATTAGTGGCCGCATGGCGACGCCAGTGATGCCGGCTGCCGCCGAGACCAATCGCACTGCCCCAGTCTTTACGTTGCCGCGTTTGGGGGGTGGTGAATTACAATTGGCCGAGCTCAAAGGCAAAATCGTCGTGGTGAATTTTTGGGGGACGTGGTGCGAGCCATGTAAAGCCGAAACCCCAGCCCTCGAAGCCGCCTACCAACAAGTGCAGTCCCAAGGGGTCGAGTTTGTAGGGGTAAACTTGCGCCACCAAGAAGCGCTCGGCGCTGCGGGTGATGCCGATGTGGCGAATTTTGCCAAAAAATATGGCGTGACCTACCCGATTGTGTTTGATACCAAAGGCGAAATATCCCAAAAATACCAAATCTCTCCGATTCCGGTGAGCTACTTCCTCGACACTCAAGGCAACATTCGCTATGTCTATGTCGGCACCCTTACGACCGCCGATACCGTAGAACTTGTGCGTCGTTTGCAAACGAAACCGTAAAAAAGGAGGAAGGAGGAAGGAGTAGGGTGGGGGACGTGTTTTTGATATTGTTAAGATAATGTGGCAAAATAATACAAAATGCCCCAGATATTTTGTTTCGCTGGTTACATTTTAACTATTTACGTGGTACACTAGTACTATCAATAAAATCTGTATGTTCACCACTTATTTGAGTGATTAATGAATGGTTTTTTGCCATTCTAATGCAGAATAATTAGATTCAGGAGTAACGTGATGACACAGCAGCAAAGTATCTTGGTGGTAGATGACGAGCCAGGTCTACGCAAGCTCTTAAACTTATTGTTTAGTAATGCAGGGTATACCGTTCGTGAAGCAAGCAATGGTGCAGAATGTCTGAATCAAGTTGTGATTGCTCCCCCCGATTTGGTTGTGCTTGACGTAATGATGCCCGAAATGGACGGACGCGATGTCTGTCAGCGTATTCGCCAAGATGCCAATATGGTGCCGATTTTGATGTTGACGGCCCGTACTCAATCACGAGACGTCGTGATGGGACTTGATTGTGGCGCCGATGATTACATGCTCAAACCATTTGATATGGACGAATTGTTAGCGCGGGTACGCGCATTGTTGCGCCGTAGTAACGCCTCCCAATCAGTGCGCGTAGTCGGTCAAGGTGAGATTATTATTGATACACAATCCCACAAAGTGTCGGTCAATGGTAACAATGTCGATTTGACGCCGACCGAATATGCATTATTATCGGTATTAGCAGATAATGTAGGAAGTGTTGTGCCGCACGATACATTGCTTCGGGCAGTGTGGGGTGAAGACTCTCAACATGACCAAGACTACCTCAAAGTCTATATGTGGCATTTACGTCGCAAAATCGAGCCCAACGCTGGTCGGTCACCACGGTTGTTGTTGACAGAATGGGGCGTCGGCTATCGATTGGTGCAGTAATCCATAATTTTGGGGCATGAATATTTAAGGGAAATCCATGCGCGTGGTGGTGAAGCTCGGAACCAATGTATTGACTGCGGGGAGCGAGCGCTTACATCGCCCGCGCATGGTTGATTTTGTGCGCCAATTGGCGCAATTGCGCCAACTTGGCCACGAGGTCATCCTCGTTACTTCAGGCGCCGTCTCTGCCGGTCGCGAACGCCTCGCCCTGCAATCGCGCTCGCGTGATATCGCCCAAAAACAAATGCTAGCCGCGGTAGGCCAAAGCTATATCATGCATTTGTATCAACAAATGTTTGAGCTTTATAGCGTCCCAGTGGGGCAAACCCTGCTCACCAAAGCTGATTTGAGTGACCGTAATCGCTATCTCAACGCCCGCAATACGCTGCTTACCTGTTTTGTCCATGGCGTATTGCCGATTATCAATGAAAACGATGCCGTTGCCGTCGATGAAATCAAGGTCGGCGACAACGATAATTTGTCGGCGCTGGTTGCCAACCTCGTTGACGCAGATTTGCTCATCATCGTTACCGATATCGATGGCCTGTATACCGCTGATCCCCGTAGCAACCCCACAGCCACTCTCATCCCCGAAGTCCACGACATTACCCCAGCCATCTATGCCCTGGCCGGGGGGACGGGCAGTAGCCGGGGTACCGGTGGCATGATTACCAAAATCCAAGCCGCCGACCTCGCCACCAAAAGTGGCGTCACGGTGGTGATTGCCCCCGGCGCCCTCGCCGAGGTCATTACCCGCGTCACCAATGGCGATGCCATCGGGACGCGCTTCCCCGCCAAAGGGAATCATCTCGAAGGGCGCAAACGCTGGATTTTGGCGGAAACAGCCCGTAATAGCAAATTAAATGTCGATAACGGTGCCGCCACGGCGATTACCACCCACGGCAAAAGCCTGCTGCCGGCGGGGATTACGGCGGTCGAGGGTGAATTTGAGCGTGGTCAGACGGTGCGGATTTATCATGGCGACACCGAAATTGCGCGGGGCTTGACCCAATACGCCGCAGTCGATTTGCGCCGGATTATGGGCAAACGCTCGCCGGCGATTGCCGATTTATTGGGCTACGATTATGGTTCTGAAGCGATTCACCGTGATGATATGGTGTTGATTGCCCGTGCTGAAGTGAGAGAATGATGACCACGATTGACATCCTTGCCATGGCCAAACGAGCCCGGGCTGCCACCCGCACCATTGCCACCTCAACCACCGCCCAGCGCAATGTGGCGTTGGCCAAGATTGCCGAGTATCTCAACAATCCTGCCGAGCAAACCGCGATTTTGGCCGCCAATGCCATCGACATGCAAAATGCCCAAGCCGCCGGCTTGCGCCCTGCCTTGCTCGACCGCATGCTCCTCACCCCGCAACGCCTCCACGCCATCGCCAACGATATTGCCGCGGTAATTGCCTTGCCCGATCCGGTGGGGGAAATATTTGAGCAAGGGGTATTGCCCAACAATTTGCGCTGGCACAAAGTACGCGTCCCATTGGGCGTTGTGGCGGTGATTTATGAAGCCCGCCCCAATGTGACCTTTGATGTGGCGACGTTGTGCCTCAAATCGGGCAACGCAGCCATCTTGCGCGGGGGCAAAGAAATTGCCGCCTCGTGTGCGGCTATCGTGGCGCTGTTGCAACGCGCGTTGGTGGCGGCTGATTTGCCTGCCGACACCTTGCAGGTGATTGCCGACCCCGATCGGGGCTTGGTCGAACAATTGCTCAAGCTCGACAAATATGTCGATGTGGTGATTCCCCGTGGTGGGGCTGCCTTACACCGGTTTTGTGTCGAGCACGCCACTATGCCAGTGATTGTAGGGGGCATCGGCATCGTGCATGCCTACATCGATCACACCGCCAACCCAGACTACGTGCGTGATATCGTCGTCAACGGGCGCGTCCAACGTCCCAGCGTCTGTAATTCGCTCGATGTGGTGTTGATTGAACGCGCCGCCGCCCCCCAGATGGTGCCACTGGTGGCCAAGGCCTTGCTGGCCCAAGGGGTGGAACTACGTTGCGACCCCGAAGTACTTCAACTGCTCGCCAGCGCCGCCATCAGCGATGCCCGCATCGTACCCATGGGTGACGACGACTACGACACCGAATACATGGCGCTGATTGCCACGCTACACATCGTGGCCGATATCGACGAGGCGATTACGCATATCGGCGAGCATGGCGGCCATACCGAAGTGATTATTAGCGAAAACCCCACCGCCATCGCGCATTTTGTGCATCATGTCGACGCCACTGCGGTGATGGTCAATGCCTCGACCCGCTTCAACGACGGTGGCCAATTGGGGCTCGGTGCCGAAATCGCGATTAGCACCCAAAAACTCCACGTACGCGGACCAATGGGCCTGCGCGAATTAACCACCTACAAATGGGTGGTGCAAGGCGAGGGTCAGATTCGCGTCTGAGCCCGTAGGCCGTGGATGGCATCGGGGTCGCGCAATAGCAGACTACCCAGCTGGATGGCAGTGGCGCCGGCGTTGAGACAAGCGCTGGCGCTGGCGTAATCGTTGATGCCGCCACAGGCCATGATGGGCAAAGTGGTGTGGGGCGCAATGGTTTGACAGGCGTACAACACCAACGGGAAGAACGCCGGGCTGAGGTAGCCGCCGGTGGCCACCCGCGGTGCGCCACATAACGTGAGGGCATCGATGTTGGCCGCCCCACACTGTGCTACTAGGGGTAACAACAAGTGCGGGTCAGCCAAAGGGATTTTGATACACAAGGGCAACGTGGCGGCTCGCCGCATTTGTTGGAGTAAGGCCTCGCAACTGAGTTGACTGGGTGCAAGGGCCACTTCGAACCCGGCCACCCCCTCGACTTGGTCGAGCTCGCGGATGGCCTGCACCACCTCGGCGTCATCGCCGGCCAGCGATACAATCACCGGGGTCGTCCAGGTGGCCCAGACGGGGGTGGCACGTCGCCCCACCCATTGCACGCCCGGGTCGTGCCATGGCTCGGCATACAGCAAGCCACCGCGGTGTTCGTGCAGGGTGTTGGGACCATTAGGGCTCCGCCCGGCCATGGTGATGCTGGGGGTGATCAGGGCGGCGGGTTGCACGTGCTGGACGGTAGAGGCCGTATGCACGCCAAACCCGAGGCTACCAGCTGCGGCCATGAACGGGTGCTCTAGTATAATTTCATAGGGATTGTGTGGTGTGAGTTGTATCATGCTGTATTTGTATAAAAAGGAACGTCCATGACAGTATACCGTGTGTTGTTGGTAGGGTTTGGCGCTGCAGGGCAAGGATTTGCCCAAATCATTCGTGACCATGGGGCGCGCATCGCTGCCAGCACCGGCGCCGATATCAAAATTGTGGGTGTGGCTACCGCCCGCCGTGGGAGCGCCTATGCCGCCGATGGCCTCGATGCCGCCAGTTTATTGACCGCCATTGGCCAAGGGTCGCTGACCACCCTCGCCGAGGCCGTGAGTGACGATGCCGTGACGATGATTGCTACCCGGGCGGCCGATGTGATGGTCGAACTCAGCCCTACCAACCTCGATAGTGGCGAGCCGGCCACCAGCCATATCACCGCGGCCCTCAATCGGGGCTTGCATGTCATCACCGCCAACAAAGGTCCTGCCGCCTTGCACCTCAAGGAATTGCGGGCCTTGGCTGCCCAAAAAGGACTCTTTTTGGGGATCGAAGGCACCGTCATGGCCGGCACGCCGTCGTTGCGTTTGGGCTGGAGTAGCCTACAAGGGTGCGACGTCAGCATGGTGCGCGGGATTGTCAACGGCACCACCAATTATATTTTGACCCAGATGGAACAAGGGCTGGATTATGCCGACGCCTTGGCCGATGCCCAGCGCCTCGGCTATGCCGAAGCTGATCCCACCGGCGATGTCGAAGGCCACGATGCGGCTGGTAAAGCGGCGATTTTGGCCAATGTCTTGATGGATGCCGGTTTGCGCCCTAGTGACGTGGCCTGCACGGGCATCACGGGCATCACGGCTGCCGATGTGAGCGCCGCCAAGGCAGCTGGTGAACGCTGGAAGTTGATTGCCGAAGTGCGCCGTACCCCTGCGGGTGTGGTCGCCTCGGTACAACCGATGCGCTTGCCGGTGACGCATCCGTTGGCTGGCGCTGCAGGTGCTACCAATGCCTTGACGTACACCACCGATTTGCTGGGTGACGTGACCATCATCGGGGCGGGGGCGGGTGGTGTAGCTACGGGGTTTGCGGTGGTTGGGGATCTTTTGGCGATGCACCGCGGCGAGCGCGAGCTCGCCAAATAAGTACGCCAGTGATAATTAGGGCGCCCAAGGGCATCAATACCCAGGGGAACTCGAAGTGGAAGCGCATACTAAGCGTATAAACCACGCCGCTAATAATCAATAAACTGAAAAAAAACGTCGCCACACTGGCTTCGATTTGATTGGATGTCATGGGTTGCTCCCTGTGTATGCCACCACCTGTGGCGTACACAGGGTATTATATCGTACAATGCTGAAATTTCCCCAAGGGGCGTTGTGAACGTGCGAGGATCTGCCGCGCACCGCCGACTTTACGGTGTATTGATATGCCACCATTTGCCGCAGAAATGCTCCGCAATCACGAATATTTTGTTGGGCGCTGGAGTGAACTCAACCAGCTCTGTCAAATCCTCGAGCAACGCACCCCGGCGTTGCTGATGGGGGCGCGTCAGAGTGGGCGCTCGTCGTTGCTCTATCACTTCGTGCATGCCGCCGAGGCGCTGTTTGACCACGATACCATGCGGGCCTACTACATCGACCTCGCCGAGTTCCCCGATATCGCCGCAGTGCGTGCCACCGTGGCTAGTGCCTTTGCGCAACAACCAGCGCATTGGCAACGGGCTTTGCTCGAATTGCCGGCGCCACCGTTGTTGGCGTTTGATAATTGTGATGCGCCCCAACTCGCCGACACCATCGATATCTGGTGGCAAGAACTCTTGCCGGCAGTGCGCCAAGGCCAATTACGCTGTGTGGCGGTGGCACAAACCTTGCCCCTCACTACCATGCCATGGCAGACGGTGGCGATGCGGGCCGTCGATGGCACTATGCTGACTGACATGGTGGAGGCGCAATTAGGTGATGCGGGGCTGCGGCTCGACCGCGATGCACATGTTTTTTTGTTGAAAACCAGTCGCGGCAATGTAGGGCATCTGAATGCGGGATTGCGCTTGTGGTACCACCACCAGCAACACCCGCAATTTGATTGGCGCGCCGCCTATGCCCAGCTCCCCGCCGCCACCACAGACGCAGCGGCAGTGGTGCTGGTGGCTGATGCCGGCGAATGGATGGAAGTTGAAGAAATTGACTCCAGCGCAAATTATGGTACGAGCGTGACAACTGCGCCCACACGTATAGCGCCACCCATGCTTGAATTCCCCACCATCCTCGTGGTGATTGCCATTCTGTGTCTACTGGCGTTGCTATGGTGGTGGGTGCAACGCATGAGTTAATGTGCGCTGTACCCACATCTGGTACAGCGGATGTGCTGAAAATAAACCCGCAAATTAGTTTGTGTATGCAAACTAATTTGTGGGTTTATCAAATAAATGAAATTTATCGAATAAAAAAACAAATTAACTACTTTTTTTAATGAATATCTACAAAATAATGTTTTTTTCAAGAGGGGTACTTTTTTGATAAAAACAATTACTTAACAATAATTGAATTTAAATTCAGTTATAATACTGTCAATTTCATTAAATGAACAAGTAAATTAAGGGATTCTTTATGCAGCGCAAATATATCACACTCAGTGTGCTGATTCTCGTCATGTTGCTATTGCTTGGCAGTGGTGGTTATGCAGTGGTGCAACTCATCGCCAATTACTCACCGGCCAAGCAGGTCACCAATGCGTGGGAGCTGGCCAAGCTGAGTGGGAGTTATTCCTTCCGCAGTGAGGTCGACCAGCGCACTGCGCCTGCGCCCCAGATGGGCAATTATGGCCAACCCGCCAAGCATCTGCGCATGCGCATCGAGGGGAATGCGGACGAAGCGAACCAAACTGCCGAAGTCGTGATTACCAACATCACTGCCGAAGGGGAAAGTAGTACCCACATCCGGCGAGCACGTGGGCATACCTATGTGATGCAAGCAGATGGGACGTGGCGCGAATCCAACGCCAGTGCGGTAGCGTCGCAGTTGAGTGGGTTGACCTATCTGGCGGGGATACGCGATGTAACACGCAACCAAGGCAATCAATACGCCTTTGGGTTTGATGGTCAGGCTTTTGCGACACATCTGACCCGCTTGTTGGACGCCGATATGGCTCACGGCGTGACCTATGATGCCCAAACCTATCAGGCTGCCCAATCTGAGCAACTAATTGCCAGTACCGGCAATGGGCAACTGAGTGTCGACCAAGACGGTTTACCGGCAACCATCTCGTTGGATCTTGAGCTGCCTGCCACGGCCAAAGATCGGGCTGCCAATGTCGCCATCAAAACAGTCTTTTTTGATTATGCCCGCACAGGGTTGGCGCTCCAGTCTGCCATGCATCAACCGTTACACATCCTCAGCAAATATATTGGGACTGACGCCAAAACGGTGCGTGATTGGTTGTTGATTTCGGGGAGCCTAGGAGTATTGTTGCTATTGGTGGTGCTATTGCAGTTGTTTGGGCGGCGCATGTATTTGCCGGTCACCATGGTGGTGGTGGCGATGATCATTTATCAGCCCTATAGCACGATTCCCCGCACCCAAGCGGCGACTGCAGACACCCCGAACGATCCCACCCCAGTGGCTGGTCCATCCACTGGGGCGCGCCCAGCCCCACCCAAAGTGTTCAATCCGCTAATTGCCCCCCTCGATCAACCGATGGGGATAGCCTTACCGGTGGCAAGTGTGACCAGCCCCAGTAATATGCGGGTGGTGGCGAGCAATAAAAATCGTAGTGTCGAACCAGGCACGAATACTGATTGTAGTGCCATTGTTGCTGCAGACAAAACCGCAGATACCGATACGGATGGCCTGAGCAATGCTATTGAATGTAGTTACGGTACGACCCTAACTTCAGCTGATTCTGACAGTGATGGGTTGACTGACCTCGAAGAAATTCGCTTGGGTACATCACCCACTGTCGCTGATACCGACAGTGATGGCTTGAGTGATTTCGTAGAGGTTACCTACTACACCCAATATTCAGGTTCCAACCAAAAATATTATACATCGCCTTTTGCCGCCGATACCAATGGTGACGGGATCAACGATACGCTGGAGTGTATCGCGAAATTGGGTGCGAATAGTATTAGTAGCAAAGATACACCTATCGCTACCCTACAAACACCTTGTGTAGATTCTAATGGCGATGGCGTGCCCGATTTCCTTAGTTTTGACAATGACGGCGATAGTGTGCCTGACAATGTTGATAGTTTACCAAATGACATTACTACGACAACTTGGACCGATACCGTACCGTATGCGTTGAATATCGGTGGGATGACGGCACCAACGAATCGTAGTCTTCCTGTCAAACCCGTCATGGTTGAAATGCAAATTGTGCCCACTCACCCAAATTTGCTTTATGCCAATAACGCCATATATGACTGGCCTAGTGGTGATACCAAGGGACAGATCCAACGTACCCAAAACACAACATTTGCCACTACAACCAGTACGGATATTGTGACACCTACCGGTAGTCTCAATCCCATGCGCGATAATGTAGATGCACAGCATGGCGATATGAAAATCGTCGGTTTTATG
The DNA here is from genome assembly GCA_947450095.1 of Roseiflexaceae bacterium. Lineage (GTDB taxonomy): Bacteria > Chloroflexota > Chloroflexia > Chloroflexales > Roseiflexaceae > UBA965. The sequence goes on from CANFUF010000007.1 coordinate 37,809, forward strand.
GAAGTCAAAATTGACGTTGATCCTGCGAATGGTGACTATGGTAATTTACCGGTGATGCAATGTGCATGGAAATCTAGTGTTAATGATTCCAGTGCGTGTTCATCGAAAAACGTTGTGTTGCCGTGTGATTTGACTGCAAATTGTGATGCAACGATTACTGATGCGGTGCGTGATGATACTCGCCCGCGATGGTTGGACACAAGTAAATTGACCCCATATAGCATTAGTGGTGGTTGGAGTCGTAATCCTGATGGCACAGTAAATAAAACACAGTTAACACTGAATATACCGTTGACTCCGATAACCGATGATTCAGGCAGTATGGTGGCATACAAAGCCATGATGTACTACCACAATAATCAGATATGGCGAACCGCACATAAATATCGTTTGCAGTGGTTGGTGACGTCGTTACAAAACATCTGCCCTGCGACTGGTACGTGTACTGATGCCAATCGCACTGAACACGTGCGGGTGGTGCATTCGTATTATGATGATTGGAAATTAACGGGGATTTCAGCCACCGAAGAGCATGGCATGCAATCGGCAATTATTACCGAACGGACAACCCAATATCCTGCAGTACAGGATGTAAATAAACGTCATTTGGTATTGGCGCAGGTTAGCCGTGTGCTCCAAGCATATTTTGTAAATAATAAAGTATTGAGTATTGATCAAATTACTACGTTATTTCATGGCTCAAATCCAAATAATTTTGGAATAGACAATAGCGCATTGTGGACTAGTCCGGTCGATTATTGGCCAAATGCACCTATGCCACTAGAGTTAATGGGGCAATCTTCGAATAGTGTCAATACGCAGTATCAAACATTGCAAATGCTCCCACTAATGAACTATGCACTAAACGATATTACCTGTAGTGCGCGTCTGATGATGCTAGAACCTGACGCGTGTTCACTGTATTACCATAATGGAATACAGAGAAATAGAGTTAACCCATCGTTTGCGTCGAATTGCCAAAATAATATGCGAATTGCCTGTCGTCCAGGGATGATTATTGTCAGCGAAACTCGGTTACGCACACTTGATTTATCTAATGGATCGTTGACATTATTCCCACTGACGCCAATTACATCGGTACGTACGTTTAAGGGGCAGGTATATCAGCCAAAGATAAATACGGATGGTCAAGCTGAATGGCAGCCATTAAATGATCAAGCATTACAGAATGAAATTTTGGATGTGGGGGCTCCTCTACCCACTGTGAGTCCTGAATCTTCGTTGAGTGTGCTCCAATGGCAACCGTATTATTCGCTGTTAAAGCAAATAGTGTTGTTTAATTTTTTTGATGTACATACTAAAATATATGCAGATGATAGTGAGCCAACCACTGTCACCATCCCAACTGCACCGCCAACAGCGAATTCTGACACTTGGGATGTCGAAATAGCAAATTATTGGCAAGCATGGGGTAGTGCGATTTTAGCACTAACTGCACAAAACAATCAACCTGATACAAATAGTACTGATGCGCAAAAAAAATTAATGGTAAATGCTATTAACAAGATTCAAAATATGAGTAGTGAAAGTGTCGTGACTCCATCAAATGCGTTTAATCAAGTAATGAGAAATTCTGTAAGTGAATTAGTAATACTTTTTGTGATGGTAAGAAATAGCCAATATAGAGTGCAACCGAAATCAAATACTGTTCTAGGAGGGGTATTCACCGGAGTGGCAGTAGTCAGTACGGTTCTGGCGATTTTGGCAATCAAAGATCTTTATAGTTTTGTGAAAGGTGCCCAAGATGTCGTTATGATTGTTCGTGCTGCGAATGCCGCAATCAGCTTAGGTAACGTGTCTGCAACGATTGATAATGTCGCACGACTTTCTTGGTTTTACAGCAATGTAAGTGCAAAACTTGCAACAGCATTTGTAGTGCTAGGAATTATTGGTGCGGTTATTGGCATTGGAGTTACGTGGTACACCGCAAGCACCGAACTAAAAAATGCAAATTATGCATTCCAAAAAGTGAGTATCGTGGCTTCAGCTATTGGTAAAACGTTTGCCATTGTGATTTTGTTGGTGTTATCGCTTATCCCGCCTATCGGCACGGTTATCGCAGCAATTGCTGGGGCACTCGATGCAGTTGCCGCTGCAACTTGCTATTTTTTGTCTACACGTCAACAACGAAGTGCTGCGGGGAAGTGGTTGTGTGGCGGGGTGACGGGATTATTAGGCAATGTATTATCGTTTACCAAAATATCGGTGATTGTTGATACCGATGATATGTATTCGCATAATCGTACCTATAGCGACAGCTCGAATATTACGATTCCTTTACATGGCTTTCAACAAGGGAACGCCTACAACTATAACTTAGCTATTACTGATCATATTGAGAAAATGCCCTTCCCGGCTGCATGGCAGTCGGTGTTTTTTCCGTGGCAATGGACTATGGATGAGTATTCGGACATTAAAACGACATCATATCGGTATGCGCTTGGTCCTACCAATATCGATTTACGGGGCACATTTGATGTGGGTAGTGATTTCAATAACTGGGTTTCAGATACGGGTACGTATACAAATACGAGTGATACGACAGATACCGAGCAATATACCTATACCTACAAAAAAACGGCAGCGGTGAATAACACCTACACGTTTGATACCACAGGGATTAATCAGACACATGCTGATTTATATTTGTCATCTGCGTATAAAGTCAGACAACAGGTCTGTTTTTCTATTCCGATCCTCATATTATTTATCCCGTATTTGATTCCTGTCTGCTATATGCGGACGCATGATGACAACCCCGCTGCTGTGTCAGTATATTCTGGTGATATGGTCACCTTCGACACCTTCCCCGACAGTATGAATGGCTTCATGACCATGAAGCCAGGCAGTGCACCCGGTCATTACACCTTTGGGTGGAATACCCCGGTAAGTGCCACTGATTTGGCATTCCCTGACTTTGTCGATGCCGACCATGACGGTTTGACCGCTGACCTCGAAATCGTGCACAGTTCCAACGACAACGACCCCGATAGTGATAATGACGGGATTAGTGACAATCAAGAGGTGGTGTCTGGGACGAATCCGACCCTCGCTGATAGTGACAGTGATGGCCTGACTGATTTGCAAGAAGTGCAATACGGCACCGATCCCAACAAATCTGACACGGACGGCGATGGCTTGCGTGATGGTGAAGAAATCGTGCGTAGTGTCAATGGGCAACGCATCGGTGGCTGGGATGTCACCTACGGATTTGCAGTTGATGGCACCCCCAAGATTGCGTGGCTTGGCGCTGATCCACTTAATCCCGATAGCGATAGTGATGGCATTATCGATTTGCGCGAGCGCATCCTCGGTACTAGTCCCTATGCCAAAAACAGCCCAGATGTGGTGGGATTTGAGAATATTACGGTGAATGAAGCGACGCAGCCAAGCGCATTGCTGAATTTCGCTGGACCGACTGGAAACCGCACTATTACCACCACTGATGGAGCGAAAAGTTTGCCGGTGAACTGTAGTGCAGATGTGCCTGTGACTGCAAAAGCACCAAACTCATCAGTATCTACGAATGGACTGGCAAATCTATCACAAAACTATGCTGATTTATTTGCTAATTTTTCTGGTGATGCCATATTGAAAAATTGTGTTATCACCAACACACAAATTACGCCGAAGTTTACTGTATCGATGTGGGCCAATCTAAATTGCGATGCTATTATACGTTGTACGCAAGGTAGTAGTGATTTTTATTTTTTCAAATCAAAAAACATAAACATCATGACGACTTGCCCTGGAAGTTCTTGTTACGGTACTGCGAGCCCTAATCTGCCCAATACACTAACGGTTTCTACTCATCCGTCTAGTATTAATGGTATATGGACTCATATTGCACTTGTCTATGATGGTGAGTTTTATATTTATTATCAAAATGGGATTGAATTGATCCGGTGGCGCGGAGTCGCAGACCAAAATTTTGGTGATATGACATTACAATCAAAGGGATTTTCCTTTCAGGTTACTGATTTTGCGTTTTTTGGCAGTGCCCTCACCCCGAGTGAAATCATGCGGGCCAAATCGGGTGAATTGTATCAAGAGCACAAATCGGATTTAGTGGTGCGTCCTGGTGACCAAATTCATGTCGACACCACCATCAAAAACAAATTGTTGGGGCGTGAATTACGTGGGAATGCGTTTTATTCGGTGCAAAGTGACCGCAACGTCGTGCCCAGTAGTGATGCCCGTGCGTTTGCCGTGGCCAGAAATGGTACTAGCGCATTTGTGGCAGATTTGATGGTGCCTGGTACGACTGTGTCCGGTACGGCGACAACTGCCACGCAATATAGCCAAAAATGTCGCTTTGGTGGCAATTTAGTGTGTCTCACACTCGATGAACCAAATACCGCTAGTGTAAATAAAACCTTTGCGGATATTTCGCCGAATAGCGCTGTCGTAAGCTGTGATGGCAGTAATCCGGCGAGTACTGCGTGCCCGGTGTTTGACACAAACGCATGGTATTTTAGCAACGATAATCCCACGTCATTGCAACTGCCTGCCTCTATCGTGCAACAAATGTCGAATCATGATTTCAGTGTGGGGATGTGGGTTAATTTAAAGGCGACGAATGTCAGTGCCCGCCCATTTTTGAGTATTGCTGGGTTACGCTTGGGGACCATGGGTGCCAACATCCCGATGTTTGGGCCCAACTTTACCGACAGTAGTGCCATCTTGCAAGCTACCAGCAGTAGTCTAGAAAAAGACACCTGGTATCACCTCATTTATCGCTTCCAAAACAATCGTAGATTTATCTATGTGAATGGTGACGAAGTCGCCTATGATGTGAATCCGATTGCACCAATGAGTTTCGATGCGACGAACAAACTGTTGTTAGGTTCAGATGGTACGAACTCTCCTGGTGCGTTTATTCGTGATGTGCAAATCTATAATCAAGCGCTCAGCGATGGGCAGATTCGGGCGTGGGGGCGCAATTGCGACGATCCAATGTTGGTCACCTGTGTGAACCCTGCCAGTGATAGTGCGGATGCTTCGGAATTTGGGGCGGAGCAGTTGATTGGCTTGTCGACGACTGCCGGCAAACGTAATTTCACCGACGGTACGGTCAACCTCTACAACAATCGCGATTTCACCTTGATTGGCAAATTCGCCACGCCCAGTGTGTGTGTGCCCAAATGGTTGTTCCAAGCGACGGCCAATGCCGGTCAAGCGTTCAGATTAAGCCTTGATGGTGCTTGTCGGCTTGTCACCGAGTATGCCAAATTTACCGAAACATCGGATATCCAATTGACCCCATCCACCAACTACGTGGTTGGTATTACAAACCGTGTCAATCAAGAGGTGCGGATTGCCATTTACCACGCCGCTTCCCCGGCACCAATCGAAACGGTTACCCATGCGGTCAATCTGGCAGGGACGACTGATGAGACGCAGGCGCTGACCCAGGTCATTGATCCGGTATTTGTGCCTACTAATGGATTGAGTCATCTGCGGGTCTATGGGGCGGCGATTAGCGATGCGACCGTGGCAAATGTGGCGCAGTATGTGCTGAGTGGCAAACCACTCTCCGACATCCGCCAGCCACCCCAGAGTGATACGTTGACGGTTCGCAGTGAGGCACGGGCTAAGGTCATCCAAGATGACCCAAACTTCGAACGTGATCCGAATGGTGCGACCCCATTCTGGCAATTGGCGTTTGATGAGCCGGCCTTGGCGACGACCTTCCAAGATGTGATTTCCACTACTAAGCAATTTCGTTGTGTCATAGCCACCTGCCCACAATCAGGGATGCCGGGGGTAACGGGTAATGGACTGGTATTTACACCGTCACAATTCGTGACGAGTAGTGATACGATGCTTGATCCGTCTGACAAAGCGTTGACGCTTGATTTCTGGATAAAACCCGCCATGTATGGGGGCTTGCTGGTCAAAAACAACCGCTATGAAGTGGGGTTGAATAGCGCTGGACATATTACTGTACGCCATGCGTATCAGGAAACCGGTTTTACAAATGTGACGTACCGATGGCCAACAACGCTCCTCGAATCGCAAGTAATCATCCCACTTGGCCGATGGTCACGGGTGACGATTAATTTGAGTGCTACGCGAAACGTAGGCCTGGATGAACGAATAAATGTGAATGGTACGGGGGAAGTACGACGCAGTAGTGCGGATTATACGTCGATTACGCAAGCCTACAATGCGGCGACCACCTTGGGGTTTGGCTATGCGGGAGCCATCGACAATCTGACCATTTCAAATGATAGCGCGGGTGCGCAAGTAGATGCGAATCGTCCATTCACATTGGCTCCCGCGTGGAAGTTGTCGTTTGAAGATTACCTCGCCACGACGAGTGTCATGACCGATACCGATGGGGTGACCAAAGCCGTTACGCTTGGCTCGCTGATTGTCCCCGACAATACGATTGCCCGTACGGGGATTGCGCGCTACAAAAATGCGGCTACCTGTGTGGGCGTGGCAAATCTGAACTGGGCCACCTGTCCGATGGTTGACGTAATAGGGTTGGCTGGGTTGGCTACTACTTTTACCGGCCCCATCACCGACTCAAATTCACTACTCGAGGTGCGCGATGCCAAAACGGTGATGGATTCCATCAAAAACGGTGGCACCGTGCAACTCATCATCAACCCCCAAAATAAGGCAAGTATCGGCACCGTGCTGGCGTATGGGAATTGGAACGACGATACGAGCAATGGGAATGGGCTGAAAGTCGTGGTTGGCAACGATTTAAAAGTTACTGTCAGCATTGGTGCCAAATCATATACCGTTGGCACTGCATTGGTCCCGACGTGGAATGTGATTTCATTTGATTTTGGTACAAGTGGCTTTCATTACTATCAAAACGGCAATAAAGAAACGAACTTTACGGGTACTGATACCTCATTAAATGCCACATTTACGACTGATGCGAGTTGGCGGTTATTCATTGGGGGCAACCCGAGTGCCGGGCACGCAACTGCCGCCACGAGTGCGTTGTTCAAAGGTGGTATCGACGACATCGCCTTCTTCCCAGGGGTGTTACCGAGCTATTTGATGTATCAATCGGCGCGTATGCAATCGGCGTTGGGGATGGTCAAAAAGGAATTGGTGACGCTGACACTCGACGCCGATAATCCCAGCGCAACGGTGACGGCGCCCAACTTTGTATCGGGTGATGGGGCGCAGTTTTTGGTTGAAACCAGCGATGCGACGTCGTTGATTGATTCGCTGGAAGTACGCACGACCAAACAATTCCCCACACTAGGCTCCACGGCGTCAGTGATGGCCCCCGTGTGTGCAGAACAAACTAGTAATGACAACAAACAGGTCAACTACTGTCCATTTTTTACCGGAGGTACTGAAGGGCTCTACGATGTCCAAGTGATTGCCAAAGATGCCGTCTATAACCGGGGCATCAATAGTAATCGGGTGGTTGATCAGCAAAATGGGTTGGTATATGTCGATACCACTCCCCCCAATTTGCAGCTGGTGCCCGCTCCGTCAGGGAATATTTATACGACGACTGTCGCACCAGGGGCTATATTCCAAACACTGACGCTCAAGATAAAAGCAGGCGACCCAGTGCTGGCTAATTCAGATAATCATCGTGGGAGTGGCGTGCAGTCGCTCGAAGTCAATCTACAAAACCTGAATGGGCAGTCGTTGGGTGGCTGGGTGCCGGCTACCTTGATTCCATCGAGTGTGATTACGACTGCGACGGTCATTACCGGGACATGGGTGGCGCAATTCCGGGTGCCGATGATCCCCAACGGGTTTTATCAAGTGCAATCACGGAGCACGGATAATGTAGGGAATACGCGGGGGTATGTGACGACACCGGCGAATGCGCCGCTAATTTATCCCTATTACCTCGCAAATACGAATTCCCCGATTCAAATCGATAGTGCCCCCCCGCGTGATGTGATTGTCGATCCATCACCACGTGATGCAACGCTGGGGATGCTCGGGCCGAGCACCTTGGCCAATAGTACGCTGCGTGGGCGGGTGTCGGACTATTATGATGGCCGCGGGTTGCTCCAAGCCGATTTGCAGGTCAAACTCGACTTTGAAACGGCTGATGGTGCCAAAGCCTTTGATAATCGCGCCTATACACGCGTTGTGACAGACTGTACTAATTGTCCTACCGTGGCAGCAGATACACTTACCACCCAGGATCCTAGTAATCTACGGGTTGCACGTTTTAATATTGACGGCAATCAACAGTATATTGCCAGCCACGATACTGGTACGCTCTTCAATACTATTTTTTCGGTGGGGATGCAGGTCAAAATCAGTGATAGCGGCACGCTATTGAGCAACGGCAACGCCAATAATCCACGCTTGCGTATATTTGCGGCGCGGACGACTGACCCAAACAAATTCAAAATCACGGCCTTCCACGGTAATGTATCGGTATCGACCCCTGGGACGCTGACCAAAAACACCTGGTATGGCATCGTGTATAACGAAACTCCGACTGAAATGCGCTTGCAATGGGGTGGGGCAGATTATCTCAATTGGCCAAGCGCAAGTATCATCACCAAGAGTCTGAATCTCAGTACAATTGTGACGCCGGCTACGAGTAGCGAAACATTGATTGGGGCGACACAGTCGAGCACCAATACCGCACTGGTTGAAGACTACTTCCGCGGGTACCTTGATAACGTCATCATCTCGGCAGGGTACCTCGACCCGAGTGACTTTGCGGGGCGGTCGGTGGCACCAGGCAGTAATCCTGCGAGCCACCAAACCCGACTCAAAATCCGCGATGATGGCTTCGCCGATGCAGATGGACTCGCATCGTTGGCCAAATTCTATATGCCGTTCAACCAATCGACCCTCGCGGCCCTCGATGTGATGAATGCCCAGCGTAGCGACATCTGCAATGGTGGCTTTACGACCCTCTATCAGGCGCTCAAAGTGCGCTGCCCCATGATTGGTGACGGCTTCACCAGCAATGCCATCTGGCTCGATGCCGCTGATACAGGGGTGCGTTTGGGGTATGCGATTACCCAAACAGCCGCCACGAGTCAGACCTATAGCATGCGGGTGCGTATCGCCCCAACGGCGACGAGTGGGCGAGTGGCGACAATCGGTGCCGACTCGGCTGCTCTCGGCTTGCGGGTCGACTACGATCAACGCACGCAACAGCTGACCACCACGCTCCGAGGGAATAACGGTACGACAGCGGTGGTACCACGCGAAATCATTGATAATCAGTGGCATTTGCTCACGGCGGTGATTGCCGCCGGGAGTAGTGCGACCACTGCCCAAGTCTATTGGGATAGTAGTCTCATCACATCGACAGCGGCGTTGCCCGGATTGTTCACCAATGCCGGTCTGTCACTGGGTGCACTGCCGGGGAGTGGTGCTGCGACGGGTATTGCTATCGATGATGTGGGAGTCTTTAATAGGGCATTAACTGAGGCCCAGCTGCGTGTACTGGCGTTTGGCAGTACTCCCGTCTACCACGAGACCTTCGATGGCATGACCAACGGTACGACGGGTGTGATGAACGACGAGTCGTTGTTCCAGCTACCGACAAGTTATACCAATGTGAAAATTGGTGCGGGTACCGTTGGTGACGGCTTGTTGGCGTCGACTGTGTCCCAAACCGTCAGTCATCGTGATGACCGTGGCCTGACGGTGGTTAACCCCAACGAGGCGTGGGCCCTGTCACTCTGGGTTACCCCCAAAAACACCAGCGCCACCGGTACAATTTTGACCAGTAGCACCCCCGATGGCTATGGCTATACATTGGGACAAGATGGTACTCATCTGAAATTTACCCATGCTGGTACGACGATGACGGGATCCGCCGCCGTCACCGCCGGCAGTGCGACGCATGTCGTGGTAAATAGCGACGGTACCACCATGACGATGTATATGAATGGTACTTCAGTGGCCTCAGCTGCAGTGAGTAGCACGCTGCGGAACACGCCTCTCGCCAAAGACCTGACATTGACTGCCACTGCTGTCGTGACTACCACCAACATCGTGACAGACAGTACGTTGTGGGATAGCAATGCGGCGAATGCGGATGATGGCGACCCCACGACGGTGTTTACGAGCACCGTCCAAGACAACCCCTGGTGGTTAGCTGACTTAGGGAGCAATCAATTGATTGATCGCATCATTGTGCGCAATCGCAACGATGGCAGTCCCACCAATCTCCGCAATCTGCACGTGTTGGTCTCTGACGATCCGAGTATCAACTTTACGAATAGAGCAGCTGCCACCTGGTCGGATTATATTGTGTCGCCGGTGGCGGCATTTGTGGTGCTGACCTTGCCGTATGGCACACGTGGGCGCTATGTGCGCTTACAAATCGAAGGTCGGGCTAGCCAATTAGCACTCAGTGAAGTGCAAATCCAACGCACCCCGTTGTTGACTCTCAGTAGTGTGGTAGCCGCCGTCGACGATGTGCGCGTCTATCGCCATGCCTTGAATGCCGACACCCGCAATATGCTCGGTGTGATGGCGTGGCAACCCAGCACGATTGATACCACCAATCCCAATAGTATTGCCTGGACGCATCCATTACCGAGTGGGTTGGAAGTCGACGCCGACATCCAGAGTACGACCACCGATGCACTTGGTAATACCCGCACCAACAATGTGGGTGAACAATCGCTGTGGCATGGACTCATCGACACCTATGCGCCACGGATTACCGATAACATTAGTGCGACGGTAGATAATACCTATACCTATACGGTCCAAATCGACGAACACAATCCGAATCTCAGTCTGCTACAAACCCCATGTGGGGTCCGCCTCAACGGCACGATGTCGTTACCCAATTCATTGGGCTACCGCGTGCAAAGCAGTGGTTTTGATGGTTCGGTCATCCCTCAGACGCATTTTGATGGTGACTGCGTATTGAGCAATACCCCTGACGTCGTGCAACGATTAACCCAAGTCATTAGTTCTACTACGAGCATGGTGTTTGGCGATCGCTATGCGTATGTCGGTGGCGTGAACATGGTCAATGTGGTTGATGTGCAAAACGCCACCAACTTGATTCAAAACAACGCCAGTGTGCCCGGCACGGTCACGCAACTGCTCGTCAGTCGTAACAAAAACCGCTTGTATGTGGTGAGTACTCAGCCAGCGCCCACTCCTCGTGCAACGCTGACGGTTTTTGATATTGCTAGTAATGGTACGGCCTTGCAACAGCGTGGCAGTGTGGTGATTCCGTTGGGGACCAATGTGACGGTGACCAATAGCGCCTTGACGGATGAGCCAAATGGGAATAGTTTTACCGACCGCTATTTGCTGTTGCTTACCAATACCACTCCGCAAAAACTGATTAGTGTGTTGGTCGAAAATCCCGATCAACCGACCCAAGTGACTACCACCGCACTGAATATTCCCGGGTATGACATTGCTGCGAGTTATGATGTGGTGGCAATCGCCCAAGGGACTGCTGGGATCCGCATCTATCGAGTCAATGCCGATGGCTCGATGACATTTGGGAGTGTCATCAATGTCGACGGCTATAGCAATCGGGTATTGATTGATGATAAAAAATTGTTTGCGATTGTGGATGATGAATCAGCAGTCGATGCAAATAGCACGCCAAACAAACTGATTGTGGCGCCGTTGATTACTACTGTTGTCAGTGATATGGCCGTGTTACAAAATCCATTGCTGATTACTGGCGAGTACGTACACGTAGTCCCCACCGATCACGATGATGTGGCGCCCTACCGGATTACCGATATTGCCCCATATATTGGTGATGATGTGGTGCTATTGAGCAAGGATGTCAGTAATTTGGCAAATGTGCGCTTGAGTATGGTAAGTACGGCAGGAATTACCCCCACGCTCCGGAGCGATACTGCGGTAGTCCAAGCCAATATGTTACGTGTCGTAGCCCAAAATAACAATATTTTGACTCTGGCAAATAGCGCACCCAATGCGCAATTGCGGGCGTTTGTGGCTAGTGACCGGCGCTTTGTGACGCGATTGTGTGATGCAGCCGGGAATTGCAGTTCGGGTACAGACTATCACCAAGATCCATTCCCCGCAGCAAATAACGTTTCAATTGTGAATCTCGCAAATGCCTACAAAACTTCGACCACTAACACTACGGTGCGGTTTGGGTTGCATGCCGAGGCTCCATTAGGGGTGCGGACAATCCAAACGCAGATTGATAACAATCTCGGTGTAGTCGCTTGGACCAATCCTGACCAAACAAGCATATTACCCGCCATTGAAACTTCTCAACCTCCAGGGGTATTAAGCCAAGGCAGCCATACAATTCGCGCCATCAACACCTACAACAATACGTTAAGTGCGGTGGCCGAATATTATGCGCCCATGAATAGTTTACCGTTGGTCGATGTTATGCACCCCAATGTCACAAGTCGTGCATGTACTCCAAACTGCCCGGCAATCAGTAACAATACGTTGGTGTTTACCCAAACCAACACGATTGATATCAACAACGATATCACTCAAGTTGCTGGGACGGCCAAATTACTCAGCATGAAGCTCAAAATTCCCGCGTTAGCACCATCGGGACGAATTGTCAGTCTCCAACCTGTCGTTTTGAATGCATTGACGTTTTGGGTTGATTATGATGAAAGTACTCACCAAATCGTGGCGACAGTCAGAGACACGATTACCACCACCGCCCGATTTGCTTGGCCCGATGACCAATTCCACCAGCTGACGGTGGTGGCCAACGCCATGAATAATGCGACGACGTTTAATCTGTATGTTGATGGCGTACAACAAGAGGCGCTCTCGGCATCTATAGGGAGTCGCTTCACCGCCGCCAAGGTGATTTTTGGCGCAAATGGGGTGAATACTGCCCCCCCCACCGGCATGGTACTCGATGATGTGGCATTGTTGTCGTCCCCCGTGACGGTCGATGAAACACTCGATTATCGCACAGCAGTGAGTGAAACTGCATTCCCGTTAATTGATGAAATTTTTGACAAACGGAGTAGTTGTAGTAACTGCCCGACCATTGCCACTGGCACCCTGACGTTCCCACGTAGTAGCGATGGGTTAAATCTGGGCTATACGCTGACGCAGACAGTTAGCACGGCCATATCAGTCACAATGAAATTCAAAGTGGATGGTGCGACGACCAGCGGGCGTATCGCTACACTCCAGAGCAAGAATGCGAGTGCGCTGAAGCTACGGTTGGACTATGACCAGAGCAATAATCGCGTGACGGCGACTGCCATGGCCAACGGTACATCCCAGAGTGTTTATACCACTACATTGGTGGCTGACACTTGGGCGACGCTGAGTGTGTTGGCAGAAACTAGTGCCCTCACCACCACGTTTGTACTGGCGCTTGATGGCAAGATTGTTGGCACGATAGCGATGCCGGGGCGGTTTACCAATGCGGCGTTGTCGCTGGGTGCGGTGTCGGGTGCGGTGGCTGCGACGGGCATGACCATCGACGATATCGAAGTGGCCAATCCTGCGATTGCGAACAACGAAACCGTGGCGGTCAACCAGATTACGGCGTTGATGTCGGGTGATGTGATTACTCCGTATACGGTCAAAACACCGATTTATTCGTTTTTTGTAGATAACGTAATCCCGCAAATCACGTTGGTCGATGATGTGATTGGGCGGATGCGCATGGTTGATGGCATGGTGAGTGCGCGCATTACGATTAGTGATATGAGTAATCTGACTGATTTGCAGATTATCAACACCGACACAAATACCCGCATTCCGTTGTCGATGAGCCGCCTCAATGCAAATACCACGGCAGTCAAGGTGTTTTATCCAGAAGCGTTGCTCAATCAAAATCTGCAAACGTTGTCGCTCAAGATTACCACTACAGACAGCGCCCAAAACAGCACTGTGCAAATCAAAACCATTGATGTGGATAACGACGCACCGGTGTTGGTGGGTGGGGTCATGCGTGCCAAGGTGAATGGCACTGTGACTGCGTTGGGAGCAAGTAGCACGGTGACGCGCACGAGTGATCTTGATTTACATGTAAAGTGGACGAATATTACCGATCGCAAAGCGATTAGTTTGCGGCAACTCGAATACACCTATCAAACAATTAGTGATACGATTTCAGTAAATCAAACAATCACTAATCCAAGCGGGTTGCGCACGAGTACTATGATTGTCCCCGAAGGGAGTCGTGTCGATGCGGGCATCCGGCTCCGCGATGCTATCGACAACGAAGACCTCGTGTCGTTGCCACCGGTGTATGTGGATAGCGCGGTCACCCCCGACTATACCCAGATTAGCAAGAATCCCAACGACATTTATCGGGGTTGGGCTGGTCCGGCCGGCTGTGCCCTCAATGCCAGTGCCAACAGTGGTGCCCAGAAGTTTTTTGCCACGTGGGATAACGCAGCCCTGCGCCTCAATTGGCAAGGCACAGATTGGGATAATGAAGGCGACCTGTTTGTCTATCTCGATACCGCTGCCGGTGGCACGTTGCAACCCTATCGCCCCAGCAAATATGTGCATAGCGATGGGGTGACCAATGGTGATGCGTTTGTGACGTTGCCGATGGATATGGCCGGCCGGGTGACATCGGTGAGTAGTGTGACTGGGATGCTTAATCAGTGGCAGACCCGTCTGCGTGATGTGCTGCGTGGGACGCGCACGATTGCGGTGGCCGAAGGTGCGGATTATGTGATTCATGTGTCGAGCGCCAAATCGATGGAGATCCTCCATTGGCAGAACAGTGCTTGGGTTCCCGTCAGCGCCGTGCCTGATTACACCTTTAGCATGCTCACTGGCACGGCCCAAACAGACATCCGGGTGCCGTTTGGTACCATCGGCTATACCGTGGGTAATCCATTTGGGATGGTAGCCTTTGCCAGTAAAGCTGATTACCTGTTGCCATGGGTGACATTCCCTACCACCAACCCCACGGTGACAACGCTGAGTAGCAACAAAATCACGCTTACGCCGTTAATCAACGGCTATCGCTGGGCCTCGCTGGCCGGTGGTGTCTGCCCTCGGAGTAGCGTGCGCAACCCCGATACCACCCAAATCCAAGCATCACTGAGTAGCACCCCAAATGGAGTGACGCAGCGTGCAGTCGCCGATGTATTTACCAACACCAACCCCGATGCCTTGGCCAGTGCCATCGACCAAACCAGCGCCATGTGTAGTCAGTTACCAAATGATCCGTGGTGTGTGACTGTGGCCCAACTCCAAGATACCGCCACTGCCGGGGCGGCTTTGATGAGCGCATTAGGGAATACTCTCGTGACCCAGCAAGCGCCAGTAATCGGCAAAAACTCCACTGTCAGTTACAATCTGACCGTGACCAACCCCAGTAATCGCCCCTCGAAAGCGTTGTATGCGATTGTGCAAACCTATGGGGGAATTTGGTTGACGGGGTCAATCAATGCCACCACCAGCAACGGCGTCTATGATGGGGGATTATACAGCTACCATACGGTTACAACCCCAGGCTACAAAGACTTCCAAGTGGTCAAAATTGCCAGCATCCCGGCAAATGGCACCCGCACGATTGCCTTGGCGGCCAAAATTGACCCAATCAAAGCGCAATCATCCGGCTTTGATCGTATCAACACCAGCACTGTCGCCAAAATTGATGTGCGCGTGGTCGATACGGCGGCTGTTACCACCACCGGCTCACTCGAATGGCTGAGCACAGGACGCACGATTGAATGGCTGAATGCCGGGCTACGCATCGATACCCAAGCACCCAGTCAAATCAAACCCGACACTCAGTTGGTGGTAGGGACGGGGGCAGTGCGCGTGACCGGCAGTGTCAGCGACGACTCGGCGGTGCCCAGTGTGGCGCTGGAATATACCAGTAGCGTGAATGCCGTGGTCCAAGCAGTTAATTGTGGTGCGGCTGTTGCTGGGCGCTGGAGTTGTGCCGTGACCGTCCCCAGCACCGCCACGTCTATCAGCTACCGCGTCCGCGCCGCTGATGCCTACGGCCAAATGAGTCCGTGGAGTGCGTGGTACCGCAGTGTGGTTGACCGTGACAATCCGACGTTAGTATTTGATGCTAATTCAACGAGTGCCTTGAGTGCCGCCTATGTGGGTGGGTCGTCGATTAGCATCAGCGGGCTCATCACCGATAGCACGACGACGGCCGCGATTCAATTCTGTGATGACCAACAAGCCAACTGTCGTGCAGTTACTCCCAGTGGTGGGTCAATTGCCGTGACGGCAACCTATACCACCACGGTGAGTAGTCCGAGTACGGCGATTGCGGCCCAACCTTGTAATGCAACCAGTTTCGACGACTATACCGTATACCCCATTACGGTGACCAATGTGGCCAATGGGCGGGTTGACAGTGTGACCGTGAGTGCGACGATTGCACATGCTGCTGCCCAAGAGGTTGATTTGTGGGTGCAATCCCCGTCAGGGACGCGCGTGCCGCTGTTGACCACGCCGCGTGGCGCTGCCAATAATTTGCGGGTGACCTTTGCCGATGATGCCACCAGTGCCACCACGACATTGCTGGGTGCCACTGGCTTGTCCGATGCCTACGACCGCGTGCGTCCCGATGGCAGTCTCACCCTGTTGAGTGGCGAGGCTGGCAGCGGCACCTGGAAGCTGTTGGCCTGTGACCGCAACACCAACGCCACCACCGGGAGCATTGATAATGCCCAATTGGTGATCAAAACCAGTGGTGCTGCCCGACATCAAGGTGCTGCTTGGAGCACGGTGTTGGCGAATACCACGGCACAAGATGGTGTGGCGCGGCGGGTGCGTTTCTGGGCGGTCGATAGCGTCGGCAATGTCAGTGCCTCACGCAGTGCCGTGCTGACCATTGATACGGTTGCCCCGAGCCTGAATGTAACCCAAAACGACACGGTTATATTCCCAGGAGGGAGTAGCAATGCCTTCCAAGGGAGTATCAGTGATGGTGGTACCCTCGATACGTTGCAGGCCGTCATCAGCAGTGCCAGCAATGGCAGTACGGTTGCCACCTACACCCTCACCCCGGTGGCAATGACGAGTATGGACATCCAACGCCTCAACTATTTGCAACAACGCAGTCTCAAGAACTATACGTGGGGGCTTACTCCGGCTCAATTGAGTGGTTTGGCGACAGGGCGCTATACGGTGCAATTTGTGGTGCGTGATGTGGTGGGTAATCAACGGACCAGTGCCGGGTATGCATTCACCATCCCTACAAAAGCAGCACCGACACTCAACGACATCAATGTCACCGGGAGTACGGTCGCAAATGTGCAAACCTTCAACACCCGGGTCGATACTGGTTTTGCTAATACCACCATCGATGCCCAAATTGCCCTTGATAGCAATACCAGTACCTATACGGATACCACCACGGTACATGGATGGGCGTATAACGGTAGCGTTGATAGCACATTGCAAGGAGCGATTCCCAGCGCGGTACAATCGGCAAAAATCACCAAGCTCGAAATGAACAACGATTTTGCCGCCTTCCTTGATCAAGACGGCAAGCTCCGTACTTGGCCGGTAGATGGGCGTGCAGACCACCTGAGTACGTCGAATCAAATCGCGGGAACGACTCCCATTACCAACGTGGTGCAATTCTCGATTGCCGACCAACTCACCTGGGATAACTACTTGCTGACTCTTGACAACAATGGTGCGGTACGCGAATATCGCCAGCCGGACGGAAATTCTACAGTGACGACGGCGTCGGTTACTATCAAAAACCGTAGTGGCCAAGTTGAAACGAGCAAGGTGATAGCCATAGATGCCGGCTACCGACATACGGTACTGTTGCTCCGCTCTGGGCAAGTAATCACCTGTAGCAATTTGACCGCCATCTGTCAAGATACGGCTACCACCAGCACGGCAGCGTACGGGTATACACCGGCCCCCGCCCGCTACGGGGTCACCCAAGTCCAAGCGGGTATCGACTTTAGCGTGGCATTACGCAGTGACGGCAAAGTGGTGGCATGGGGTGACCCGAGCTTTAATCACTTAGTGATTCCATCGAACATTAAACCGGTCACCCAAATTGCTACCGGAGGTGACCACACACTGGCACTCCAAAACGACGGGACGGTCGTGGCTTGGGGCGATAATTCGTCTGGGCAGGCGACGGTCCCCGTTGGTCTGACCAATGTGGTCTACATTGCGGCCGGGGCAAATTCGAGTGCGGCAGTCACCCAAAGCGGTCAGGTGGTAGTGTGGGGTGAAAGCAACTTTACCACGGCAACCACCGCCTGTTGTGCGAGTGCCATCGCGTTGAACTACGAATACCCTGATCCAAATAACAGTAGCTCCACCATTTATGCCCAAGTCATCACCGCCCATCAGACGGGGAGTCAGAGTAGGAGCATGGTGGTGCCGGCGGCGGCGGCGATGCAGCCGACGCAAATCGTCTTCCGTGGCTTGATTCCGGGCAGGCGCTATACCTATACCCTGACGGTGCGGAATAGCGAGAATAGTAATAGTCCGCAGGTTTACCAAGGAACGTTTACCAATAACTTGGCGTTTAATCGTACGTATTTACCGTATCTAGCCAACGCAAGTCCGGCTGTTCCGCCTGTTAGTAGTGGCCGGTAAGGAGTACGATGATGAAACAACATATTATTATCGGCGTCATCGCAATATTCGTACTTTCAATCGTGATTGGGGTCGCCCAAGTCGCTGCAACCAGCAATCGTATTATTGCCTTACCCACCCCCCAACGCCAGGCGTTGCAGGCGAGTGGTCAGGTAACGCCGTTGGGCGTGGCAACTGCAGGGCTTCATGACCTCCCTGCCGATGTGACGAGTAATGTTAGCCAAATCGCGATGGGGGCGCATCATGCCCTCGCCCTCACCACCACGGGTAATGTGATTGGCTGGGGCACTAATCTGAATGGTGAGCTGACCATTCCTCCCACGGTGATCGATGTGGTGCAGGTGAGTGTGGGCATCTCGCATAGTGTGGCGCTCAAACGTGACGGTTCAGTCGTGTTGTGGGGTGATGCCGCTTCGAATGTCGTAACGCCGGCAACGACGTTACCGAACGATGTGGTCCAAATCGCCGCTGGCGACCGCCACACGGTATTATTACGTGCCAACGGTATGGTGGTAGTGACTGGCCTGGCGAGTCAACGTACAATTCCCGGCGACCTAACGGGCAAAACCATTGTCGCCGTGGCGGCTGGGAG
>CANFUF010000008.1 GCA_947450095.1 Roseiflexaceae bacterium
AGGCGCATTGAGACCTTTAATAGTCAACTTGAGAAGATGGGAATAACGCGCTTGCACGCACGCAATACCGACGGAGTGATGATTAAATTGTGTGCGTCACTCAGTGCGTTAAGCCTTACGAACTACCGCTAGACTAGCAATCAGGGTAAACCGATATTATGTTGTCGCTAACCCATCAAGCGCCGTCGTAATACTCTGCAACAACACTTGCTCATCGACGCTATTGTCGATGAGCAAATCGTGGATGCGCCACACGATTGCGAGTCGCTTGATGCGGGTCACCTCATCAGGGCGCAATGATACGGTTGCCGTATATCCCTCGATAATTCCTTGACGAAACGCCAAGGAAGTCGCAGTACGCATTGTCGCTGCCAAGTCAAACATCGGGTCGCCGGCCACAATCAAACCCGGCCGCACCACCCCTTCAAGTTGGACATGACTATGTACGGTGACGTACACATGCGCCATTTGGATGTCACCGTGTATACATACTGGTTCAATATTTTCCATTATGTCATCTTGAATAATATTTTGCCAAAATCGCGCTAAAATTGGCGCTGCAGTAGGTGTTTGTAATTGGGCAATCATGGTTGTTTCACGGAACCACTGTTGTAATACACTCCGCCAGTCATGCATTGTCCATTTTTGCAAAGGTGTCGGCCACCCCCATCCATTCATGGGTAGCGCATGCATGACACGCAACGTGCGACCCACTTGGCGAGCCGCCATCCGTTGCAACGTGGCATCTTCAACATCGCTTACTGCCATACCGGTAATATGGTTGTATAGCATAAAGCCTACCGGTAAGACATTGTAGGAAATATCGGCATGAATAATCCGTGGTACCGGCAATTGTTTGAATGCACAGGTACGTAAAAAGGCGACTTCACCAGCCAATTGTTCACTCGGCGCAAACACAATCGTCACAACAGACGTCCCAGACACACGGATTTCGATGCGTTGCGACAATACTTGTTGGATGACAATCGCTCGCACGCGTAATTTTAATGGCTGGATGACCAATGCCACATAATCACGTAAACGATTCAAAATTGCGAGTTGCCACGGATTTACATCAGATTCTTCATTGCTATAGGTATCAGCATCTGCTTGGAGTGCAGCCAAAATCTCGTCCATAGTATATTGTGTGCCTTAGTGTGGGGTGGCTTTCATCATTGCATTGTAACAAACAAAACCCCTCACATCACCAGATGTGAGGGGTTTGCCCAACAACAGACAAATTAGGCTTCGTCTGGGAAGAGTGCGGTGCTCAGGTAGCGTTCGCCATTACTCGCCGAAATAAAGACAATCGTCTTGCCGGCGTTTTCTGGCCGAGCAGCCAATTGTATCGCCGCAAATGCTGCAGCACCAGAACTAATCCCAACCATGAGGCCCTCTTGTTGGGCCAAACGGCGCGCCGTCGCAAAAGAATCATCATTGCTAACCTTGATGACTTCGTCATAAATCGCAGTATTGAGCACCTGTGGCACAAATCCCGCCCCAATGCCTTGGATTTTGTGGGGACCAGGTTGACCTCCTGACAATACGGGTGACGCTTCGGGCTCAATCGCCACGATTTTGATGCCTGGTTTGTGCTGGCGCAACACTTCACCCACACCCGTTATGGTACCGCCAGTACCCACACCTGCCACAAAAATATCGATATTGTGATCAGTGTCATTCAAAATTTCGAGAGCCGTAGTGCGCCGGTGGACGTCAGGATTGGCCAAATTGTTGAATTGCTGCGGGATCCACGCATTTGGCGTCTCGGCAGCCAAAGCCTCGGCACGGGCAATTGCCCCGCGCATCCCTTCACCAGCAGGCGTCAATACTACTTGGGCGCCGAAGCCCTTGAGCAATTTACGCCGTTCGATACTCATTGATTCAGGCATCGTCAAAATCATCCGGTAGCCCCGGGCAGCGGCAACCATCGCCAGTCCAATCCCTGTGTTGCCACTAGTTGGCTCAATAATCACCGTTTTGCCTGGTGTAATCAAGCCGGCTTTCTCGGCGGCATCAATCATGGCAAACCCAATGCGATCCTTGACACTCCCACCTGGATTGAACCACTCTAATTTGGCCAATACCGTCGCCCCTGGCGCCTTGATTTGCACCAATGGGGTATTCCCAATTAATTCAACAACACTACGATAAATCCGTGCCATTGCATACCTCGTTTTTATATTGAGTAAATCACTCAAATTAGTCAAATATAATTATACTAAAAATTGCCATTTGCGCAAGTAGGCAAATACACTATTTTTTACCCCTATTGCGTGCATAATAAAAAGCAGGTAAATCAATGCAGTCATTGGTACGATGAGGTTGCTGTGCGATAATATAGCGCTGTATACATATACATGGAAAAACAGGCGCTTGGGCGATGCAACAAATGTACCATCCCTACCGTCAGAACTGCGGTTACCAAAATGAAAGGAATCTGCTATGTCAGACAACACGCAAATCCCCCCCGAATCGACGCCAAATCCAGCCGCTGAGCCAACACCCACCGCAACACATAATGAATCACTGTTGGATGAATTGCGTTCATTAGGCGCTCAACTCGAAGCCGTCGCACGGGCGTTCTTGAATAGCAATCAAGCGCATCAAATTCAACAAGACCTCCAAAAAAGTGTTGGTGATGTAGTAGACCGCTTGCAAGCCCTGCGTAGCAATGAAAAAGTTGCCGAAGTCAGTGAAAAAGGGAAACAACTGGTAGAAAAAGCCATGGAAAACCCATCAGTTACTGAGGCTCACACCAAAGTAGTTAGTGGTTTAGCCAACATCAACGAAGAATTACGCAAGTTGGCAGCCAGCTTGAGCGAAAATCGGCACCAAGGCGAATAGTCGCCACAAAAAAATTCCCGAGGAGCAAATGCTCCTCGGGAATTTTTTACGGGTTACGCTCTTTTCACCATATTTTGACTCAGTTCCCATAATCGACGCTGCGAAGTGACATCATAAGATACTTTTGATGAAGGAACAGGTTTACATTTATCAAAATAACGCCCTGAGGTCGGCGCAACGCTATCGCTCTGCGCAAGGAATATTGATGTTTCCGCACCTTTTTCGGGGGTAATCGCCAAGTAGCGTTGCATCACTGCAAATACTTTGGCAAACCAACCACCATTGTTCTGGGCAAAGCCAGTTGCCACAAAACCAGGATGGAGACAATTGGCCGTCACGTCTGAATCTTCTAACCGATGTGCTAATTCATAAGTAAACATGATGTTGGCTAGTTTGGATTGGCCATAGGCCTTCCAGCCGTTAAAACGTTTTTTGCCTTCAAGGTCGTCAAAATCAATAACTGCACCTTGATGTGCTGCAGATGCGACGGTAATAATCCGCGCCGGCGCACTGGCCCGTAATAAATCAAGCAGGCTAGTTGTTAACAAAAATGGGGCCATATGATTGAGGGCCCACGTCATTTCTATGCCATCAATACTAAATTGTTGTTCCGTAAAGTATGCACCCGCATTATTAATCAGTACATCGATATGGTCGTAGCGTTGCTTGATTGTATTGGCAACTGCTACTACCTCGGCTTGTGACGATAAATCAGCCTGGATGGTATCAAGCTTAGCATCAGGCGTCTGTTGGACAATCAGGGCAACTGCATCATTCAAACGCGCTTCAGAGCGACCAACCAATACCACACGTGCACCGGTGGCGGCTAATTCGCGCGCAGTAATGAGCCCGATTCCACCCGTTGCCCCTGTCACAATCATTATTTTTTCAGGATTCGACATATGTTCACCGTCACTTTCACAAATAGTACGAATGCCATTATTAGTAAATTATAACTAATTTGTTGCGGTATTCCCAATCAAGCGATGAAGTTTGATTGCCAACCACAATGATAACCGGGTGTCGGTATTGTCCAAATCAACCTGACAAATTTGCGAAATCCGTGACAAACGATAAAGCAAGGTATTGCGATGCACATGAATCGATTCAGAGGTACGGGCGAGATTGCCATTACAATCAAAAAAAGCCTCAAGTGTTTGGAGCAACTCACCATGTTGTTCACGTTCGTAATCGAGTAATGCGCCTAAATGCTGCTGATGGAACAACAGCGCATCGGCATTATTGACGAGGGGCAACAACAACTGATACACGCCTATTTCGGCATATCCAAGTGCAGGATGCGAATGCGTGCGCATCAGTTTCTGGGTTAATTCGGCTTCGGTCTGAGAGCGAATCCATTCGGTATGCGTCATTGCCACCCGACCATAGGTAGCCCGCACCGCAGGGAAGTAGCTCTGCACATCACGAAATACCGATTGGACAATGGTTTTTTCGGGACTATTTGCAATGTCTGCAGGAACAAAGCAGATGACACCGAATGCATGGGGAAGCCATGGAATTGTTGACCCAAGTTGTGGTAAGGCATTGGCGAACTGCGATTGGAGTTGATTTTGCTGAGCGAGCGGGAGACTAAAGAGCATGGCGACATGCGGTTTACGCAGATCAACACCAATCTCACGCGCCCGTTGCTGCAACACCAATGGATCAGCGAGATTCCCTGCCAATAATTGCTCGAGGAAATTGCCGCGGTAGCGTTCTTCGACGGCCGAAAGCGCCTGCGTTTTGGTCAATTCCATGGCTAACGCCATCGCAGCCCGTTTGACCGTGGCTTTATCGGCATCAGTCAATGATTGCCCTGCCAGCACAATAAACCCAATCCCTTGACCAGCGGCAGTAAGTGGCAAACACCACGTTTCGATACCACTCACCCGTTGATTACCGGGCGTCAGCGCAATATGGAGCAACGTCGATTTGATTTCGGATGAGCCATGGAATGCCAGCATGTCGCCTTTAACGGAATAGATCGCAACTGCTCGCCCTGTTCGATTCGCCAACAGCGCCAACATGGCAGGGAAGCCCCCACCAGCCAACGATTGCTCACCCAATTCGAGGGCAATTTGGGCAGCCCGGCGATCGACCTGGGCATCATAGTCACTGATTAATCGTTGTAATTCACGATCAACGACACGAATATCCACGTCACTCGCCAGATGAAGCAACGGCAGATTCGCTTGTTCGGCAACGGCAATCGATTGTCCATCAATATGCCCAACAATGGCCAATGCACTAATTGGCACACTAATCAACCGCTCGATAAGTGTCGGTAAATAGATTGGTGGATCAATATCTTTGAGCGCTGACATCGAAATCAAGGCAAATTCATTGCCATGCAGCTCCGTAAACAATGGAGCCAACCCACGTGCCACCACTGGCCATGAGACTAGGCGATGGAGTCCCGCATGCCCAGCCACAATTTGGGTTGACACTGGCAACGCTAATCTAATTGCATCATGAACGGTCACACTCGACATGCTGAGCTCAGTTCGTTATTCGAGGGAAAGATGCGGATAGAGCGACGGGAACAGAATCTCACACAATGGCAATTCGGTGTCATCACACATCAATAGTCCAGCCCGCCGTAAGCCACCAATCGAACGATAACCAAGGGCCATCTGTGCGAGTGCAAGTAATTCGACTTGCTTGATACGTACATCAGCCTCACGTGTACCATCAATTACCGCCACCTTGCCATTTTCAACCATAATCATCGCCCGTTCGTCACTGATTTCGATCCGGACGCCACCATTCCAGTTGGCATACGCAGATGCCCGCAACCGTTGTTCAAATGCGGGTATCAAGGCAGAGAGCATCATCGGCAAATCCAACACTCCCAACAACACCGCCTGTACGCCGGCGGTCGCCACTTGCAACACTCCTTGGTGATGCAAAGCCATTTGCGTAACTGCATGAGTATATGGCAACTGAATACTTATTGGTGCAGGAACAAGACCACTATGGAGTAATTGTGCCACTAAATCACTGGCAGCACCATCATCACTCGCCACGGCATACACGACGATTGTTTCGGTCCCTTTGGACACAATATCCGCTGCTGCACACAATTGACCATCATTGCCATACACCAACAACCATGGTCGCGGCGGCCAGGCAGCCCAATCGACGATACGGACATCGACACGCTTGTCAGTTAACGCCATACTTTGAATCACGCGACGTTCTGACTCGGTTGGGACCGCCAGCTGTGCACGTCTAGGCGCAACGGCGAGTGCTGGTTGTGATCCACCCCACGCCACCCGGACACGGTGCGAAACGGGTGCAAAGCCATGAGGTGACCACGCAGATACATCGCCATGTACCAGCACTAAACCAAGGCCTTCTTCGATAAATACCATGGCTTGATGCATCACCATTTGTACGATGACTTCATTTGAGATATTCGGAATATATGTGACATGGCGCACGACCGCAACATCGATGACCGCAGCACCAACCGCTACCCGATCGTGGAGGGTTACGATAGCGGCTACTGGCCTATGCTGTTGAAATGCCACCGCAATCGAGCTCGGCCGGGTACGCGCTGACTGCATCCACACGGGCAAATCACCAAGTGTTGCAATTGTATCCCGTTGCTCAAGCATCGATAATTCATTCCAAAACCGTAACGACGTATCATTCATTCGACGTTCCAATCACAAAGCGCATCTATATAAGCCGCACTCCCGTCACGGAGCCACCCGTCAAGCTGGGCTTGGTCTTTGAGTTGCTGGCCACGCAGGCGCGTCACTTGCAAAAAATTGACCGTGGCATCGGGCAATGCCGTCATATCACCCCACAATTTTTCGAATTGTGCCACGGGATAGATATCTTCTTGGCCATTGCCCCAGCGTTTTTTGACATCCTTGATGGTCACATATGTTGGCATACGCGTCGCCATGGCGCGCACTGCCTGATTCACCCGCTCGGGGTTTTGCATAATATCATCACGAGTCAAACCAAACAGGGTCAACATCCCATCGATATCAATCCAATTAGTGAGGGTATTGTAAAAACGCAAGCCAAACTCATCGGTGATGCGGGGCATCGCAAGGCCTTCGACCAAGCGCACTTGATCATCGACCCGAGCGAGGCCACCACCGCGATCATCGATGCGGCGAGCAGTGACTTCGAACGAAAACATTTTTTGGGTAGCGATATGTTGTCCAAGCAGCGCCGGATCAAGCGTCGCGCCCAAGGTATCGATGTTGTGCACCATCAAATAGCGCAGGTTGGGATTTTTTGTGAGCAATTGAGCCAGAGTGCCATTACGCAACATATTGGGGACTTCAAACCAATGCCCGACCGGATGCATACATTGGTTGGGCAGATTATCGGTGTAATCAGCACCTTCGCCCTGTGACCGCGCCCAACCAATCAAGGCGGCATGCACACTTTGGCGCATTTTTTGGGCTTGTTCATCAAGTAGCTGGTGGGGAGTTTCTTCCCACGCAAAGCGCAAATCACGAGTCATCGGCACAAACCGCAAGCCGACCGCACGGCCCTGTGACAACAGCACATCGCCGGCATAACCCCACGATCGACCGTGTGACTGTGCCGTCATTTGAGCATGGCGGAGCGGCGCGTCGGTCATATAGCTGGTGGTAAAGACATGTGCTGGAGCGGCACCATACATTCGTGCGATTTGTTGGCTTTTGGCGATATGCAGCTCGATAAAGGTACGATGGCGCCCGGCAAATTTGGCAAAGGGATGGAGTGCTTTGACCACGCCGGCACCTTGCGTCCAACGACTCCCCGCCCCACCCGCCAGCGACACCACTGCCACTTCGCCACGAGCCAACGCCGCTTCACCGAGTCGAATAATCTCGGCGGTGGGTCGACCTGTCGCATCATGCACATCACCCGGATCAACATCACGGATGGTGCTACTAGCAGGCAGACGGTTTTGCATCAAGCCAATCCGCCCCGCCCGCATATCGGCACGGATTTGTTCGTGGAAGTCACGATCGAAACCGTTTTGAATTAATGAATCATGCACACGGGGCGTTTGATTGGCCGGGCTACTGACATGGGGCAACATTTGGTTAAACAGCATCGGTACGACCCGGGCCAATTCGGGGCGGGTCAAGCAAGCAGCCCCAAAGTAGTCGAGCTCACGACGGCGTGTCAGATTGAGGTCGCGAGCGTCGCTACGGAGCAGACGGGGCATGTGCAAGGCGTAATAGCCCACCGGCATCAACCGATTGGCTGCAGGCAGTAATTCAGCCCACGTGCCACGCTCATTGATGGCAAAATCATAGACCACAGGGGTCATTGCAAAGGGCAAGGCATCTTGGAGCGCCAAACGTTCGGCATCCATAATTTCTTGCAAGGCAGCTTGGGCTTCGATTTTGATGGCGGGGTCAACGATAAAGCCCATGCCTCCACCAGACATCCCCCCCAACATCCAAAACCCCCAAAACTGGTCACCAAACCGTTGTTGGGCGGCACGAATCAGCCCTTCGGTATAGCGATTGGTAGCCCAGGGGATGATGGTTTGCAATGGTCCCATGAAATTACGCGTGGTAATTTGCCCCAATGTGCGGATATCGCCTGCCTTCAGTGCCGCAATCATCTCGGTCATCAAGGCGATGGCATCTTGGCGGGCCTGCCATTCAGCACCCGCCCGGAGCAAGTATTTTTCAGTGACCATTTCCAATATTGGGCCGACGTTTTGGGCCATGCCACCATGAACCAACACCAGACTGTCTTGCAGGCGCTGCCGGGCATCGGGGGAGATTTCGTCTGTGCCTAGCACGCGGTGTTGGGGCAACAATCGGCCACGACTGACGCCGTATTCGGGATCAGTAGGCTGCGCTTCGACGCCAGTAATCAGTTTAATCCCTGGCCAGACACCGCCAGAATCTTGCCAACCACCACCTGAACCAGCCAACCACTCACCCAAAATCGCCCGCGCCGCCACCAAGCGCCGTTCAGATTCTTGCAGGGCCCCAGTAAGATTGACCGTCTGTCCCGTGGCTCGCATACAGACACAAATCAAGGCGGCCAGCAGATTGGTCGATACCGCTAAGCGGGAGCCTTTGGGGATGTCGTTGACCGACGACACTAGCTCTAGCCCGTGACCTGGACCCACCAAGCGAGCCAAGACGTCGGCCAGCGAGCGTTGTGAGCTTTCGAGCCCGGGAGGGATAATCCCCGCTGCAATCACGGCACCTTTGAGTAAGCCCATATAGTCGCGACCAAAGTCAAAGACTTCGCCCAGCTCAGTAATATCGGCAGTAACGCCCAAGTCGACACTTGTCAAACGCAACAATGGTTCATCAATCACGCGCAAATAGGCTTCGACCGGGGGGCGCGTAGTGGCATCGCGGCCACGGACGCACAAATCGACCGAGATATTAAGCACTTGGGCGCCAGCAGGGAAATCCATCCCCAAGAAAAAAATATCACTCCAGCCACTATGCGACAAATCCATGCGCACCGGCGTCGCTTCTTGCAAAATGGGGAACGCCTGATCCGCATCACGGGTCAGCAAGCGAGGATGTATGCGCAACGGATAGTCGGCAGGGTGCCCCATGCGGAACATCCATTGATTGCCTCGCACCGCCCGCACACTTTGCCGCACCTGATCGGCCAGCGTTTGGAAGGCCAGTTGATGATAGGCCGTCGCCAAGGCACTCGACAATGCATCAGATGGCTCGCGGGTAAACGCAGCCACAAACAATGCCACGGCCTCTTCAAAACGGCGATTCAACAAATGCACATAGCCCTCGTAGGGCACGTGGGTAGCTTGGGCGGCAGGATAATGCGCCGGCAAATAAAAACGATGAATCGCATATAAAAAAAAGAGCGCCCGCACCCGTTCGTACAAATTGGTGCGTTGTTGGCGAAATTCCTCGAGTGCGTGAATTTCGCTCAACAACGTCTGATACGACGCAGTGCCACACACTGATTCGAGGGCAGTATCACGCAACCGTGCGTCGTCAGCGATAATAATGGCGCATAATTGCGACATAGATGCTCCTATTCGCTGCGGCGATGTAGTAATAATTCCACCAAGTTCGCCATCACATCTTCGCTATCGACACCATTGAGGCCAAGAGCTAATTGCGCAGTCAATAAGCCGTATTTGGCACCAGTATCATAGCGGCGCCCAATGTGTGCCAAGGCGAGGTAGCGCTCTTGGCGTGCCAATTGGTGGAGTGCGGGCGACAATTGCAATACATCATCAGGTGATGCTGTCAGATTTGCCGTCAATATATCGAAAATACCTGGGGTCAAGACATGCATCCCAAACAAACACAAATAATGACCAACGCGCAAACCTGGAGTAAGGAGTTGCTGTTCGGCCGCAGTAGGAGTCGGTTTTTCGACGACTTGTTCGATAGTATAGACATTGGCGTTACCCGACAACGGTCTGCCACCAACCACGCCGTAGTACGGCAACAGGTGTTCCCGAGACGATTGCACCGCCGATACCGCACAATTTTCGGTCATAGCTAAATCAACAATTTGGCGGGCACAACCCCGCGATTCGTTACTGAGGTAAATATGATCACCCACTAGATGCAAAAAGGGATCATTGCCAATTGCATCACGGGCCATCAAAATTGCGTGGCCATAGCCTTGAGGATGCAATTGCTCGACAAAGCGTAAGTGCTTGGCGATATCACTGACCGCATCGAGATAGGCTGCTGCCGTCCCCGGCGCGACCACAACCACAATTTCGTCGATGCCGGCTTGCAAGGCTTCTTCGGCGATGATCCGTAAGAGCGACTTGGTGACACCATCACGGTCGACAAGCCGTTGCAATGGCAAGGCATGTTGTGCCGGTGAGGCAGCGGTGATTAAAGCGCGAGAAATACGCACGACACCCTCCATTTCACATATACTATCATTATACCAAAGTAACGTTGATTATGTTAGAAAAAACATCACCGCCAGCTATTATTTTTTTATGTATTAAGTGATTTTTTGTACAAAAAACATCGCAAATCAACAGAAAAACACATTTTTCGCAAATTGAAAATACAAAACAATAGATTTGACATACCAAAATAGCCGTCTACACGCTTGACGAAGCCGCCGTACACCTCTATACTGTAGGCGCTTGACTATGGCGCCATTTCCGTGTGTAATTGCGACACATACGGCTATGAGGAGTATGATGTGATGCGATCCTTCGCACAATTTTTTGGTCCAAATGCAGGCTATGTACTCGAGTTATATGAACAGTACAAAAAAGACCCCGCATCAGTCGATGCAGAATTCCGTCAATTATTTCAGGAAAACGCGCATCTTTTTATAGATGCAGAGACGACTACCCCAACAACCCAACCTCGTGAGTCAGTTGACAATGTGCATGCGATTGCCGCAGCACGATTGATTCGCTTTATCCGCGAAATGGGGCACTTAGCTGCACATATTGACCCACTAGGGAAGCAACCGGTTAGTGATCCCAGCCTTGAATTCGCCTATCATGATCTGAGTAACGCTGACTTGCGCGGATTACCCGCATCGATTTTGCGTAGTCCACTCGAAGCAGAATGTAGTGATGCCTTGACTGGCGTACAAGCATTACGCGCGCTTTATTCAGGCAGTCTGGGCTACGAAGCCGACCACATCCAGGTGTACAACGAGCGCAAATGGATTCACGATGCCATCGAAACACGTAAGTTTTTTTACGGCTTTTCCGTACGGCGCAAACGTGAAATTCTGGCTCGCCTGAGTGAAGTCGAAACTTTCGAGCGCTTTTTGCATACCACCTTTGTGGGTCAAAAACGCTTCTCCCTCGAAGGCTGCGACATCTTGATGCCCATGCTTGATTCCATCATCCGCAACGCTGCCGTCGCCGGCACCAAAGAAATCGTCATCGGCATGGCGCACCGTGGCCGTCTCAATGTCCTCGCCCACGCCCTCGGGAAACCCTACAACCATATTTTGAGTGAATTCATCCTCGCCCATCGTGACGCCCACCACCCCGTGGTGCGTGAAGCACACGGCTGGACGGGTGACGTCAAATATCACCTCGGCGCCCAACGCACCTTCCGCGAGAGTGGGGTCGAACAAATGCCCATCACCCTCGCACCAAACCCCAGCCATCTCGAATTTGTCAATCCCGTCGTAGCTGGTCGGGCCCGCGCCGTCCAGGATGATCGCTTTGCCCATGGTGCCCCAGTTCGCGACCGCTCAGCATCACTGGCGATTATCATCCATGGCGATGCCGCCTTCCCCGGTCAAGGGGTAGTTGCCGAAACCCTCAATATGTCGGACCTCGAAGGCTATAGCATTGGCGGGACGATTCATATCATCCTCAACAACCAAATCGGTTTTTCGACGGACCCCCACGATAGCCGCACGACACTATATTCCAGCGACCTTGCCAAAGGCTTCGAGATCCCCATTGTGCACGTCAATGCCGATGATGTGGAAGCCAGTGTGGCCGCCGCCCGTATGGCACTAGCCTATCGCAACGAATTCCACAAGGACTTTTTGGTTGACCTCGTCGGTTATCGGCGCTGGGGACACAACGAAGGCGACGAGCCCTCATTTACCCAACCGTTGATGTATACCCAAATCAGCCAACACAAAACCGTCCGTGAACTTTGGGCCAATCGGTTGGTGGCAGATGGGATTGTCACGCAGGCCGAAGCGGATGGTATGGTGGCAGACTTGATGGCGAAGCTCCAAGAAGCCAAACACCAAGCCGAAACTGATCCGGTCATGCCCACTACACTCACCCCGCCACCCGCAGGGTTGGCCCGCCGCACCCAAACCGCCGTCAGTGCCGAAAAGCTCTACGAGTACAACACGCAACTGTTGCGTGTCCCTGATAATTTCAGCATCAATCCCAAGCTAGTGCGCATGTTCGAAAAACGCCGCACGGCCTTCGAGCAAATCGGCGCCATCGATTGGGCCCACGCCGAAGCGCTGGCGTTTGCCTCACTGATTGCCGAAGGGGTGCCGATCCGCATGACGGGTCAAGACAGCCAACGTGGCACGTTTAGCAATCGCCATCTCGTGTTGCACGATGTCGAAAACGGCCAAGTCTACGCCCCCATCCAACACCTGCCCCAAGCCCAAGCCGCGTTTGCAGTCTACAACAGTTCGTTGTCAGAAAACGCCGTTCTGGGCTTTGAATACGGCTATAGTTCACACGCCCCCGATAGTTTGGTGCTCTGGGAAGCACAGTTTGGCGATTTCGCCAATGGCGCCCAAGTCATCATCGACCAATTCATCGTCTCTGGCCGCAAAAAATGGGGCTTACAGCCGTCACTCGTGTTGTTGTTACCACACGGTTACGAAGGCCAAGGTCCCGAGCATTCGAGTGCCCGTTTGGAGCGCTTTTTGCAACTGGCTGCCGACGACAATATCCGCGTCGCAAACTGCACCACCGCAGCCCAATATTTTCATTTATTGCGCCGCCAAGCCATGCTCCGCACCGAAGACCCGCGGCCATTGATTTTGATGACCCCCAAAAGCTTGCTCCGCCACCCCAAAGCTGGTTCTTCGCTGAGTGACCTAACCGAGGGGCGGTTTTATCGGGTGCTCGATGACGCCAGC
Source organism: Roseiflexaceae bacterium (assembly GCA_947450095.1). Lineage (GTDB taxonomy): Bacteria > Chloroflexota > Chloroflexia > Chloroflexales > Roseiflexaceae > UBA965. The sequence goes on from CANFUF010000008.1 coordinate 13,387, forward strand.
GCCAACGACCGCCGCAATCAAGTCGAACGTATCATCCTCTGTTCGGGTAAAGTCTATGTAGACCTCGTGAGTAGTGTGACCCCAGAACAAGCACCACACGTGGCGGTGGTACGCATCGAAGAACTCTACAGTTTCCCCGCAGATGAGCTGATTGCCATTTTGGCAGGCTACCCCAATGCGCGTGAAGTGGTTTGGATGCAAGAAGAGCCACAAAACATGGGGGCATGGAGCTACGTGGCCCCCCGCATCAAAACCATCCTCGCACCCGATACACTGTTTAGTTATGTGGGTCGAGCGCCATCGGCCAGCCCCGCCGAAGGCTCACAATCAGACCATGCCGAAGAGCAAGAACGCATCATCAATACTGCGGTATATAGTCCTATTCAATCGCAACCAATCATTGTGGCGTAACCGTACGCCATGGAGAATGCATCATGAACGTCGATATCAAAGTCCCGATTCTCGGTGAATCGATTGTCGAAGGGACACTGGCCCGCTGGCACAAAAAAGTAGGTGACGCCATCAACGCCGGCGAAATCATTGCCGACCTCGAAACCGACAAGGTCAACATCGAAGTGAGTGCGAGTGCCGCCGGCGTCATCACTGCCTTGCACAAAAACGAAGGCGACAACGTGGCCGTTGGTGAACTAATTGCCAGCATCGACACCGCCGCTAGCACCGCTAGCGCAACGCCCGCACCTGCACCGATTGCGACACCCGTACCCGTCGCACCTCCCGTCGCCAGCGACGCCCCCGCCACCCCGGTGGCTCGCAATGTAGCCGCCGATACCGGCGTCGATTTGCGCACCGTCAGTGGTAGCGGCCCTGATGGCCGCATCACCAAAAACGACGTCATCAAGGCGAGCACCCCAGCACCGGTCGCACCAGCGGCATCAGCTGCCACACCCGCACCAGTTGTTGCCAGCGGTAGTCGCCGTGAAGAGCGGGTCAAAATGTCACGCCGCCGCCAAACCATTGCCACCCGCTTGGTGCAAGCCCAGCAAACCGCTGCCATGCTGACGACCTTCAACGAAGTCGACTTGACTCGGGTGATGGACATCCGCAAGCGCAAAAAAGATAGCTTCAAAGAGCACAATGGCGTCGGTCTCGGCTTCATGTCGTTTTTCACCAAGGCCACAGTTAGCGCCCTCAAAGCCTTCCCGGCGGTCAACGCCGAAATCCAAGGCGACGAGGTTCTCTACAAGTATTACTACGATATCGGCATCGCCGTATCGACCCCCGATGGCTTGGTGGTACCCGTGCTCCGCAATGCCGACGATTTGAGTTTTGCCGGCATCGAAAAGGGCATCGAATCCCTCGCCAAACGCGCCCGTGACAACAAACTGGGCCTCGCTGATTTGACGGGTGGCACCTTTACCATTACCAATGGTGGTGTGTTTGGCTCAATGATGTCAACGCCTATTCTCAATATGCCCCAAGTGGGCATTTTGGGGATGCACAAGATTCAAGAGCGCGCCATGGTCATGAATGGCCAAATCGTGATTCGCCCGATGATGTATATCGCATTGTCGTACGACCATCGCATCATCGACGGCGCTACCGCCGTGCGTTTCCTCGTGCATATCAAAGATTTGCTCGAAGATCCTGATAGCTTATTGCTCGAATTCTAAATATCATCGGTAACGCCAAAAAACCCCCTCGACATCACGGTGATGTCGAGGGGGTTTTGTACTACGACGCAATTTATGCGCGATCGTTGAGAGCGGCCACGCCGGGCAATACCCGGCCTTCGAGGAGCTCGAGCGAGGCACCACCGCCGGTGGAAATATGGCTGACTTTATCGGCGAGGCCCATTTGTTCGATGGCAGCCACCGAATCACCGCCACCGATTACGGTTTTGGCGCTACTGTCGGCCAAGGCTTGGGCCACAGCTCGGGTGCCACCGGCAAAAGCCGGCATTTCAAAGACGCCCATCGGACCATTCCAAATGATGGTCTTGGCTTGGGCGATTTCGGCGGCATAGCGGGCTTGGGTGTCTGGCCCGATGTCGAGGATGCGCCAGCCGGGGGTGACGGCATCGATGCCCACCACTTTAGTGGCAGCATCAGCGGCAAATTTGTCAGCCACCACCGCATCGGTGGGCAACAGCAATTTGGTGCCACGGGCAGCAGCCAAATCAATCATCCGTTTGGCCAAATCAAGGCTCGATGCTTCGACCAACGAGTCTCCCATGGCATAGCCTTGGGACAACAAAAAGGTATTGGCCATGCCGCCACCAATCAACAAGGCATCGACCTTGCTGAGTAGATTTTCGATGACACCGATTTTGTCGCTGATTTTGGCACCACCGATGATGGTGATAAACGGGCGCTGGGGGGCTTCGAGCGTGCCAGCCAAGGCATCGAGCTCGCGTTCCATCAACAACCCCGCCACTGCCGGCAACAAGTGTGCCACGCCTTCGGTAGAAGCGTGGGCGCGGTGAGCAGCACCAAAGGCGTCGTTTACATACACGTCGCCAAGTTGGGCATATTCTTGGGCCAATGAGACGTCGTTGGCTTCTTCGCGGGCGTCGAAGCGGGTGTTTTCGAGCATCAAAATCTGACCAGGTTGCAAGGCCTGGGCGGCTGCCAAGGCGTCAGCACCAGCGACGGCATCGGTGGTAATTACCGTCACACCCATCAATTTGGCCAAATGGGCCGCCACGGGTCGCATGCGCAACTCTTCGACTACTTTGTTTTTGGGGCGTCCCAAATGGGACATCAACACGACTGCAGCACCTTGGTCAACCAAATAGCGGATGGTGGGGATGGCCGAACGGACGCGGGTATCATCGCCCACGACGCCGTTTTCAATGGGCACATTGAAGTCGACCCGCACCAATGCCCGTTTGCCTTGCCATGCCACATCACGAATTGTTTGTTTGTTCATCGTCCCTATATCCTTTATTTCACAACCTGATACAAGTATACGCCAACCTCACGTGGTATGATAACAGAAAGCGGAAAGGAGCTGGCATGTCACATCAATTTGTGTTGACGCATCTCGAAGAAATCAGCGATATCCACGCCACGGTGCGCATTTATAGCCATCCAAGTGGGGCGCAACTCGTATCTATCCACAACGACGACGAAAACAAGTGCTTCGGCGTGTCGTTTCGCACATTGCCCGCCAATTCCAACGGCGTGGCCCACATCCTCGAACACTCGGTGTTGTGTGGCTCGAAACATTTTCCCGTCAAAAGCCCCTTTAATGAACTGCTCAAGGGATCGCTCAATACCTTTTTGAATGCGATGACCTACCCCGATAAAACCATCTACCCCGTGGCCAGTACCAACCTCAAAGATTTGTACAACCTCGTCGACGTCTATATGGACGCCGTGTTTCATCCCCTCATTAGCGAAGACACATTACGTCAAGAAGGCTGGCGCTACGAATTCGATGACGCCGGCAAACTGACCTACAAGGGGATTGTTTACAACGAAATGAAGGGCGCGTCTGCTACCGCCGAACGGGTGCTGGGCAAAGCCTTGAGCCGTGAACTCTTCCCCGACACGATTTATGCCAATGATTCGGGTGGCGACCCGCGGGTCATCCCCAGTTTGAGTTATGCCGAATTCACCGACTTCCATGCCACCTACTACCACCCCAGCAACTCATTGTTGTATTGGTATGGTGACGACGAAATCGAAACACGGCTGGAGCGCCTCGAACCCTACTTGGCCAATTTCAGCGCCCAAACCCCACCCCCACCCATCGCCAAACAACCCAAGTGGAGCGCGGCACGTACCGCCACATATGCCTACCCTGCCACCGCCGATGAGCAACGCCACCACGTGTTGCTGGCTTGGATGATTGACAAGCACTTTGATGAAATCGACGAAATGGAAATCATGATTGTCGATCATGTGCTGCTCAACGACGCCGTCGCTCCGCTCCGTAAATTATTACTCGACAGTGATCTCGGCGAAGATCTCAGCGGTGGTGGGTTTGGCAATAACCTGCAAACCTATTTTGCGCTTGGGCTCAAGGGTGTTGCCCCCGAAAATGTCGCCCTGATTGCCCCGCTCGTACGGGATTCAATCACCAAAATCATCACGGAAGGGGTCGATCCTGCCCAAATCCAGGCATCAATCAACACCATTGAATTTGATTTGCGCGAACGCAACACCGGCGGATTCCCGCGGGGACTAGCCTTGATGATTGGTTTGACCAATCCATGGCTGTATGGACAAGACATCATCAAAGCCTTGCGCTACGAAGATGCCTTAGCCACTGCCAAACAACGCCTGCAAGACCCGCAACGTATCGGTCAATTGCTCCAGGAATTGTTGCGCGACAATCCACACATGCTCGAACTCGTCGTGGCGCCCGATGCCCAACTCAATGAGCGCCTCGATGCCCAAGAAGCAGCCGAACTCGTAGCAGCCGAAGCCACGTTGACCGCGACGCAACGCGACGAAATCAACGCGGCTGCCCAACGCCTGACCCACTGGCAAGAGACCCCCGATAGCCCAGAAGCGTTGGCAACCATCCCACGCTTGACTCGCGACGATCTCGAGCCCCACGTCAAAATCACCCCGCTTATGCACGAGCGCATCGGCAATATTCCCGTAACGATTGCCCCACTCTTTACGAGCGGCATCATGTATGTCGACATCGGGTTTGATTTACGCAATTTACCGGCGGATCTCATTCCATACCTGCCGTTGTTTGTGGATGCGTTGACCGAAACCGGTGCCGGTGATTACGACGCCGTGCGTTTATCACAACGCATCGGCACCTACACCGGTGGAATTTCGGCTACATCGATGGCGGGCACCAATCGGCTCAGCAAAGACTATTACGCCTTGTTGCTGATTCGCGGCAAAGCGACCAGCGAAAACATCGGCACCTTACTCGACATCATGTGTGATGTCAGTGTGGCGGCCCACCTCGACAATCGCGAACGTATTTTGCAACTCATCAAAGAAGATAAAGCGAGTCGGGAAGCGCGGGTACTGCCGTCGGGACACGCACTGATTAATTCGCGCTTACGGGCTCGCTTTGGCAATATCCAAAGCTTCAACGAACTCCTCGGTGGCGTCAGTTATCTCAAATTCATCCGCGAGTTAGCTGCCACTGCCGATAGCCAATGGGAAGCCATCCACGCCAAGCTGATTGCCATTCGCACTGCGTTGATTACCCAAGGCAGCATGCGCTTTCATGTAACCTGCAACCAAGAATTGGTCCCGAGTGCGCTAACAGAATTCGCCCGGATTCGGGAAAATATCCCCAGCCATACCACCAGCCCACAACTCTGGTCAACGCTCACATTCCCTAGCAACGAAGCATTGGTTGCCCCTGCCCAAGTCAATTATGTGGGGGTGGCGGCACAGCTCAGCCAAGTGGGATATACCTGTAGTGGCACCGATATCGTCGTCAATCGCCATCTCAGCCGGACCTTTTTGCATGAACAAATCCGCGAAAAAGGTGGCGCATACGGCGCATTTAGCGTCCTCGACATCCGCAGTGGAATTTTGTCGATGCTCTCGTATCGTGACCCCAATATCAGCAAAACCCTCGATGTCTATGCCCAAGCCGGGCAATGGCTGACCCAAGTCCAACTCGACGACGATGCCTTGCTCCAAGCAATCATCGGCGCCGCGGGTGATTTGGATGGGTATCAATTACCTGACGCACGGGGATTTACCGCATTTATACGCCATTTGTCTGGCGACGATGATACCTACCGCCAACAGACCCGTGAGCAAGCACTTGCTGTTACCATCCCTGATTTTGTGCGCTATGGCGAAGCCTTGATGGCACTCAATCAGCATTGGCAACGGGTAGTGCTTGGTGGCGATGCCTCCATCCAACAAGCAGTGGCCGGCGATGCAGGGTTGTTCACCACATTGACCAACGTGTTGTAAAAGGAGCTTGCATGGAACGCTTTGTGATTGAGGGTGGGCATCGGCTGAGTGGCACGATCCGCCCAGCCGGCAACAAAAACGCCGCCCTGCCGCTCTTGGCAGCCACCTTACTAACGAGTGAGCCGGTTATTTTGCGCAATATGCCCGAAATCGGCGATGTGGTCACCAAACGTGCCTTACTCGGTGGCTTAGGTGTGCATATCTCACCGGCTGGCGATCATAGTTGGCGCTTCCATACGCCTGAAGTGCGCAACGAAGACCCCGATCCCGCCTTGGCGCGGCGCATTCGCACCTCAATCCTATTGGCGGGGCCACTCCTCGCCCGCCGCGGTCACGTGCGCTTGCCTCGCCCAGGGGGCGATGCCATCGGGCGCCGCCGCCTCGACACCCACTTCCAAGCGCTCAAAGCGCTGGGGGCCATGATCGAAATCACGCCTAGTGAATATGTGCTGACCTGCCACAAACTCCACGGCGCCGATATTTTTCTTGACGAAATGAGTGTCACCGGCACCGAACAAGCCATTTTGGCGGCAGTGATGGCCGAAGGGGACACCACCATCGCCAATGCCGCCTCAGAACCGCACATCCAAGATTTGTGTCACTGCCTGAACGCCATGGGTGGCAAAATCAGCGGCATTGGCACCAATTTGCTCATGATTGAAGGCGTCAGTTCGCTCCATGGTGCCGAATACGAAATCGGTCCCGATTACATGGAAGTGGGTTCGTTTATCGGGTTGGCCGCCGTCACCGGCAGCGAAATCCGCATCGCCGGCGCCCGCCCCCGTGAACACCGCATGACCAAATTGACATTGGGGCGCTTGGGGGTGCATTGGCGCGAAGAAGGTGACGACATCATCGTGCCGGGCAATCAAGAATTGCGCGTCCAAGAAGATGCCCACAACGCCATCCCCAAAATCGAATCGATGCCGTGGCCGGGCTTCCCCGCTGACCTCATCAGCATCGCCGTGGTGGTGGCAACTCAAGCGAGTGGCACGGTGCTCATCCACGAAAAACTCTTCGAAAGTCGTTTGTTTTTCGTAGACCGCTTAATCGGCATGGGCGCCAAAATCGTCTTGTGTGATCCGCACCGCGTGGTGGTCGTCGGCGCTGCCAAATTGTTTGGCGAACCCGAAGGCTTGCCCAGCCCCGACATCCGGGCCGGCATGGCCTTACTGATTGCCTCGCTGTGTGCCCGTGGCAAAAGCGTCATCCATAACATCGCCCAAATCGACCGTGGCTACGAATCAATCGAGCAGCGCTTACAAGCATTGGGGGCCAGGATTGAACGCGCGCGCGGTTAATACCATCAGCACCACCTGCATCATTGGCGCCACGCTCATGCTCAGCCGCATGACGTTGCTCCTGTTTGCGGCCCGCCCCGACAACTTCGGGGTGCAGGTGGTGTTGTGGGTGTCGCAATGGCTTTATCTGCCGTTTAGCTGGCTCGATGCCGGCCAACCACTCTATGGCGCGCGCTTCGAACGGGGCGCGCTTCTGGCCACACTCATCTGCATCGTCATCACCTGGCGCCTCAACCGCGCATCTACATCCCCGGCGTAGCCTGCCTATTCACCTTCCATGCGGTGTACTTTTTTATGGAAAAAAATAAAGCGGGTGAGCGGTGAATAAACAAAACCGCCTCACGCACCATGCGCGAGGCGGAAATGAGCCTACACCCCCATTTAGTCAGTTGTCGAATGGCGACGGGCTAATTCAGCCATAATCATGTCGAGCGATACGCCTTGGTTGGTGAGCAACACCAACGTATGATACAAGAAGTCGGCAGTTTCCCAGGTCAACTCGGCATCCGAGTTGTTTTTGGCGGCAATAATCATTTCGGCCGCTTCTTCACCGATTTTTTTGCCGATGCGATCAACCCCACCCGTAAAGAGCTTGGTGGTATACGAGCCTTCGGGCATTTGTTGTTTGCGTGCGACCACCAAATCAGACAAGCGTCCCAGCATACTGAGGGGTGGCACACGCTGGTCAGTTGCTTGACCATCGATTTGCCAGGCAAAACACGAGGGTGTACCAGTGTGGCAGGTAGGACCGATGGGCAATGCCAAAACCAACAAGGCATCGCTGTCGCAATCACGGCGGACTTCCACAAAGCGCAAAAAATTGCCCGACGTTTCGCCTTTGACCCACAGTTGTTGGCGACTGCGACTAAAAAAAGTCACATTGCCACTCGCTTGGGTTTGGGCCAGCGCATCGGCATTCATGTAGCCGAGCATCAAGACTTCGCCACTATGGGCGTGTTGCACAATGGCAGGAATCAACCCATTGGCGTCGTAGAGTAGTGTCATAGATTAATGCCTAAAATGACGGCGGCCAGTACAAATCATGGCCACTCCGAGGCGATTGGCTGCCGCAATGACATCATCATCACGCATTGAGCCACCTGGTTGCACGATGGCGGTGACACCGGCGGCTGCAGCCGTTTCGATGCCATCGGGGAATGGGAAAAAGGCGTCACTGGCCATTACACAGCCTTGCAACGAAATACCAGCCCGGCCGGCTTTTTCGACGGCAACGCGGGCACTGTCGACCCGACTCATCTGCCCCGCCCCAACTCCCAACGTGCGATTAGGAGCAGTATACACAATTGCGTTGGACTTGACATGCTTGACCACCCGCCACGCAAAGCGCAAGGCGGTTAATTCTTCAGCCGTCGGTTGGCGTTGCGTCACACAATCCCATGATTCACCCCGTGGTAGCTCGCGATCGGGCTGTTGCACGAGGAAGCCACCCGGTACCGAATGTACCAACGCCTGCTGATCAGCGGCAATGGCGCGCTTGGCAATCACCAAGCGGCGGTTCTTTTTTTGTTGGAGCAATGCCAATGCATCAGGGTCAAATGCCGGTGCGATGATGATTTCCGAGAAAATCTCGTCAATCGCCTGCGCCAACGGCAAATCCAACCTAGCATTCAAGGCAATCACGCCGCCAAAGGGCGCTTCGCGGTCAGTAGCAAAGGCCCGTTGCCAAGCTTCGAGTGGGGTGGCACCAATGGCCACGCCACATGGGTTGGTGTGCTTGACGATGGCGAGGGCGACCCCTTCGCTGGGGTCGAATTCTTCGATGAGCTCTTGGATGGCGGCAATATCGAGGATGTTGATATACGACAATTCTTTGCCGTGTAAGACCTGGAAGATGTCGTCGAATGCGCCGTACAACGCACCCGCTTGATGGGGGTTTTCGCCATAGCGCAACACCCGGGCCTTGGGCACATGGATGGTGAGTGCATCGGGCAAGCTTTTGGCGGGGGCGAGGTAATTCGCGATTGTTGCGTCATACGCCGCCGTATGGGCGTAGGCTTTGGCAGCCAAGGCGCGCCGGAATTCGAGTGGTACCACACCCTGTTGCAACGCCGCAATAATCGCCGCATAATCATCGGGGGACACTACGGGCAATACCGACGCATGGTTTTTGGCACTGGCGCGAATCATCGCCGGCCCACCAATGTCGATTTGTTCGATGGCTTCATCCTCTGTGACCCCCGGCTTGGCAATGGTTGCCGCAAAGGGATAGAGATTGACGGCCACGATATCAATTGGGGTGATTTGGTATTCCTGCAAGGTCTGCATATGGCTGGCCAAATCACGGCGCGCCAAAATGGCGCCGTGGATAGCGGGATGCAAGGTTTTGACCCGACCATCGAGGATTTCGGGGAAGCCGGTCAATTCGCTCACGCTGTGCACGGCAATACCAGCAGCAGCAATTGCTGCTTTGGTATTGCCGGTAGAATAAATGTCAACACCGAGTGCGCCTAATTCCCGCGCAAAGTCGACAATGCCCCGTTTATCCGATACGCTCAGTAATGCGCGCATGAATTATGCATCCTTGATACGGCGCTTGCGCGTCACAGGAACAATTTTGTTGGTCTTGGGGGGACGACCAGTGCGAATCATCCGCAAGGCATGCACCAAGGCTTCGAGTGATTTGTCGGCCCAACCATAAATCGTCGGTCGACTCTTGTCCAATGCAATCGCAATCTGGGTGACATTTGTGCGATAATCAGGGTCGAATGTCGCAAGATGCACCCGCGCCGTAGCGATAATTTGTTGGATTTCATCTGGGGTAAGATCAAGGTCGGCAATCAGTTTTTTAGCGCGGCGATTCTGCTCTAGATTATCCATCTCCGGCTCCAATCATTTACACGGTACAGGTTTCTTGACTTCGTTATTTATTGTACAATATAATCGTTTGTATATGCAAATGATTTTGTAAATGATTAATCATCTCTTCATATTTCGCATTATGTTCGAATGAGGCTTACTGATGTCTGAAAGTATTGCTGGAAGATTACGTCAACACGAGTCATTATTGCACATCAGTAATGCCATGACGGCGCAATTAGACATTACCGAATTATTGTCGTTAGTCATCAATGCCGCAGTTGATTTACTGGCAGGAAATGCTGGTCTGATTGCGTTACGTGATGAATCAGGGCAGTTGCACATTAATGCAGCTGCACACATTCCCGCGGAGCGGTGGTCGGCTTTTTTGTCACTTATTGAACACTATACCGACCCAAATTATACAAGTGTCGAAAATGATTTACAAGAATTACGTTTACTTGTAAACATGCCCCTCCGTCACGTCAACGCACTTGCAATGACTTATCATGGCACGCATATTGGCGTGATTCTCGTCTTTCGGGCCGCAGTCAACGTCGCATTTAGCGACGAAGAGCAACAATCATTAGCGGCGTTTGCCAATCAAGCAGCCATTGCCGTCACCAACGCCCGACTTTTTCAATCACTTGTCCGCGAAAAACAACACCTCGCCGCCATTGTCGAACAAAGTATGGATGGAGTCATGATTCTCGATGCCCGTTGGCGGATCGTGGCATTCAATCATTCGATGGAACAATTCACCGGCTGGCCGCGCGACGAAGCCAATGGCCGGCCCTGCGCCGAAGTCGTAGGAATCGAAACCAGCACTGGCGAAAACTTATGTCGTATCGATTGTCCATTACAACGCCCCCATGTGGGCTCAATTGCCCAGGCCGAAGGATGGATTACCGCCCGCGACAATCGCCGCCGCTACATCCATAGCACCTATACCATCCAACGCGATGCCCAAGAGGTGTTTGTGGGAGCAATTGTCAATGTGCGTGATATTACCCAACAAAAAATCGAATCCGAAATGCAAAACACCTTCATTTCGGTGATTTCACATGAGCTCAAAACTCCTGTCAGTATCATTCGTGGTTATGCTGAAATGTTAGCCCGCTCTGATGTTACCTGGCAACCTGCCCAAATCCATGAAAGTCTGCAAATCATCATCGACGAAGCCGACCGACTTACGCGTGAAATCAACAGCCTGCTCGATGTGTCACGGATGCAGCTCAATGCCATGCAAATCGAACCAAGCACATGGCCACTCCGACCACTTTTTGAACAAATTTGTCAGCGACTGGCAGCCCGCGCCCAATTACAACAAATCCACTTCGAAATTCGCATCCCCGACGAAATGCCCGACGTGCATGCCGACCGCGAACGCATCCGCGTCGTCTGTGAAAACTTACTCACCAATGCCATCAAATACAGCCCAAATAGTGGCGTGGTACGCATTGCCGCTCGCACCGACAATGGCATGGCGATTGTATCCGTCAGCGATCAAGGCATCGGCATCCCCACTGATGAACAATCCAAAATTTTCGAACGTTTTTATCGCATCGACAATCGATTACGCCGCGAAACCCAAGGCTTTGGGTTGGGGTTGTTCCTCGCCAAAGCCATCATCGAAGCGCATCATGGCCAAATCTGGGTCGAAAGCCGCGCCAACCACGGATCCCGCTTCTTCTTTTCAATTCCCCTCGCTATTGCGCGTATCAATGGTCAAAGCAGTCCCGAGTATGATGAATTTATTGATCTCACAAAGGATAATCAATCATGACTGAACTCCGTGACAAATTAGTCCTCGTCGTTGACGACGAAGTACGCATTACTAGCATGATGCGCATGAATCTCGAAGCCGAAGGGGTGCGGGTGATTGCTGCCAGCAATGGTCGCGAAGCGCTCGATGCCATCCGCGAAGAAATCCCCGACATCGTCATCCTCGATGTGATGATGCCAGGCATGGATGGCTACGAAACGCTCCGGCGCATCCGCACGTCGTCGCAAGTGCCCGTCATCATGCTTACCGCCAAAGACGAAGAAAACGACCGCATCAAAGGCCTCGAGCTCGGCGCAGACGATTATATCGGCAAACCGTTTAGCTACCGCGAACTCATCAGTCGCATCAAGGCGGTGTTGCGGCGCCACTACCAACCAGCTCCGTCGGCACCTGGGCATGTCGATGTCGACGAACGCCTACATATCGACTTCAACAAACGCGAGGTACTCATCAATGGCGAGCGGGTGAATTTACGCCCCACCGAATACCGCCTACTCTATCACCTCGTACAACGTGCCGGCTTTGTGATGACCCACAACGAGCTACTCGCCAAGGTGTGGGGACCCGAATACCACGACGAAACCCACTATTTACGCTTGTATGTCACCTATTTACGCCAAAAAATCGAGATTGACCCCGCCAACCCGGTCTATATTCTCACCGAACGGGGCGTGGGCTATCGCTTCAAAGACCTTGCCCCAGAAAGCATGAATTGAACCTATAGAGAGCAACGATATGACCCAATCTGCCATGCCGGCAATTATTGATGTCAATGAATCAGATTTCGAAACCAGTGTAATTGCCCAATCACACCATACTGTAGTTGTAGTCGATTTTTGGGCACCGTGGTGCGGTCCCTGCCGCATGCTGGGGCCAATCCTCGAGCGACTGGCGACGGCCGCCGACGGAGCTTGGATCCTCGCCAAAGTCAATGTCGACCACAATCAAGGCTTGTCGCAACGCTATAGCGTGCAAGGTATTCCCGCCGTCAAGGCCTTCAAAAATGGTGCCGTGATTGAACAATTCGCCGGCGCGTTGCCTGAATCACAAATCACCACCTGGCTAAGTCGTATCGTCCCTAGCCGCCAATCGCAACAGCTGGCAGTGCTACGCGAGACCGCCCAACACAATCCAAAAGCGGTGCGCCATGAGTTGGCTAGTTTGTTCAGTGCATATCCCTATGATGATGCTGTCAAAATCACCTATGGCGGGGTGCTTGCCCGCCTCAACGACCCCCAGGCCGATGCGGTGTTGCGGAGTGTCAGCCCGCAATCGAGCCAATATGCGGCAGCCCAAGCGTGGCTGGTATTGTTGAATGAGATTCAATCGGCAGTGCTGGTGAGTACGGGGGTCGAAGAACAATTCGCCCAAGCAATGCGTACATTTATCCACGGCGACACCAGTGATACTATTGCGCAATTACTGACCTTGGTCAGCACCCACCGTCACTGGCAAGATGACACTGCCCGCAAAACATTGTTGGCCCTCTTTACCGCGCTCGGCGACGACCACCCTGTGGTACCACAAGCACGGCGCGATTTGGCGATGGCGTTGTTTTAGTGTGGGCGAATAGCGGCGAATGTATTCGCCGGCATGATTCGCCCTTACGCGCCGGCATGATTCGCCCCTACCCCCCTACGCCCTGTGGGCGAATAGCGGCAAATGTATTCGCCGGCATGATTCGCCCTTACGCGCCGGCATGATTCGCCCCTACCCCCCTACCCCCGGTGGGCGAATAGCGGCGAATGTATTCGCCGGCATGATTCGCCCCTACTACGCACCTACTGTCTGGCGATAAATCGCCAGACTTGCATCCACCATCTGCTGCGCGCCAAATTGCGTGTGGGCCCATCGCTGTGCCGCCTGCGCCATGGCGGCGCGGCGGGCATCGTCATTCCATAGCGTGGCGATGGCGGACGCGAGTGCCGGTACATCGGCGGGTGGGACAACAATTCCCGTTATGTCGTGTTGATTCACAAAGCTGGTTGCGGTACTCACCTCGCACGAAATCGCCGGTAAACCAGCCTGCAACGCCGCCAACAACGCCAACCCAAAGGCCTCGGAGCGCAAATGCGACGGGAACACAAAGAGCTTGGCCACCGACTGCAAGGCCCGCACATCATCATCGGGCAACGATCCCAACCAACGCACCCGCGCACTGACCCCGAGGGATGTAGCAAGTGCGTGTAGATTGGCAGCTTCAGGGCCATCACCCACCAACGCCAAGTTAATTGTGGGCGGCAATTGGGCCAGGGCCGCAATCAAGACGTGTAACCCTTTGTAGTAGCGCAAGCGCCCCACCCACAACAGACATGACTGCGGGAATTCGGCTTGCCAATGTGCCACCCGGGCCGCATCAGGCGCAGGCGCAGGGGGCATTCCGAGCGGAATGACCTGGCATTTGGCAATAAAGGGCTGCAACCACGGCGACGAATCGCGGTATTGGGGGCTGGTCACGATAATCTGCTTTGCCCGCCGCAACGTATGGCGCAACAGCGGTGCATACAGGCGCAACAAATACTTCTGGCGAATGACATCGCTCTGATAAGTCACCACTAGCGGAATGTGTGGGAAAAGCGCCGCCACCGCATCGCCAGTGGGCCATGGCATCTGCAAATGGATGAGATCGGGGCCAAGCTGGCGTACAATAGACCAGAACCCCAACGACATCGGCGATGAGGCAATATCAATTTGACGGGCCACCCGATAGACCATCACGCCGTTGATTTGTTCTTGGGCGGGCAACAGTTGCCCGGCCGGCTGACACACCACCACCGACACGCGCATCCCCGCGGCGGCCACGCCTTCGGCGAGGGTCTGTAGATGTGATTCAATGCCGCCCATTACGGGGGCATAGTCTTTGTAAAGATAGACAATATGCACAAGAAACGTCACAGTCATGACAAAAGATGATTTGGTTCCATTATACGACCCACGCAATCAGCTCAATGACCTGAGTAGCAAAGAATGGACCTACGCATTGGGGTCAGTGCTGATGACGCGCTACCCCGCCCGAGGCGCAGCCAGTATGGCCCACCATTTGCGCAAGGCGCACCCATCCCCCAAACCACCCCAGTTGATGGTCGAATTATTACGCTTTTTCACCAAAAAAAATGGCCGTGTGCTCGACCCATTTTGTGGCGCTGGCAGTAGCCTCATCGCCTGCGCCCTCGAAGGGCGTCATGGCGAAGGGCTCGATTTGGCGCCGACCTATGCCCAGCTCTACCAAGACGTGGCAGAGTACCTACAAGTGCCACCATTGCCCTACCACATCGCCGATGCTTGTGACCCACACAGTTATGCCCGCTTTGGCGAACAACTGTTTGATTTCGTGATTGCCGATCCACCCTATAGCTCAATGTTGGCGCGGCAACGCACCGGTCACCGCTACAAAAAAGGCAACGACAAAGCCACACCGTTTAGTGACGATGTGGCTGATTTGGGTAATATGCCGGTGGAGCAGTTTTTTCCAGCCCTAATTACCGCTCTCACCAATTGTATGCAGGTACTCAGACACCATGGACATATGGCAGTGTTTATCAAAGACTTACAGCCGACAGCCATCCATCACAACATGTTGCATGCCGACGTGGTCAATGCCATGACAGCCATCCCGCAATTGCGCTTCCGGGGCTATCGGATCTGGCACGATGCAAATATCAACCACTTTCCATTCGGCTACCCGCATACGTTTGTGGCCAATCAGACGCATCAGTTCATTTTGATTTTCCGTAAGGAATGAGTAGGTGATTTTTTTGTCTCGCGCAGAGGACGCAGAGGACGCAGAGATGGGTGTTGATTGCAGTGCGACAATCAATGCCGACCAATGCGAAATACAAAGAGACGCAGCAGACTGCGTCTCTTCGACTACGATTTCCAACTTCCACTTCACACTTCAAACTTCCTGCTTCAAACTTCCTACTTCGTTAGCTCGCGCAGAGGACGCAGAGGACGCAGTGTCGTCCTTTGATATTCGTGCACCGATACGTGCCGGTCAATGCGAAATACAAAGAGACGCAGCAGACTGCGTCTCTTCGACTACGATTTCCAACTTCCACTTCAAACTTCAAACTTCCTGCTTCCTACTTCATTCGGGTGCTTGCCAAACATCGAAGCCTTGCTCGGCGCGGATTTTGCTGCCGATGGCCACTGCCGCACTTATCAACACCAGGTTTTTGATGATGTATTGCCCTTCGAGGGTCAAGACTACGGGAAAGTGCGACCAGACCAAGTGTGGAGTCAAAAACAACGGCGACAATGTGCCGAGCATCTGCAAAAACAACAACATCAAGGTGACACGCATGCCATACCCGATGATAAAACCAACACCAATGGCGATTTCCCATAATGCCAAAAAGGGAATGAAGTAATCGAGTGGCAAAAAGCTCATCGTTTCGCGGATGAGGTTGTCGGCCGGACTCATGCCAGGCACTAATTTGAGGGCCCCGAACCAGATAAAGATGATTCCCATCGACCAGCGCAAAAGCACCGTTGCATTGCGTTGCATCCAGCACGTCACCGTGCGATCGATCCGATTCAAAATGGTGGTCATGTTGTGCTCGCTTTCGGATCGCGTCTACTTCCTGTCACCACTATAATTCATTGTACTATATTGCACAAATACATGTTATGATTTTATTCATAACGAATTTGATATGAATAAAAAACAGAGGTAGCGATGGAACTGAGTCAATTACGGGTATTTATGCAGGTGGCGGCGCATTTGCATGTGAGCAAGGCGGCCCGCGAGCTGCACATGGCGCAACCGGCAGTGAGCCGGCAGATCCGCGAGCTCGAACGGGCTTGTGGCGGGATTGCGTTGATCCAAAAAGTAGGACGCAACGTACAGTTGACCGAGGCAGGCGAGGTGTTGTTCGCCCACGCCCAGCGCATCATGGCCGAAGTGGCGGTGGCGCAGAGTGCCATGCAGGCCAGGGTAGGGGCGATGGCGGGGCGCGTGCGGATCGGCACGCCACCGACGATTGGGGTGCGGCTGCTGCCGCGAGCGCTGGCGCAATTCCACCAGCGCCACCCCGCCATCGAGCTCCGCATCCATCAAGCCAGTACAGCTCAGTTAGTGCACCAACTCGATATGGGCGAAATCGACGTGGCGGTGGTGACCCTGCCAGTACCGCATCGGGGCCACCGGATTGTGCCCCTGTTTGATGAGCCGTTGGTGATGGTGATGCAACCAAATCATCCGTTATGTCAAAAAGAAAAGGTGACGTTGGCGGATTTCGCCGAAGAGGCGTTTTTGTTGTACCCAGTGGGGTACGAGATGCACGACGTGATTATGGCGGCCTGTAAACAAGCGGGGTTTGTGCCCAAAGTCGCCATCGACGGCGGCGATGTGGCGATGTTGTTGCGGGTGGCCGAGGCGGGGCTAGGGGTGGCGATTGTGCCGCAGTTGGCGTTGCGGGGCGATGAAGCGTTGTATAGTTGTCAGTTAGCCCAACCGCGGTTGATGCGCCAAATGGCCTTGATTTGTCGCAACGACCGCACCTTGCCGCCACCGGTGCATACGCTGTTTCATGCCTTGCAACACGATTTGGTGCAACACGCCCAGCAATTATTGGGGTGAATATTCACCGCGGCGGCCGGAGTTTTTTCAACAAATCACAAATCAAGACAAATACCACACCGTACAATTGTTACGCAACTTATTCACCGCCGTGGCTGGAGTTTTTTTACCAAAAAGAAAAACAATCACGCCAACTGTAGTTGCTGGTGCATCACTTGCGTGAGCTCATGGATGCTCATCTGGGGGTGGAATACGCCCAACGTTTGCGTAGCAATTGCCGGGTTGTTGCTGGCGTACGTCTTGAATTGCTGGAGCATGGCATCAAACACTTCGCCACGAAAGAGTTGGCGCTCGTGGCGCCAGCGGTCATTGAGGGCGAGCACGATTTGGGCATCGGCAAAAGCTCCTTGCCCAAACAAAATCCCACAATAGATATCGATGCTATACATGATGTCGTTGAGGCCACCGATACGCGCGAGGATTTCGACACTCACACACAGCTCACGGGCGGCCTCGCGAATCTGCATGGTCAAGACATTGAGGACTGCCAAGCGGATATGCGAATGGGCGATTTCAGATAATTGGGCATTGGCGGTGTATTCGTGGAGTACGTCCGTCAATTGTTGGCGCGCCAAGTCATAATCCCCCACAGAAACCAAAATCATCCCATACAAGCGCTGCGCCTCAGTCATCCAATTAATCCGTGGGGATTTGCGCAATATTTCGAGCGCCTTGTTGATGTATTCGTGGGCCGGGCGCAGTTGCCCTGCACAAAAATATAAATAGGCGGTGTAATCATAGGTATGCGCCAGCCACGACCATAATTGGGCGTCAGCAAAATAATGCGCGGCATGGGTTAAATCATTGAGGAGCAGACTGAATTGGGCGTCGTCGGCGGTTTTGATGCTATGGAATACGACTAAACTCTGTACCAAGGCCATGCGGGCACGCAAGTAACCGTCAGTGTCTGACAGTTGCGATTGCACGTATTCCAATTGGCGGGACGCAAGATGCGCTAAGCCACGTTCGTGATACAACACCGTCATAGTGAGGCATAATTCCGGATAGAGGTGATTTGTCGGCAACACAGACGAGAAACAGTGCTCACCCAACATGATTACAGAAGAAACAAACCCGTGGCGAATAAAATGTTCGTGCCATAGGCACAACAGCGTGACTACCTGTGTCGGCATACCGGCATGCAACAGTGCATGACCGAGATCAATCACATGCACCAAATCAAGATGATAGGCTAAATGGCGGTGTACTGATGAAGGATGGACCTCATCGTATTCGTCACACGTAAAGGCGTGATAGAGGCACCACAACACGTCACGCATCAGCGCCACGGTGTGATTGACGGTGAGATAATCACGCACAAACTCGGGTACCATATACGATTCATTGTCGTCATTGATGACAGTGACCAGCCCACGCAAACGTAATTGGTCGAGGTATTCACCCAACGTCGCCTCGGGAATCGCGAACACGACCGGGTTTACGGCATACAAAAAGCGCGTCGAGACTTTGAATTTGAGCAATACCAGGGTCATCAACAAACGCTGGGCGATGAGATCACTCTGCGCCAAGGTTTGGATGAGGACGTCTTCGTGCACCAATGCGGTGTGGTCGCGGGCGATAATGTCGGTCATCAATATGATTTGGCGGGGGTTGCCTTGTGCTTGCTGACAGATTGCATCTATCAACGAGGTGTGCAACACCGGGAGCCCGCTCGACTTCACATGGCGCCGCACCAAATGAGCCGCCGCCGAAAACTCACTGCTATAATCGAGCGCTGGTACCGTCACCACCCGTGCCCCCACAATCAGTTGCGGCGCCTGAATATGGCTACTCGTGATGATGTAGGTCAGATTGGGGAAGTGTGCCTGCAGATGCCCGACTAATTCGCCACGCGAAAAATCAGCGTGCTCGCCAAAATCGTCGATGATTATCCGGGGAGCGGTGTCGGCCACAAATGATTGCACGCGAAAGATAATCGGCTCCATCCCCATCTGTTTAAGTCGAAAGGCCTCGGCCATGCCGTCGTGCAATTGCATCACTGCATTAATGGCACGCCCATCAACAAAATAGGTTGGTTGTGCACTATCGATATGAAAGCGTTGCATCAGGTGTAGGGCAATGGCCGTTTTGCCGATGCCGGCGGGTCCGGTGAGGATGACGCTTTTGTGGTGCACAATCCCTTCGTAGATGGCATGCACGATGGCATCACGCCCCACTAGATAATCATTGGACGTACTGATGCTGACACCATACAACTTCATGGCACCTAGCCATTCATAGGCGGGGAAGTAGTGACTAAACGACTGTAGCACGTCGAGTGGCATGCGGGCCGCATTGAGAAGCTGTAATAATTCGGCCGCCGACAAGATGCGCGTGTCATAGCGAAATGCCAGATTGACCACCGCTACAAAGACGGGAATGGGGGCGATACGGTCGACTTCGGGACGGGTGGTAAACCAGGTCTCGAACTGTGAGCGTTCGATGTCGAAGCCCTCGTGATGCAGGGCCAGCAAAATATCGGGCACATTAATTTTGTGCGTGCGCAGGCGTTTGAGCACGGTGCGCATGAGTTCGTTAATTTTGGTTTTTTGGAAAATTTCTTGGTTGGGCATGATTGATTTCCATCAAAAGTAGGAAGTATAAAGTAGGAAGTATGAAGTAACATATGCATGCCCTGCGCGAGATAAAGGGCATTGCGCATGAGCACGCATTCATCTATGACAACCACATAATTAGCAACTCTGCGCCCTCTGCGTCCCCTGTGCGAGATAAATGAAAATCCATACACACTATTACGCTACTATCATAGCGCAAATTTACATGACCATCGCAACAAAAATAAAATTTCCGTAAGAATCTGACGGAATTTATCTGATTATTTTGACATCTTTTGTGATATGTTGTCATTATGTAATACAACAAACAAAAAGGTGGCATATCATGGCGTCAAAATACCCCAAATTTATTGCCTTGAGCCTGGTGCTGATGCTCGTCATCAGTGGCATCGCCTACTTTGTGATGCTGACGGCACAAAATTACACGCCGTTGGCGCGTATGAAAAACGCCCAAGATGTCGCCAAAATGAGTGGCGAATATCAATTCCGTACCGACATCGACCAAGTCAGCGGGTATGCGCCCAGCATCACCAACTATGGTCGCGAGAGTCGCCATGATCAGCTGGTGGTGGAGGGGACGATTAGCGAATCGACCCAAACCAGCACCATGACCATCTCGAACGCCAACGGCGTGATGCTGGAAGTGCGCCGCGAGCGGGGGCAGACCTATGCCCGCCGTCCCGGCACTGGCTGGCAACGCGCCGCCAGTAACAGCACTGCCCAAATCAACACCTTGAGCTATTTGGCGGGGATGACCAATGCCAAAGTAGTGGGTAGCGACGGCAACAGTTTTGATTTCGGCTTTGACGGCAACGCCTTTGCGACGCATTTTGCGCGTTTGCTCAGCGCCGACGCCGCCCATGGCATCAAATATAGCGACGAATGGTATAGTATTGCCCAATCAAATCAATTTAAAGAAGCAAATGGTGACGGGAATTTGACCCTTGACAGCGACGGTTTGCCCAAAAATATGACCTTGAATTTGACCATGCCCGGTAATAACAACAATGGGACTGTCCAAACTTCTATTAAAACATCGTTTTTTGCCTATGCCCGCACCGGTTTAGCCTTGAAAAAAGTGCTCAACAACCCATTTACCATTGTCGGGAATTTGTTGGGGACGGATACGAGTGCCGTCAAAACGGTATTGTTTAGTTTGTTGGCGATTTTGGCCGTGACGATGGTTGGCGTGTTGGTGCACCTATTCCGCACGCGCTTGTATTTACCAGTGACGTTGTTGGCATTGGGCATGTTGGTGTTCCAACCATTTAGTAATATCCCCCGCTCGTATGCCGCCACCAGCCAGGGGAGTGACCCCACCCCAGTACCCAATAGCACCACCCCCAGCAAACCCGAGGTGACGTTTAACCCGTTGGTATCACCGTTGCAGCAGATGGGGACAGTGGTACTGCCTAGTGCCGGCACCACCACGGCCAACGATACGGTGGTGGTGAGCGGGAGCCAGAGTCGGAGTTTGACGACGCGTGATGCGAGTGCAACAGAAATTTGTAACACTGCAGATACTGCAGATGCTGATAGTGATGGTCTCAACAATTATTTAGAATGTGTAAACGGGTCGGACCCCAATATCGCGGATACCGACAAGGATGGACTTAGTGACGGTGAAGAAATTGCCAACAAAGGTGACCCCGTCAAAACAGATACCGATGGTGATGGACTTACTGACAAAGATGAATTTACTTTGGGTACGGCACTAGATAAGCCCGATACAGACGGAGATGGGCTCAATGACTTTGCGGAAGTACAGTTGGGGACTGATCCACTGAACACTGATAGCGATCTCGATGGTTTGAGTGATTTCGTAGAAGTCGCCACATATACTCAATACCCGGGATCAACTAATAAGTTTTATACCAATCCCTTAAAATCCGACACTAACGGTGATGGTC
Organism: Roseiflexaceae bacterium; assembly: GCA_947450095.1. Classification (GTDB taxonomy): domain Bacteria; phylum Chloroflexota; class Chloroflexia; order Chloroflexales; family Roseiflexaceae; genus UBA965. Next base: position 35,228 of record CANFUF010000008.1, read on the forward strand.
TATCTGATCTATTTGAGTGTCCATTAAAATCTGTGTTATCAAATAATGATGTCAATAATTTTGTTGCCGGACCTGACACGAATTGTGCAGATACAAATGGCGACAAGATACCAGACTTTATCACATTTGATAATGATGGCGATGGAGTTACCGACAGTGCAGACTCATTACCCTCGGTAAATGACACAACAATCTATACTGAAAGTAATCCATATCTGCTTAAAATCCAAAATACGGCAACGACGGTACAGCCGCTCACCATCGACTTCCAAATTCGCCCTACAGATAATCTTTTGTATGCAAATAATGCGATTTATGACTGGCCAAGTAATGATAAAGAAGGTCAAGTAACTCGTGTCCGCGATACCACATTTCAATCAATGTATAACTCCCAAGATGCAAAATCCAAAAACGGTGATATTAAAGTTACCGCCATGCTCGAAATAAAAATCCCAATTAGTAATACTCAGTATGGCAATTTGCCAGTTACCTCATGTAGCAACTATGTACCCATCACAACAACATTGCAATTGAATAGTAATGATATTAATTCGTGCATCAACATGGAAAAAACCAAATCCTATGGAATAAGTGTTAATTGGAGTCATGATAATAATGGCAAAGAATTAAAAAATAGTGTAACACTTGGTTTACCACTCACTGCAATTTATGATGCAAATAACACAATAACGTCGTATAGTGCCCAAGCATACTACGAAACAAGTGTGCAACCGTGGGTAGCAAATCATGAAATTCGACTCAAATGGGATGTTTCATCAATCCAAGATTACTGTCCTAGGGCAAATTGTGAAGCAAAAGATCGTATAGAATACTATTCAACACTACAAAGTTATTACAGTGGATTCAAAGTTATCAGTATTAATGCCACCGAAAGTTATGGTGCCAAAGCGGTAGTCATCTATGAAGATAGTAGCAAAACATCAGTAACAGATCCAACAAAACGCCGACTTGCAATTATTAAAGCACACAATTATCTTAACGCTGCTTTTGTCAAAACACCATTTTTAACAATTGATGGTTCTGATACCAGTAAATCGATTCCAGTAATTTTTGATAACATCAAAAATCAATCATCACCAATAACGAGTACCGTCAAAGATGCAACCAAGATCATTGTGAATTCATATGCAACAAGCTTAGAAATTGTAAAAATAAATAGTGACATCGAAACAAAAATACTCAACGGCATCAATAAAACGACCTGTAAAAATAGTACCGAAATCAGCTGTAGTCCAGCCATGATTATTGCAAATGAAAACACTGAACGTAGTACGTCACTGAAATCAAACAAAAGTATTGATTTTGCAGACACCGCAAAGTCTGTTACTCGTGGGGTCACAGGGTTAATCTACAAACTAGATACAGATGGGAAATGGCAAGTCACAACCTCAGATGACTATGAACCTGAAATTAGCGCTGTGCAACGTGTATCAGATCAATCAACCATTAACAATACTAAACTTACAGCGGCACAATTAGCGAAAGTAAACCAAGGATATATATTTGCAACAATAACCTCATTTCTAGAACCGCAAGTAGCCACCTATTCTGTAACAGACATTGGCGATTTACTCACAAATATCAATGCATCGAGTTTCGTTAACAGCACCGTAACAACAACTTGGTCAGATGCATTCAAATCGTTATATACCAAATTCCAAAGTAGTATTAATGCCTCAATTTCTGGCACTACAAATACAATAAATCCAGCATCATTTGTAAATACATATAAAAAAGGTACATCTGGAACATCCTTCGAAACAAATACAGGTGAATTAGAAGTAGCACTTACCGCCACTACACTTGCTAATACATCAAGTTTTAGCACCGAAAAAAAATTCATCAAAGAAAATTCGCGTAGTTTGGTCGCAACAGCAAAATTAGCTAAGGGCGTTATCCAGACCGCTATGGTCGCGTATAAAATTATAGACATTAAGACGGTTGGGAATTTGGGGTTATTTAAAACAATAGCCGCAAAAGTAAGCGGTTTTGTCGATAAAGCAGAGAAAGCAGCTGCAACAGCAAGCAAGGGTGCAAAATTTCTGAAATTTTTAGGTCCAGCATTAGGAATTGGGTTAGCATTAGCCGTAGGGATTATGGCAGCGATGAATGCAGAAAATTCATATCAAGTAGGCAATGCCATTGGAAGCATGATTGGACAAATATTAGCAATCATTTTGATTGCCGTAATATCTAATATCCCCGGTATTGGTCAAATTTTTGGTGCGGTTATGGCAATACTAGATGGCATTGCCGCTGCTGCTTGCGCAGGACTAAGCGAAAAAGACAAACGAAGTACTGCGAGTAAATGGCTATGCGGTGGAGCAACGGGTATTCTCGCAAATTTACTTACACCATACGCTTCGAATATTTATGTCGACCCCGACGATGATTGGTCACGCTACCGAAAAACAGAATCAACTACTCCAATAATTGAAAATACGGCGATGGGATTTCGTGTAGGCAACGGCATGATTAACGGTGTCACTGTCACTGACTATATCGAAAAAATGCCTTTTCCCTCATCATGGCAGGCGTTGTTCTATGCATGGCAATGGGAAGGACTTGACCTGAGAAATGTTGCATCGAATTACAATCTTTCATCTTCAAAAAATAATACCGCAATTTCTTTAGGAAACCAACGATCTGCTTGGGTTCGTAATAATGATTCCGTAGCGTATAAGGATGGTGATAAAACATATTCATGGCGTAAAGTGGCAGGAACATTCAACTTTACAACAAGATTTACCAAAGACTTAACAGGTATCAATCGCGTAATGCCAGATCTCTATTTAAACCAAGCATTCCAAGCACCACAACAAACGTGTATTTCGATATTTATACCTTGGCCCCTACCTGTTTGTTATTTGGAAACGTTCACTGCCAAGCCTAAGCCGCTTAATCTAAACGATACGAGTAAAACTAGATACGATATTTTGCCCGCTACCATCGATGAATTCGTCGAAATGCAGCCCAAAGACAGTGGTTATACCTTTAAATGGTCACCACTGACTGCCGAGCCGCCATTCCCCGTCTTTAAGGATGCCGACAATGATGGTCTGAGCAACGATCAAGAAATAATCTATCACACCCACGACAATGCCTACGATACCGATGGTGATGGCATCAGCGACAATCGTGAGGTCGCCATCGGGACAAACCCCGCATTGCCAGATTCCGATAACGACGGCTTAACCGACGACCTCGAATTGCAAATGAAAACCAACCCGTTGATGCCAGACAGCGACGGTGATGGTCTGCTCGACGGTGAAGAAGTAATGCACGTGGAAAAGGGTATACGTGTAGGTGGCTGGGAAGTAACCTATGCCATCATCAATAACGTGCCGCAAACCACCTGGATAAGCTCAGACCCACTCCAGGCAGACGCAGACGGCGACCATATTTCCGACCTACGTGAGAAGGTACTCGGCTGGAGTCCCTACGCCAAAAACAACGGCGATATTATGACGGCCAGCGGCAGTGTGCGTGAAGCGCTCCTGCCCACTATCCAAGTGGGCTTTGACAACAATAGCATCAGCACGGCATTCAGCAGTAGTGGCTTTGTGTCGAGTAATCTGCAGTGTGTCAATACAAGCGCGCTAACCACAACCATAACTTGCCCCACCGTCACGACCACTACTGACCGCACACTGCCCAATAGCACCACCATGAACCCGTATGTGACATTGGCGAGTACACAATCGTTGGACGTGGGCAATGGTCCGCAGAGTAATTTTGATAGTCAATTTACGCTTGCGGCCTGGCTCAAACCCAGTGCAACGACAAGTACTAAGCTCATCATCAATCGCGCAGGCCTGCTAAATACCAGTTACACCAGCACAGGTGCAGCACAGGTACAACTCACCACCACCAAGGGCACATATACCCTTACGACGGCCGATGGGGTATTGCCAACAGGGAGCTGGAAGCACCTCGCCGTTACCTACGGCAACCAAGCCCTCGTCGTGTATGTCGACGGCGTCGAAGTCGGGCGTGCCGCCGTGGCAGGAAATCTAAGCACCACTCCCACCCAAAAACTGATTTTGGGGAATGGTTATGCTGGTGGCATCGATGATATCGCCGTCTATCAAGTAGCGTTACGCGCTGGTGAAATCACGCAATTGAAAAACGGCGCACTAGCCGGTGGTAACGATCTGGTTGTCAAGCCGGGCGATCGCCTCATCACCACGATTACGCAGGCCAATAAACTCACCGGTCGCAGCATCCAAGGGTATAGCACCATTAGTAGTGTGTCTGGCGCCAATGGCTTCCAATCCGATCAAATCAAAACCGCGTCACTCAACCCCAATGCGAGCACATCGTTTGACAGCACGGTGACAGTCCCCGGTGCCCAAAACCTCAGCACCACCCCGTCGACGTATGCCAATAGTTGTGTCTATGCCGGTAATGAATTGTGCGCAAAGTTTGACGAAGCGCTCAGTATGCCGTCAACACCTGCTACTGCCAAATTCACCGATTTATCAAGCCAGAGTAACGATCTGACCTGTACGAGTTCGCTGGAATGCCCTGAGTACAAAGCCGATGGCAGCTGGACGTTTAACAAGAGTACCTTAAGAGTAAATACCAATGCCGCAGTGGGGAATGCCATCAGCGCCCACGACTTCACGATTGCTGCCTGGGTACGCCCAGAAGGTCAAGCAACCACCTTGCGGACCATCGTCAACAGTAGCAACACTAATGCGTTGATGCAGGTGGCACTCGCCAATGAGCGACCACAATTCAGTATGGGGAGCGAAACAGCGCTGGTTGCCAGCAATGCCTTACCAATTGGCAGCTGGAGCCACGTGCTGTATACGTTTGCGGCAGGCAAACGCAGTATTTATGTCAATGGGGTCATCGTCGCCACCGACACGAGCACCATCGCCTATCCAGGGAGCTTTGGGGTGTTGAATGTTGGTAAGGATGCCGGCATCAATTCATTCAATGGCAGCCTACGCGACTTGCAAATCTACTCCAATGCACTAAATCTACGCCAAATCACTGCACTCGCCAATGCCTGTGAAGACCCGCAACTGATTGGATGTATGCCCCTCAGCGGCAGCACCAACGACATGAGTATTTATGGTGCCGAACAAGGATCAGTGCTGAGCAATGCCGGCAGTAATGGAGTCCTAACCAGCAGTGCCACCATGCCGGTCGGCTATGCCAAGCTCATCAGCGACCACGACTTCACCATGGTTGCCAAAGTCAAATTGGGCAATACTACTGCCAACCAGACCATCATGCAGACCGCAACTGCCGTCGGTAGTGGCAACCAGTTCAAAGTGGCCACCAATGGCGCCAGTGTCACCACCCTCAGTGTCGGCACCCTCAGTCTGACGGCGGGGAGTGCGTTGGTTGCGGGGAGCACCTATGTCATCGCAGCCCGCTATCAAGCCGGGCTGTGGACGTTGCGGGTGGACAGTGCCAATGGCAGTAATTTACAAACCACCAGCAACAGCAACACCGGCATGACCCTGCGCCAAGCCCAAGAGCCGATTAGTATCGGCCAAAGTGGCATGACCATCAACAACATCCGCATCTACCGCACCGCAGTCAGCGACACCACCTTGGCAGCAGTAGCACGCAATGTATTGTTTGGTACCTTGAGTGTGGCGCTCAACAACCCACCCGTGTCAGATCAACTGCAAATCAGTGTGGATGCCCGTGGCAAAGTAATCAACCCAGATGCCAACTTCGAACGTATCCGGGGTAATTGTGAGGCGGCAGTGGTCTGCTTGCCGTTTGCAGAGTCAAACGCAGAAGCTCCCATGCCAAGAATTCCAGCACAAACAATCACCGTTGCAGGCAAAGCAACTACATACCCGATTGCCACGCAATCTTCTAATTACACAGGTAATCCATATCCCGCCACAAATATCATCGATGGAAAAATGGATAATATTAGCAGTACCACTGGTGGTAGCGGCACCGTCAACCCATGGGTGGAAATCGACTTGGGGAGTGCACAACCGATTCAGAACGTGGTGGTATTGCATACAGGTACAGTTAACGTCCTTCAAGATAGCGGGGCACTTGTATTTTTGGGGAATGGAACCACTACACCGTTTGGTTCAACAATCGCGACAAACAAAACAAACGCCGTAAATTGGAAGATGCTGGGCTGCGATAATCAAGACACTACCTGTACCGCAATTTCGAGTAATTATGACAAAGTTAATTTCGCTGCCCAGAGCGGCGTATACCCAAGTGCACGGTATATTCGTATTCAATTGAATGGCACCAAAATCCTACAGTTACGTGAAGTCACCATTAATGACAACGCAATTCGCAAAACTGCCTGTACGATGGATGCGAGTTGTCCCACCATCAGCAACGGTGGCACCAATTTCACGACGGGTAAGCACATTGCACTCGATGCGCAAGTCAGCAAAGCCACCTTTGAAGGGGACAAAAACTTCACCGTAATGACCTGGGTGCGATTCAATGCTGTTCCCGCTACCAGCGACCAATGGATCATACGTGACCGCTCTGATGTTGCCACGGCTAACAGTCAACTAAATATCGGTATGCGAAATACAAAACTGTATTTTGGCTATTATGCAAACGATTTAGCAGGCACTACCACCTTGCAGCCAAACACGTGGTATCACGTGGCATTTGTCAAAGATGGCACCACCCGATCAATCTACCTCAATGGTCAATTAGAAGCCAAAGATCCGCTTCCGACGGTCGCAGGCCTGATTTCGGCCCGCGAAATGTTTATCGGTGAAATGGACACTAGTGCATCGTCACTCAACGGCACATTGCGCGACTTCCAGATCCACAACACCGTCCTCAACATCACCGCCACCGGACTCACTGCCGACATTGCCAAGGCGGCCACCACCAATGCATTTGAATTACAAGTGCCATTCGACGAACCAGCCGTATCTACGCAATTTAGTGATGTACTCACCACGGGATTGAGCCTGAACTGCCTGAGTGCCACAGACTGCCCATTGAGTGGGCAACCCGGCCGCGACGACCGAGCCGTACACTTTGATGGTGGCCAAGGGTTGCGCTTCAACCCCAATACCAACACGGGTGCGTACGTCGACTATATCAATAAAACTTACAATCCCAATTACACCATCAGCATGTGGGTGCGCCCCAGCGCATACGGTACATGGTTGCTCGGCAACGACACTATCACCCAAAAACTGCGGGTTGGTATCAACAAAGATGGCTACCTGAGCTACGAACAAGGGCGTGACTTCAACTCCAATGCCATCACGGCCCAGAACAATGCGACCATCAAATGGCCGGCAGCACCGTTGCTTTCATCGCAAAAATTACCGTTGAATAGCTGGTCGCACATCACTGTCAGTACTACCGACAATGCCGAATACGTCTATGTCAATGGCGTAATGAATAGTCGTGGTGTAGCACCGGTACTGGCGATGACGGGGAGTAGTGTACAGAGCAATGTAGCGCTAGTCACGGGCAAGATAAATTCGCCAAAAACCAATAACACCACAGATGCAATCGAATACAGTGATTCGATTCGCAAAGGCTATACCTTTAATACCACCAGCAAAATCATCTCACTCGGAAATTCACATCCGCTCAATGGGTATACCAATTTCACAATCGGTATGTGGATCAAGCCAAGCACAATCGGTGTAAAACACTACCTATTAGGCAGTAGTGGCGATTTTGTCTTGTGGATTGATACGGCAAATAAACTTAATTATGCCCTTACTACATCAACAGATTCAAACTACTCCGTACGCTCTGCTGGTAACAGCACCACATTTGCGGCCAATACCTGGTATTACATATCAATGGTACTCGATGCGAGTAAACCAGCAGGACAACAATTACAGTTTCAAATCACCCCAGAAAGCGGGACAACTACGACCAGCTATGCTAGTTGGTCAGGCTATATGCTTGATGATGGGGCCTGCAATCTCACCATCGGTTATATATGTACGAATGATGGTAACACTTCACAATTCAATGGCACGATTGCCAATTTCATCATTGCCCCACGGGCATTCAGTGCTAGCGAGCTGACCAGCTTACGTACCGAACCACTCGACGCCAGCAAATACGGTGCGACACAATATACGTACGTCAATGGTACGCTCACAAACACTACACCAGCATTCAAAGACCCCATCACCGCAGTCGCTGGCAGTACCACACTCAGCACAATCGGGCTGAGGCATACAATCGTTACTAACCCACTATCGACGACCAGCGTCAATGTACCCACAGTCATAACCGAAACGATAGCGCTCGCGAATAGCAAAAGCACAACCGTTAGTGGCTATACCCTTGGGGCCACCAGAACAATCTCACTGGGGAAATCACGCCCGCTCAATGGTGCCACCAGTGCCACGATTGGGATGTGGGTCAAGCCGACCAATATCGCAACCAACGGGAATTCATATTTACTTTCAAGTTCTGGTGATTATCAATTCCAAATGGGCACAGATGGTGTGCTCAATTTTGCGCTAGCTACCTCGACTAATGTCCCGGCATGGGCATGGACGAACACAGGGATTAAATTTACCAGCGACAAATGGCAATATTTTTCGATGGTACTCGATGCCAATGAGCCTGATGCCAACAAAAAGCTCACCTTCCGCATCGATCAAACTGATGGCACCAATGTCCAAACCAAATATTATGCAGCCACGGGGTACATCACAGATAATGGCACCTGTGATTTGCTCTTGGGCGCGAGTTGTACAGACATCTACGGTCGCAAAGCATTTACCGGCAGTATTGGCAATGTATTTATCACCCCACGTGCACTCAGCGAAGCCGAGCTGGCCACACTACGGAGCGAGCCACTGACCCTCGCCAATGCCCGCAAATACGGCAATGCCGATGCTCCTGCGCCTACCGTCAACCTCGCCGAAACGTTTGCCGGCGACCTCGACGAATTGCACATATCGCCGATTGCAACGACTGCTGCCAGTACCGTGCAAGCAGATATGAAGCAAGCCCCCAGTTGGAATCTAACCTTTGAAGAGTCATTGAACCTCAATCGCACCGAGCTCGGTGGTGATAACAAAAGCAAAATAGTCCAGATTAATGCGGTTACCTTGCCCAACGACGTACCAGGGCGGGCCGGTATTAATCGCTTTAGCTATGCTGCCAGCTGTGACACTCCTGAAATCAGCAACGTAGATTGTCCCGTCGGCAACACAACTGGCATGGCTGGGAGTGCCAGTATCTTTAATGGCAAAACGACCATGCTCCAAGTAGCCAATGGCACCACCTTGATTGACGAAATCAAAGATGGTGGCACCATCCAACTAATGATCAAGCCTGACAATTTAATCGACACCCAAACCGTACTCGACTACGGTGATATCAATGGCAGCTCAACGTTCAAAATCCAAATTGTGGCGGGTAAAATCAAAATTACATTTGGTAATCAAACCTTCACTGCGACTACCGCGTTATCACCAAACTGGAATCAAGTCGCATTTAGCTTCGGGACAACCGGCTTCAAATACTTCCAAAACGGCACCGAAGACACAGGTTCAGGAATTGCCCCGTTCTTTAGTGGCGCAACAGTTACCGCATCATCGTTAAACACGACGAATGCCGTCAAATACGATGCCGCAAACATCCTCGACGGCAATGCGAATACGTATAACCACACAAAATACGAAGTGAAGCCATGGGTACTCATCGATTTAGGCAGCCAAAAAGACGTCGGTGCAACGAAATGTAGTATAAATGCTGATCCATATGCTTTCTTACAGTGTATTTCAAGTATAAACAACACATTCACGATTACCAATCGTTCAAATACCGTTAATTCCACAGGGACTACAATTCCTAGTATTGACGTAGCGAAACGGCTCGCAGGCGCAACTATTTATGCGACTAATAGCATAAATGGAAAAGATAACCCGGTTAAGTTTACTGCTGGCACACCGTTTTCTTTCCCAAGAGATACAAAAGCACGATATTTACGCATCGAATTACCTGGGGCTAATTTTTTAAATATTGCAGAAATCAGGAATAATGCGCCAACAGGTTTTGATTCATCATTTAGTGGTGTTAACAAAGACACCCAAATTAGTCAGTCCTCAACGTTACTCGTAAATAATACTGCTAGTAATATTATCGATGGCGACATCAATACCTACAACCTCACGAATTCTGAAGCACAACCATGGGTCGAAATCGACTTAGGAAGTTCTAAAGAAATCGGCGATCTGCTCATCAAAAATCGCTGGCAGACGTATGATGATAACGACCCCTACGAAAACATCGTGGCTGATGTGGGGTCACGGATGAATGGAGCAATCATTTTTGCCAGCAATACTTCGTTTGGCACCCGCAAAGACATTGCAGCCATGAAAACCTCCGCAGGTGTGAATGGCTGGCGCAACATCGGCTGTAACGATCAGGCAGCAACCTGTACTTCGTATGCCCCAATCATGCGAGTAGGCTTCCCAACAGGCTTCACCGCCCGCTATCTGCGCATCCAGTTACCAGGTACAAACTTCTTGCACATTGCAGAAGTGAGCAATATATTAAAGTTCAATACTGAACTAGGCTACAAACTACGAATTGGCGGCAAGATTAGTGGCAGTAATCTGAGCGAAATGTTCCAAGGGGGCATCGACGAAATCACCTTTACGCCGAGCACCCTGGCACCAGCCAAGGTATTCCGGATTGCCCGCTCACAATTCTCGCAAGCCATGACCAAGACTGATATCGCCAGTGTCACAATTGATGCCGAACCTCCCGTGGTGAGCATCACCAACCCCAACTATGTGGCGCGCTTACCGCAACAATTTGTGATCAACACCAGCGATGTATCATCGTATGTGGCCAACGTGACGGCCACTATCACCAGCACGCGTGACACCAGTGGCAACATCATCAATACGGCACAAAACACGGCAATCAGCGTACCAGCCTGTATCGATGCCACCGGTGGTAGTGCCTACTGCCCCACCTTTGGGCTATCACAAGTAGCGACCGTCGCCATCGAAGGCAAATATGGGCTTAGTACCACGGCGAGTGACATTGTGGGGAATGTGGGATCGGCACAATCGACAATTTTGGTTGATACGACGCCACCAACAGCCACACTCATTCGCCCATCAGGTACATACAAGACTAGCTGGCCACCCAACCAAAACATACCTGAATTGACACTCCAACTAAGTGCCTCAGACCCAGTGCTTACTAATTCGGGGAATAGCGCCGGGAGCGGTGTCAAGAGTCTGAGTGTCAACCTGAAGGATGCCGCCGGGCGTGTCATCAACAAAACGGCCTCCATCCCCGCCACCCTCAATGCGGGCGTCTGGACCGCAACCATCCCCGTGCCCTTTGGTAATCCATCGGGATTCTACCAAGTAGGCGCGATTGTCACGGACAACGTGGGCAATCAGAGCAACGAAATCATGGTTGCTGACGCGAATGGGATGATCGAGGTAGACGCCAGTGCCCCTCGTGACGTTATCAGCTACCCTTCGCCCTACAACCCCGACAACTATTTCGTCGGCAATCAAACCATCACCGGTCGCATATCAGACATCGGTGATGGCCGGACGGCGTTGCAACAAGGGTTGCGCATCCGCCTCGACTTCGAAGCGCCAGACGGTGCCCAAGCCTTTGACAACCGCGCCGACAGCCGCTACAACACAAGCTGTAGCACCTGCCCCGTGATTGCCCCCGATGGCAGCTCGAGCAACAAAATCGCCCGCTTCAACATCGACAATAGTGCGACGGCGCAACAATCATTGACCGTAGCCAACGCAGCCACCGTACTCACCGGCACCTTTAGCATCGCCTTGATGGCCAAAATCAACGATGTCGGGACATTGATTAGCACTGGAGTGGCTAGCAACCCGCGGTTGCGCATCCAAGTGAGCAAAGTCGGGAGCGCATTCCAGGTCACTGCCAAAAAAGGAAATGCGAGTGTCGCAACCCCCGCAACCCTGAACAGCAATACCTGGTACTACTTTATCTATAGCGAATACCGTGAGGGAACAACATCCAGCATTAGTTTGGCCTATGGCGGTAACCTCGCCACGCTTACTACCGTAACCGCCACATACACCGGCGCGCTCCCACCCGTCCAACCCGATATCACCATCGGTGCCATGCAATCGAGTGCCGGCAATAGCGCCAAAGAAGACTTCTTCCGGGGCTACATCGACGATGTCCTCCTGTCACCGTCACAATTAGTGGCCGAAGACTTGATCGGTAAAGCGCTAGCACAAGGGAGTGGCACGCAACGCCACCTAACCCGCTTGGCGATTGACGACGATGGCTATACGGGCAACGATCACCTCACCGATAGTGTCGATTTCTATATGCCGATGAATCAATCAAGCTTCCCGCTGGTTGATGCCATCAACGGTCTGCGTAGTAGTCGCTGTACTGCCGATACCACCGTTGCCCCCAGCACTTGCCCAATACTGAGCGATGGTTTTGCCAGCAACGCAGTCTTGGCGCAACGGAGCAGTGACGGCATCAAGACTGATTACCAACTACAAACAAGTGCAACCACAGCCAAGAGTATGGCACTGCGCTTCAAAATCGGGGTTGATGCCACTTCGGGTCTACTCGCATGGCTCCAAGCACCCAGTAGCAGTGATTCGTTGGCTATGCAAATCGGCTACGACAAAGATTTACAATCGGTCACCGTACGCATCAACGACAAAAACGCGACGTTGTTGGCAACCAGTGAAGCCACCACCGCTATCAATGACAACAACTGGCATGCCATGGTGATTACCAGTACCGGTAGTGGCGCTAACGAGCAAGTCAGCGTATACATTGACGGCACGTTGGTGGTAAACAAAACCATTGCTGGTCACTGGGTCAATGCCACACTGGGGCTTGGTGCATTGACTGACGTCAGCGGCTATAGCGGGCGTGGTACCGCCACCGCAGCCGCCATCAATACCGCCAGCGACGATTTGGCGATATTTAGCACGGCACTCACCAGCGCCAATATCATCGATTACAGCTTTGGCTATAGCACCGTCTACCACGAAACATTTGATGATGGCAAAATCACCTCAGGTGCCATCACCAGCGATGATTCGCCCTATCATCAACCAAGCACTATCATCAGTGGTGATGACAATCTCACCAATGTAGTTGGCACCGTCGGGAGTGCGGCGATTGCCTTTGACGGCAACGACCAAGTCATCCATCGCGACGCCAATACCCTGACGTTTGCTCCTTACAACCAACCATGGAGTCTGTCGGCCTGGGTCACCCCCAAGAACGCAGGGAGTAGTGCCAGCATCATCAAAGGCACGCTCAACACCTACAACTATGAACTGTCACTCATCGCCGGCCAGCCCAGATTCACCATGGCAGGAATGAGCGTGACCGGTGCCAATCAACTCGGGACCAGCAGTGCCAGCCACGTGATTGTATCGTCTGATGGCACCACCCTCAGCATGTATGTGAATGGCACGAGTGTGGCCAGCACCGCAACCAGTATTGGGAGCAATGTCTTTACGCGCACGCCTGCCATTATCCCCTTTAGCAGCAAGAGCCAGTCATCGACAGATGGCAGCAATGCGGCAGGCAACGGCTACGATGGTGATTTGAGTACCTATTCGCTGACCACTAGTGAAGAAAACCCTTACTGGGTGATGAGCAACCCGATTAGCACGGCCATGGACAACGTGACCATTTACAGTCGCGTCCCAGGCAAGCAGCTCGCTAACTTCACGCTGTTTGTGAGTGACACGCTGCCTGACATGACCTCGAGTGATCGCTTTAATTTGGCAACCACGGCCAGCAAGTGGTCGTACCGCATGAATGGCAATGTCAGCGATCACGTGACGATTCCTTTGCCCAATGGCACTACCGGCAAGTATGTCATCATCATTGCTGACGGCGCCAACCGTACCATTGCCCTCAACGACGTACAAATCACGTTGCTCCCCACTATCAAAATCGGTACGGGGTTCAACGGCACCATCGACGACGTACGGATTTACCGCAAAGCGTTGACGGCCGAAGAGCGCTTCCGCCTCAATGCAATGGCATGGCAACAAAGCAATTTGACCACCGTTGACGGATACACGACGTGGTCACGACCAGCAATTGCAGGGATAGAAGTCAACACCAGCATCCAGAGTATGACCGTCGACAACAACGACAATTCGTTGGTCGCCGCCGGTGAGCGTTCGTTGTGGCAAGGGACGATGGACACCTTCAATCCACGCATTACTGCCACCAATGTCAACGGCAACTATTCAGTAAACGTGTCTGACCGCAACCTGAATCCCCAACAAATGGCGACCCCGTGTGGGAACAAGTTGGCGGTAAATTACCAACTGCCGCCATCCTTGTGGTTTTTACAAAACATGAGCGTACTCGATGGCACCTATAACTCGCCCACGAGTCTCACCGGATCATGTACATTTGCCAGCGTGCCGGAGCTTATCCGCACCAACAGTCAAGTCATCAGTACCACCAATGCGTTGGTCTATGGCAGTCGCTACGGCTATGTAGGGGGTATAAACAGCATTGCGGTAGTCGATGTACTGGCTGGTCAACGCATGACCAAGGGCAGCGTGACCGTGGCAGGTACCGTCAATCAACTGATTATCAATGCCGCCAAAACCAAGTTGTATGCCATGAGTACAACCGGTACCCTCAACACCCTGACTATTTTTGACATTGCCACCAACCCAGCCACACCGGCACAACTGGGGGCACTTGCGATCCCCTCTATCAGCGCAGGAGCCACCGTCGCCAAGCTGGGCATCACCACCAATCAAAATGGTGACTGGTACCTGATTTTGGCAGATACGAGTACGCCACAAAAGTATTTCAGTATTGATGTACGGAGCCCGCAGAGCCCCACCCTCGTCAAAACTACCACCCCAAGTATTGACACACGCACCGCCATGGATATGGCCGTCCAAAACGACCTCGTAGTCGTGGCCTACGGAGATACGGGGATTATCATCTATCGTGTCGCAGACGGTGGGGCAATGAATGCCATCCAAAGCTTCAATAGCACCGGCTACGCCAACAAGCTCTTTTTCAATGGCAATAGTCTGGCGATTTTCTCGGATGACGAACCATCCAACGCCACCACCACACCTACATCAGCAAACGTACTCATCACCATGAATCTCATCGCAAGTGTGGATAGTGCCACTGGTCAAGCCGTTTTGACCATACCGCTCACCGAGACGAACAGTTACATGCATTCGACGCCAATTGATGGAGACAACGTCAACTGGTACCGCATGGTCGATGGTGTGCCCTATCGTCCCAATGAATTCATGGTGCTCAGCGCCGATGTAAATAACCCGGGCAATCAACGGATTTCGATTATCAACACCGCAGGCTCCGATGCATATCTGGTGAGTGACACCCAATTAACGGTCACCACGCCGGTACGCGTCGCCACCAACAGTCAGTCTGTCGCGGTGTTGGCACGTCAAGCAGCTATTACCAGCCTCGCAGGCTATCAGGTCAGTGATGCCCGACTCGCCACCTATGCCTGTGATACGCTCAACAACTGTACGACAGTCGCCTCAACGGTAACCACCACCCAAAAGCTGGGCATAGATCCACCGTTGCAAGCAAGTGTCCGGCTCATCAATCAGGCCAACGCGTACACCACCGGCACGCAGCGCATCTATGTCAGTGGCGAAGCACCGCTGGGGATTAGTGAAATGTCACTCGTGTCTGACACGACAATCCTCGCTACCATTGCAATCACCGGCACTCCTACGCAAATGGAGCGATCATTTGACGTCACCTTACCGAGTGGTATTTACACCCTCAAGGCCCAACTCAAAGATGGACAGGCAAATGTCATCACCAGCCCAGCGATGCGTACCGTCGTAGACCTCAGCGCACCACAAATCAAACTCATCGATGCTACGATTGGTGAATTGTTGTTGGTCAACAATTACTTCTTGATTCGGATGGAGATTTGCGATGACGTCGGCTTAGACAACATCCAAATCATCAATACGTCAAAAGACGCGCCGCCAATTCCTTACACCTTGAAACGCCGTAGCAACAAAAGCGCCTGTGGCGTAGTGACTGACGTTACTGCGATCTATAATCGCCGCGCGACCGACGCTCAAGGGTTACCCATCCGCATTATTGCCAATGATGCGGCAGGACGTAGCACTAGTTATGCCACTACGGTTATTTTCGACACCGTTCCACCGGTCATTTCTGATGGCGCCGTCAAAGCCACAATTAATGGCGTGGTCACGCCATTGACTGATGGCCAAACCGTCACCGCTATTTCGACTGCAAACCTCAATGTAGGCTGGAGTAAGATTGCTGATGCCTCACCGATTTTGCTCAACAAACTCGAGTACACCGTCAAAACCCTGAGTAGCACCACGAACTACTCAGCGACACTCGATACCAAAAGTGCGCTTACGCTGGCCGCCGGACAATTCAGTGGGCTAACTACCGCTGAAGCCAGCCGCATGACCTTTGGGCTACGGGTACGTGACAGCCTAGGGAATGAATCATTGACGAACCTGCCATCAGTGTATGTCGATGCGCCCACCACCCCAGACTACACGTTGATGAACAGCACCGAGCCAACCTACCGCGGCTTTGTCAACAATGGCTGTGCAGCCCTCGGTGAAGATCGCCGTCCAGGACTAAACAACATCCAACGCTTTGCCATGACGTGGGATAGTGAGGCGATTCGTCTGAACTGGCAGGGCGCAAACTGGGATTACGACGGCGACCTGTTTATCTACCTCGATACTATTCCCGGCGGCACCGTCAAGGCCTATCGCCCAACTAGTTATACCCAAAGCATCACCAATAGTGTGGCGCTGGGTGAGTCATTCATTACCTTGCCCATCAACATGGCTGTACGGAGCACGGGGTCGACGAGTAGCGTCAAAGATTATGTCAATAATTTCCAGACAGCGCTCAGCCAAAGCCGCCAAGGCAACCGAGCAGGGACCATATCTGGTGGTGCCGACTACGTCATTCACGTCAAAGACAGTACCACGGCCAGTATTTTGCGCTGGAATGGCAGCGACTGGGTCGACACAAACGTCACCCCCACCTACCGCTATGTGAATGAACTAGGCATCGAACAGACCGATATCCGGGCCTTGTTCAGTTCAATTGGCTATGTGGTTGGCCAACCCTTAGGTGTGGTGGCATTTGCAACCACCCCGACCAAATTCATGCCATGGACCTCATTCCCCACCACCAACCCTATTCGCACCGAGCAGGGCACTAACCCAATTGCCATTACTCCCATGCTCAATGGCTTTGGGTGGAGTAATTTGAATGCAGGCGTCTGCCCCAAAACAGCCGCCCTCAATCCAGATACGACCCAGGTCATCACGTCACTTACCAGTACACCAAACGGGGTCTTTAATCGTGCCCTGGCCGATAGTTTCACCAATACCGAACCCGATGCAATCAGTCAAATCATCGAGGATACCGCAGCCATTTGTAGCCGATTAACTAACAACAATTGGTGTAATACCATTACGCAACTGAACACGGTCAGCAATACCGGCTCTGGTCTGCTTGATACACTTGCAGGAGCACTTGCCAGCGACCAAGACCCGGTAGTGGGCAATAACTCAGTTGTCACCTACACGTTGACGATACAGAACCCCACCAACAAACCAACGCGGGCCATTTATGGCATCGTACAAACCTATGGGGGGATCTGGTTAACCAATCAAAACAGTACCGGCACACCAGCGACAGCGATTATTGGTGGCGGGAATTACGATTACCACACGATTACCGCAAGCAATTTGCGTGACTACCAAGTCATTAGGATTGCTCCAATGGCAGCCAATAGCAGTCAAACACTGACGTTGCAGGCCAGAATCGACCCCTCCAAAGCCCAACCAACCGACAGCGATCGCCTCAAGACCAGTAGCATCGCCAAAATCGAAGTACGCTTGACCGATGATAGCACCGGCACCACTCCGGACAACATCAACATCGCCCGTACCATTGAATGGCTCAATGCGGCAGTCGCCATCGACAGTAGTGCCCCTGAACGGGTCACCCCCGACACCCAGACCATCGTGAAACGTGGTGCGGTTACGATTACCGGCGGGCTCAGTGACGCCTCTAGCGTTCCTGCAGTCACCCTCGAGTATTACACCAACGTGAATGCGAACCGCATCCCGATTAGTTGTGGTGCGTCGGTACTCGGACGCTGGTCATGCCCCGTCACCGTACCGAACGGCGTCAGTAGTCTGTCATACCGTGTCCGCGCCAGTGACGTCTACAATCAACAAAGCCAATGGAGCCCCTGGTATAACGCGATTGTTGATGTGACGGCACCGTCATTTAGCTTTACCCCACAAACGACCAGTATGTTTGCAGCAGCCTATGTCGGTGGCAGTGCAATCAACCTCGGTGGCATCGTATCTGACACCAACAGTGTCGCCACCATCAAAGTGTGTGACGAAAGCCAGGCGGTTTGTGACTTCGGTACCACCACCAACCCCACCACCGTGCAGTCCGTGATTAGCAATACGGTAACCCTCGCAAAAGAAGTGACGGCCCAACCCTGTGCTGCCACGGAATTTGCGAGCTATACCATGTTGCCCAACACCATTAGCACCGCCGCCCCCCAAGCGCGCGTAGGCAGTCTCACCGTCGATGTCAACGCCACATCACTGGCCGCAAACGAACTCAATCTGTGGTTGCAATCACCGTCAGGCACACTGACACCGCTGATGACCTCAGTGCGCTCGGGCATGGTGAATTTCAATAGCCAATTTAGTGATAGTGCTAGCACCACCACCGCCAGCCTCATCGGTACCACATCAATAACTGGCACGGCGACCTTGGTGAAGCCCGATGGCTTGTTGTCACGCTTCGGTGGCGAACCAGTCAACGGCACCTGGCAACTACTGGCCTGTGATCGCAACGAAAACAGCACCCGTACCACGATTAATCAATGGAAAATCACATTGACGAGTAGTGGCAACACGGTCAGCAACAATGCCCCCTGGACGTATACGGTCAAAAACACGGCCAATATCGATAACCAAATGCGGGTACTGAAGCTGTACGCCCTCGACAATTACAACAACCTGAGCCCGGCAACAGTGGTGGCATTGACCGTCGATACCGTCGCACCAAGCGTAACCGTATCACAGCTGGCAAATTCGCTCCTGCCCGGATCGCAAGCGACATTGTTCCAAGGAACCCTCAGTGATGGCGGGAGTATCAATGGCATCAATGCGAACATTTATGATAGTAGTAAATTGGTACAAACCATCAATATCACCACGCAATCGGCACAGAGCCAAACCCTGGCACGGATGAATTATCTACAAGGGCGGGCAGCGGTGAATTACACCTGGCAGCTCCCCATCAATGCCGGCACCTTGGCACCAGGCACATACCGTGTACAGTTTGTGGCCACTGACGTAGCGGGCAACCAACGCACCACAGATGCCTATACATTTACCGTGACGCAACCAACGGCACCATCATTACAGACCATCCAGATGCCCGCCACCCATCAACAAAACACCTTTGCCTTGCAATACGTGGTCGATACCGGCAGCGGCCCTACCACGGTTGTATCGACGGTTGCCCTCGATGGAAATGTCAACGCGCTGTCATCTGACACGACCTTACAAATGTGGGATAGCAGTGGTGTTGCCGACAGCACGGCCCAAGCCCAAATCCCCACGAACCTGCAAAACACGCAGTTACGCCAACTCGAGATGAATAATCATCTCGCCGCAGCCCTCAACAACAACGGCACCCTGACGACGTGGGCACTGCAAAACAGCAACACGGTTGTCGTCACACCACTATCCAATGTCGCGCAATTTGCGTTGGGGGATAGTAGCAACCAACACCTGCTGACGTTGTCAAGCACCGGCGTCATTACCGACTACACCCCGGCCGGAGCCACAACGGTAGCGATTACCGATGCCGTCGCGATTGCGGCAGGCACCACCCACAACTTGGCAATTATCAAGACAGGTAAACTTGCCGCATGGGGTGGCACCAATAGTAATGGTGAAACCACCATCCCCGACAGTGCCATCATGGGTATCAGCCAAATCGCCGCCGGAGATGGATTCAGCCTAGCCCTTAAGTCCAATGGTCGGCTGATTGCCTGGGGCAAAAACGACCTCGGACAAACCACTGTGCCAGTAACGGCAACCACTGGTATTGCGCAAATAGCCACTGGCGACAAGCACGGTCTGGCTCTGCGCGCCGATGGGGTCGTAGTTGCCTGGGGTGATAATAGCCGAGGGCAAACCACCATCCCGGTAGCAGTCACCGATGCCATCTACATTGCGGCTAACGCCGATAGTAGCGCCGCAGTCACTCGTGACGGCAAACTCTATGTATGGGGCGCCACCCAGAGTGTCGAGAGCTGTTGTTATGGCACGACGACAGTTGCACTCAATGGGACGCAGATACTGACCAACCAAGTCGCGAGTAACATTACTCAATCAAACAACCTACCAGCCAGCCTCGATCTGGTGCGTACGAGTAATCAATTTACTGGGCTCTTACCAGGGAGGCGCTACAAATACACGCTCACGGTGAGCAATAGCGCCGGGAGTGCGACATACTCCGGGACGTTTACCCCGACCCAGAGTTATGACAAACTCTACCTACCGTTCTTAACGAATACTGACGGTGCGACTGCGGTCAACACCACGAGTGGAAAGTAAGGAGCACCGTCATGCAGAAACAACGAGTAAACTACAGCGTCATCACCATTGTGACATTGCTGATTGTGTTCTTCACGTTCGTCAACAACCAACCCCATGTGGCTGCAAAATCGTCGATTGCGCAGCCCATGGCGGTCACCGACACCCCTACCCCTACCCCCACCGACACGATCTACAACAACACTGGCATGACCGCAAGCCAATCATCAACATTACTTAGCTGGGGTGCCTCACTAGCTATCGATGGAAATTTTACAAATTACACAGCCACAAATGGAGAAAATAATAGTTGGTTACAACTTGATTTGGGATATACACGTGATGTCACCAATGTAACTATTTATAATCGTACTGATTGTTGTCCTG
>CANFUF010000009.1 GCA_947450095.1 Roseiflexaceae bacterium
CAATCACCAATCACCAATCACCAATCACCAATCACCAATCACCAATCACCAATCACCAATCACCAATCACCAATCACCAATCACCAATCACCAATCACCAATCACCTTATTACGCATAATCTCGACGTGCGTCAGTTTTTGCAAGACGTGATTGCTCGAGCGGATATCGCGCAAGTAATGACGCTTTGGAATAGCTTGCAGACGTTAAGCGTGCTCGATCCAACGGTAGGGTCGGGGGCGTTTTTGTTTGCGGCCTTGACCATCCTCAAGTCTATTTATGATGCGTGTCTCGACCGCATGGCGGTATTGCGTGCTGACCAGGCGTTGGCTGGGTATGCGGATGCGGCCGAGGTAGTATTGCGTGACATCCACACCCACAAAAGCCAGAGTTATACGGTGCTCAAGCGCATCATGGTCAACAATTTGTATGGGGTCGACATCATGGAAGAAGCGGTCGAAATCTGCAAACTGCGCTTGTTTCTCAAGCTGACGGCCCAGATTAGTGACCTTGCGGCACTTGAACCATTGCCAGACATCGATTTCAACATTCGCGCCGGCAACACGCTGGTGGGCTATGCTCGGCTGGCCGATGCCCAGACGACGGCCGAGAATACCAATATCGACATGGATTTGTTTGGCACCAAAAGTGTGCTCCGTGACAAGCTCGAGGCATTGGCACACGTGGTCAAAACATATCGCAAACAACAGAGCGACATGGGCTCATCGTATGCCGACAAACAAGCGGTGACGATGCAGCTGTCCGAAACTGCCGAGGCGCTGAATCAGCGCTTGGCGGCCTTGTATGGCGTCGATGTGCGCAATCGTGCGGCCTATAGCAAATGGCTCAAAAGCCACACCCCGTTCCACTGGTGTAGCGAGTTTTACGAGATTATCGAGAATCGTGGTGGATTCGACGTCATCGTGGGCAATCCGCCGTATGTGGAGTACTTTGAGAAAGCGTTTAATTATAAAATTTTACAACCATATACAACTAAAGCTACTTTTAATTTATACCCAATGGTATTTGAACGGTGTTCAAAAATACTTCTACGTTCGGGAAGACACTCATTCGTGATTCCTCTCGCGGGATTTGCTACTAAAGGAATGACTTCATTTATACAAGCGTTCCAAAATTCGTTCAATGAAACATGGGTTTCATTTTTTCACTTTAGGCCAGCAATGTTGTTCTCGGGTGGAAAAGCTGCAAATATAGCAACTGCCGTATATATTGGAGTAAACGGTTTAAAAGAAAAAAGGCATGCCACAGGACAATTGAAGTGGAATCAAGAAATGAGAGACGGATTATTCAACTCGATAGACTATTCAACATATATTGATTTATATGACATTTCAAATCCTCACTACTATCCAAAAGTAGCGAATAATATTGAATCATCAATAATGAGTAAAATCCAAAAACATCAGCTGGTAAATAGTTATGTGATTAAGACAGATACTTCTAATTGTATGCAGTATCGTTCAGCTGGTGGCTTGTATTGGAAATTATTCATAAATTATCCATGGCCTTATGACACTACATCAAATAAAACAGTCTCATTTCGAAGTGATATCCAAAGAGATGTAATAGTCTCGCTGTTCAACAGCAGCATATTCTGGTTTTATTATGTTGCCACATTTGATACGTTTAACTTGAAGGACTACATGCTTTTTGGCTTCCGATTTAACTATCCAAAAGATAAGGAGTTCATTGCGCAACTTTGTGAAATTTGCAAAACACTTATGATTGATTACCAAAAAAATGCGAAGCATTTAATGCGTGGAAGCACGGGAAGTTACACAGTTTACGCAAAAAAATCCAAACACATCATCGACGAGATTGACCGTGTGCTTGCACAGCACTACGGCTTCACAGACGAGGAGCTCGATTACATCATCAACTACGACATCAAGTACCGCATGGGGCTGGTGGGTAGTGCGGTGGAGGAGGATGGGGAGTGATTAATTGATTTTCGATTTGTGAAGGAGACGCATATGACTGAACCACAAGCGGACAACAACCAGCTCTTTAATGCAGAGTATGTTGAAAATGAACAAGCAGATCATGTAAAGTTGAAAACTGCTGTTGGATATGTTCGTAGTGAGAAGAACAAGATTAAGTGTCAGATATTTGCGACCCTATACTATCAGCCACATCCGAGCATTCAGTTTCGGTGTGTTAGTGTTGATGCAAATGCATACAATTGGAAAATTATGCAGGATGCAACAGAGATCAAATTTGCGGATGCATATTTTGATGTATTAGTGTTGTCGCAAGTGCCTGATATTGATGAGAATGGTCGGTATTGTGTAACATACGTGCAGAAAACAATGGCAATTGTTCAAGGTACCGATACAACAAATGTTGATGAGTTACGGTTACATATTTATAATTTTGAGCAGTTTTTTTCGCATAGATTCCACTTTGTAAAACAGGGTAGCAGTAGTACTAGATTAGATTGTGTGCGGCTACAATATAAAGAATTTGATATTGAAATGAGACATGTATTGAAATCTACCGAGCAAACACAGAAGATGAAAAACTCGGTTGGATTTGGTATAACACATCTTGTGAAAATTACTCACCAGACAGGCAAAGCGTTCTGCCCACATGATGTTTTGCGTCATACAAAGGCGTTAGGTCTTACGCTTTCATTTCTACGGGGTTCATTGAATTTTGTACCGTTGATTTCTGGGCATAAAAATGGTGAACTTGTATATGAATCATGGACAGTGCCTTTAGAACGATGGCATAATTATCAAAATATTTTTGATGTGTGGACACATCCTGATGGTGATACCAATTACATTGAGGAATTATTTCCCAAATTTACGCAGTATATTGATTCATTAAATGATGATTCATGGCAAGATTATGAATTTCTCCGTCGTGCAGTCGTGACATACAATCAAGCAAATGTGTCGACCTATGTGCCCAATTCAATTATTTTGGTGCAAGTTGCATTTGAGACAATAGCTTATCAGTATATTGTGGAGCGTACCAAATATATGTCCAAAGAAGGTTATACGTCATTAAAGTATGAGGCTGATAAATTCCGCTTGCTTTTTGGGTATTTAGGTATTTCAGCAGATGTAAGTAATTATTCAACAGAGCTAGCACAAAAACTGTCTAAATCCGGCAAAACTAAATATGATATACCTAGACTTCTAACCGAAATGCGAAATTCTTATATTCATGCAGATAATTCGCAAAGTAAAAATAATGCACTAGAAGACGATGAAACATTTCAGTACTTATCGGTATTTTTGTATGTATTGGAATTGACAATTTTGGCTGTTATCGGATACGACGGCTATCATCGCAATCGATTAAGGAATACAGCGCCTGGTACAGTGGAGCGAGTACCATGGGCAAAGTAACGCAAATTTCTACCTGCTACTATTGCGGGGTATCCAATATGACTGAAAAACTTACAAAAGAACACACCCCGCCGCATGGTCTTTTTACTCATCTTCCGAAAGGGACAGCTTATTACCCTAACAAGGTGCCTTCTTGTGCTATACATAATAATGAGAAAAGTATTGATGATCAAGCAATAATGAAAGGATTTTATGTTGGAATGTTGAATAAATATGCCCAAATGAAAGAATATGCGCCTGGTGACTCAATTCTCAGCTGGGTGAAGGGAAATACAAAAATCTTAAATCACACTAGACAACAAACGGTTATCTTGCCACTATATTTAAATGATGATTTGAATTTAGTGAGCACAGAAATAGTAGCGCACATACGCGTGAATGAGCAGACTTGGATTCGATCGATAACGGCGGGGCTATTATTTGGGCTGTGTGATGAAAAGCTGAAGTCTGCGGATTTTGATAGTGCAATAGTTATTGCTTGGGACACTATTAATCAAGAACGATCGATACCACTAACAAAAGATCAACGTACATTGCATACGGCAAAGCGGCATCGTCGATATGAACTATCACAGCCACCATTCTGGTTGCCCGCAAGATATGGTCGGCACATTATGCTGCCTATGGAACGATATACATATCGGGTTTCTATACTTCCTGATTCATTGCTGTTTGAGCACTGCTTTTTGTTGTCGTATAGGTATTGGTGCAAGGTGCGACTCAACAATGAAGACCTAAAGATGTTCACTCATAAATTTAGTAAATTACAATTGTATTATGAGCGTGTAGATAAACTTGTTCAGCGTAAAACTACGATGTAATGAGTGAGAGGTACTAATTTACTAGTCGTTCATCTTAGTCTAGTAATGGTTGAGCCTAGAATTGATGTTGGGTTTATCACCTCACTTCCCCCCTTGATACCCACAACGATTGTTTGTATGATAGGGCTATCGCACCATCTCACGTCACAAGGAGGTCACCCCATGACCAACATTTGGCCATTGGCTGTCGCCAAAAAGCAATTGCGCGCCGTGATCGACCGAGCCGCTACGGGGCAAGCTCAAATCATTACCATGCAGGGGGAGCCCACGGCGGTGGTGCTGTCGTACGCCGAGTACCAGCGCCTGACGGCGCCGGCGCTATCGCTCTTGGAATTTTTTCAGACCTGTCCGCTGGAGGAAGGCGAAGAGCTCGATATTACCCGTGACCGTAGTGGCCTGCGCCCCGATATCTGCTGGTAATCCTGCCCCGCCTCCGCTAGTGATTGTGAGCAACGCTATGGCCTAAAGGGCGAATAGCGGCGAATGAATTCGCCGGCATGATTCGCCCTTACGATGTCGGGCGCCGGAGCACATATGTCGTGGCGTCCTTGTAGGGCGCCACGGACATTGCATGTGCCATGCAATGCCGCAGGGACGCATGCGCGGGTTTGTGGTGGTGGACGAGGCCCTGCTCGATGACGACGACGTCATCGCCGCGTGGATCGCCCGCGCCCAGACGTTTAATCGTACCCTGCCGCCCAAATAATCACCGGCTGAGCATTGGTCGTGGCGTAGGGCGCCGAGGGTAGATGTTGGTCGCCAATTCACCGCTGGCGCACTGATGTTTTTTTCCAAAAATAAGAAAACCACTCCCACCTATGTCACCCCATGGTGCGCTTTTCTCCCGGCGTCACCCCATGGCGCGTCCTTTCCCCCCGTCACCCCATGGCGCGAAGCGCAGTGGGGTCTCCGTGTGGTAGGTAAGGATTGTGGCAAGCCGTAGGGAGATGGCACTCCGCTGGGCGGCATGCCATGACGTTGGGGTGGGTGGCATGGTGCGTCCTTTCCCCCGTCACCCCATGGCGCGTAGCGCAGTGGGGTCTCGTGTGTGCACAAGGATTGTGGCGACCCGCAGGGAGATGGCACTCCGCTGAGCGGCATGCCATGACGGTAGTGTGGGTGGGCGGCATGCCATGACGTTGGGGTGGGTGGCATGGCGCGTCCTTTCCCCCGTCACCCCATGGCGCAAAGCGCAGTGGGGTCTCCGTGTGAGCCGCAAAGAAATTATTGTGCGGGCGCGCGCGGAATTAAGTATAGTAATGATGATAGATTAATCGTAGAAAGGGCGACTGATGGAAAATCCCAACCAGCCTACACCCACACCCCTTAGCGACAATGATGGGAGTGCATTGCTTAAACATACGTTGGAGCAAAATAATGGATTTGTGCTCAGGGAATATCATCCGGACTACGGCATTGATTTTGCAGTAGAGATATTCAAATCGACACAACCCCAGTTGGCGCGCACAGCGACCCTTGGGGAGCATGTGTTTGTGCAATTAAAAAGCAAGGAAAATATACAAATCACAACCATCGAGGTCAGTCCGCGCAAGAATGAGCTGAAATATGCGCAAAAGCCACGCAGTAAGCATGAAAAAGCTACAATTGAGGTTATTCCTATTACGCTAGAAACAGCTGAATTGATTACTGTCGAACGTATGGGTTATGGGGTACCGGTGTTGCTTGTGGTGGCGGATCTTGAACACAAACAGTGTTATTTTGTCTGTTTGAACGACTACATTGATAAAGTCCTCGTCCCACAACACAGCAATTACGCTTCTGCAAAAACGCGCACAATTTATGTGCCAGTGACGAACAACCTGTCGTTGGAACATGGTATTCGTGCGCTACGTTGGTACGGCAAACGTGCCAAATTACTCGCAGCGTTTCATACATTTGTGTATCAATATGTTGAGTTACAAGGTGTGGCTCATTCCTATCAAGATAACAAAATGGTTCGGATGTCACGGCAGTTTGCAAAGCGAAACATGCAATATGATTTTTGGGGCGAAATAGACATTTGTAATTTAATCACGATACTTGGTGAGCAGCTACGACAATATCATACGACCGGTCAGTTAGACGTAGCTCAGAACGATCCAAAAGAGCACAAAGCGAATAAATTGACAGAAGTGGAACAATTATTTGCGGCGTATATGATTCCTAATGCAGTAACAGATTTATGGGAATTGCTTGCGAATTTACCACAGCATTATGAACAACTCTGGCGCGAATGGTTTTTACCGACCCATTTAGGTGCCTGGTTATCAGCGCCTAATACGGGGCCTGTTGACGATAATGCATGAGGTTTTAATACGTGTAGTTTTTTGTTAGTCACAAGGAGGCCCACCCCATGACCAACATTTGGCCATTGGCTGTCGCCAAAAAGCAATTGCGCGCCGTGATCGACCGAGCCGCTACGGGGCAAGCCCAAATCATTACCGTGCAGGGGGCGCCCACGGCGGTGGTGCTGTCGTACGCCGAGTATCAGTGCTTGACGGCGCCGGCGCTATCGCTGCGCGAATTTTTTCAGACCTGTCCGCTGGAGGAAGGCGAAGAGCTCGATATTACCCGTGACCGCAGTGGCCTGCGCCCCGATATCTGCTGGTAATCCGCCCCGCCTCCGCTAGCGATTGTGAGCAACTCTATGGCCTATTCAACCGTGCTCTACGAGCGCATCGCCGAGCTATTGCCCCATGCCCCCCACAAACGGATGTTTGGCGGGGTAGTCTTTTTTGGGCGGGGCCACATGCTGGTGGGGGTGTTTGGCGACGGCATGATGGTGCGGGTGGGGCCCGACGCCTTTGACGAGGCCTTGGCGCAGGCCGGGGTGCGCCCCCTCGCCAGTAAACCCAATCGCATGCGCGGGTTTGTGGTGGTGGACGAGGCCCTGCTCGATGATGACGACGTCATCGCCGATTGGATCGCCCGCGCCCAGATGTTTAATCGCACCCTGCCGCTCAAATAATCCCCGGCTAGGCATTAATCGTGGCGTAGGGCGCCGAGGGTAGATGCTGGTCGCCAATTCACCGCTGGCGCCCTGATTTTTTTTCAAAAATAAAAAACCACATATGTGGACATAATAAAAGGTATACTTCGTTTGTTGTTTAGAAAGAAAGCGAGTATCGATATGTGGCGCATTGTGATGCTGGCAATCCTGTGTCTGCAATTGGTGGCGTGTAGCATTGGCTCCTCGACGGCTATCACTGCGGCGGTGGCAACGTGCAAATTGACCAATTCTGATTTTGTGGAAGTAATGGATGATGGGCATTCTCTAATGTTGAAAGGTCGGGGTAGTGCAACGTTATTTGAAAGTATAGACCAGACCGGTACTGCGTGTATGCTGCAAGAATTGGGCATTCCTGTGTATTTGCGTCAACTCATGAGCTGGACGCGGGACAGCGACGGGATGCAACAGGAAGAATTTGATGGTTACAAAATATATTGGTCGTATTATTCTGATTATGGTCTTAACATCATCATTCACATGAAATAATTGGTTTCATTGGGGTGCGTGCATATGCCGCACACCGCCCAGATCATCATTTGGGGACATCATCGAGCCGCAGTAGAGCCGCAGCCTGCTGCGGCTTTGTCATGCAACGCATGACAACACGTCCGTGCGTTGAGGTGGGTGGCATGATGATATAGCGCCAGGCCATTTTCCATTCTCCATTTTCAATTCTCCATTATTCCACATGCGTTATAATATTGACTATGTCGGTACTCATTGAATATTTCCCTTTATACGGACTCGAAAGGTACGTGTTATGGCGTATGCA
The DNA here is from genome assembly GCA_947450095.1 of Roseiflexaceae bacterium. Lineage (GTDB taxonomy): Bacteria > Chloroflexota > Chloroflexia > Chloroflexales > Roseiflexaceae > UBA965. Next base: position 7,982 of record CANFUF010000009.1, read on the forward strand.
TCATTGATTGGCGCACAGGTAAAGCGCAAAGAAGACCCTCGCTTGATTGTTGGGCGTGGCGCGTATGTGGGCGATATGAAGTTGGCGGGGATGCAGCATGTGGCCTTTGTGCGCACGCCCTACCCCCACGCCACCATTACCGGCATCGACGCCAGCGCCGCCCTGGCCGTGCCCGGCGTGACCGCCGTGGTCACTGGCCAAGATATCGCCAAACTGTGTGGCCCCATGCCCATCGGCGCCAGTGGCGAAGGTTCGAGTGAGCTCGATGGCCTGGCCAAACGCCCCCACAGCCACTACCCGATTTCGTTTGGCACCGTGCGCTATGTGGGCCAAATCGTGGCTGCCGTGATTGCCACCTCGGCCGCAATTGCCGAAGACGCCGTGGCGTTGGTGCAGGTCGATTACGATGTGCTCCCGGCTGCTATCGATGCCGAAAAAGCCATGCGCCCCGATGCCCCCGTGTTGTTCAAAGACATGACCAGCAATGTCCACCATACCTGGACCAAAAAAGTGGGCGATGCCGATGCCATCTTTGCCCGCGCCCACAAAGTCGTCAGCCGCCGCCTGGTCAACCAACGCCTGGCCGGCGTTTCGATGGAAGGGCGCGCCGTCGCCGCCTACCCCGATCCCCTCGGCGAAGGCCTGACTGTCTATAGTAGCACCCAAGCCCCCCACCTCAACCGAGGTAGCCTGGCCGAAGTGTTGGGTATGGACGAAAACCTGATCCGGGTGGTGGCCCCCGACGTCGGTGGTGGCTTTGGCGTCAAAATCGGCATGTTCCCCGAAGACGCCGCCGTGGCCGCCTTGGCCCGCCTGCACCGCATCCCGTTGATGTGGCTCGAAGGGCGCATCGAGCATATGACCGCCACCACCCATGGCCGTGGCCAAGTGGGTGAGTTCAGCTGTGCGGTACGCGCCGATGGCACCGTCGAAGCCCTGCGCTTCCATATCGTCGCCGATATCGGGGCCTACCCGATGGCTGCCGGCTTGCCCAATTTGACCGGCATGATGGCGGTAGGCGTCTACAAAATCCCCGTCATCGATGGCACCATTGACTGTGTCTATACCAACACCACCCCCGTGGCGGCTTACCGGGGTGCCGGTCGCCCCGAAGCGGCCTATTACATCGAGCGCATGATGGATGCCGTCGCCGATGAATTGGGCATCGATCCCGTGGTGGTGCGCCAGGTCAACTTCATTGAGCCCCAGCAGTTCCCCTATAAAACTCCAACCGGCCCCTTGTACGATAGCGGCGAATATGACCGTGCCATCCGCAAATTGGTCGAAGTCAGCAATTATCCGGTCTTGCTGGCCACCCAAGCCCAGCGCCGCGCCGACTATGCCGCCGGCAAAAGCGATACCTTGCTGGGGTTGGGCTTTGCCTGCTATGTTGAAATGTGTGGGTTTGGCCCGTACGAAAGCGCGACGGTGCGGGTTGAGCCCAACGGTACCGTGACGGTCTTTACCGGCACCTCCCCCCACGGCCAAGGCTTGTATACCACCTTTGCCCAGATTGTGGCCGACCAATTGGGAGCTGATTTCGACAACGTGATTGTCAAATCGGGTGACACATCCAACACCCCCATGGGTCAAGGCACCATGGGTAGCCGCAGCCTGGCGATTGGTGGTGGCGCCTTGGTCGAGACCATCAAGCTGGTGCGTGCCAAAGCCATCAAAATCGCCGCCCATATGCTCGAAGCCGCCCCCGAAGATGTGGAGTTTGTCGAAGGGCGCTATAGCGTCAAAGGTGCCCCCGATAGCGGACTCACGTTGGTGCAGATTGCCAAACGGGCCTACACCGACAAGTTGCCCGAAGGGGTGACGTCGGGGCTGGACGCGACGGAGTTTTTCCGCCCGGCCGAGTTGATTTATCCCTTCGGCGCCCATTTGGCGGTAGTCGAAGTCACTCCCGCCACTGGTGAAGTGCGGGTCGCCCAGTATTACACCGTCGACGACTGCGGTCCGCGCATCAGCCCAATGCTGGTGGCCGGCCAAGTCCACGGCGGGTTGGCCCAAGGCATTGGCCAGGCCTTGTACGAAGAGGTAGTGTATAGTGAAAACGGCCAGATGTTGAGTGGCTCGTTGATGGACTATGCCCTGCCCCGCGCCGACAACTTCCCCGATTTCGTGCTGGACAAAACCGAAACCCCTACCCCTCTCAATCCGTTGGGTGTCAAGGGGATCGGCGAGGCCGCCACCGTCGGTTCGACCCCCGCCACCGCCAATGCCGTGGTTGATGCCTTGGCTCATCTCGGCGTCACCGCCATGGATATCCCGATGCGCCCCGAGCGCGTATGGCGTGCCATCGCCGACGCCACCGCCACGGTCTAAGCGGATGCGCTGAATAGCCGACGCCGTTGTGATGATGCGTGGTCATCATAACGGCGTCATCGTGTGGAGTGCGACTATGCACCAATTACCTGCTGATATTGTGACCATTGACACCCTGCATTTGGGGCGCAGTGGCACCATTGCCTGCTATCTGATTCGCGGCAGCGTGCCGATATTGGTGGATCCCGGTCCTGCGGTCTGTCTGCCCGCCTTGACGGCGGCACTGGCCACGGTGGGGCTGACGCTGGCCGACATCGGCGCCGTGTTGCTGACCCACATCCACCTCGACCATGCCGGCGCCATTGGCAGCCTGCTGTTGGCCAATCCCCAGCTGGTGGTCTATGTGCACCAGCGTGGCGCCCCCCATCTGATCGACCCCTCCAAATTGCTCCGTAGCGCCACCCGGATTTATGGCGATGCTATGGCTACGCTGTGGGGTGATTTTTTGGCCGTCCCGGCTGCGCAAATGATCCAGTTGGCCGGGGGTGAGTTGCTTACCATCGGCGACCAGCAATTCACCGTCATCGACGCCCCCGGCCACGCCATCCACCACCTGATGTACGTGCGCCAATCTGACCGTGTGGTCTTTGTGGGGGACACCGCCGGCATCCGCATGCCGGGCTTCCGCTATGTGCGCCCAGCCACACCACCCCCCGATATCGACCTCGAGGCCTGGGATGCTACACTGGCCACCCTGCGTACCTACCAGCCTGCCGCCCTCTGTTTGACCCATTTTGGAGCGGTATTTGATGTAGAAAACCATTTGGCCGCGGTGCAACGCAACAACTGGGCCTGGGCTCATTTGATCCGCGGCTGGATAGACGCCGGCGTGGCTGACGCCGACCAAATCGCCTTGTTGCGGGCCGCCGCCACCGCCGAAATGGGTGAAGAAGCGACCCCTGACGGGATTGCTGCCTACCAAAAAGGGGCCTCGGTCGAGATGAGCTGGCAGGGCTTGACGCGCTACTGGCAACGCAAAATCGTCCCACCCGCCTAGCGCATTTTTCCATGTTCGAAAGGTTGATTATGCCCGCTACCCTGGCGCAGATTACGGCCCAAATCGCGCAACACCCCGCCCTCGTGGCCGCTCGTACCACCACCGCTCCCCACCTCCACATCGCCGGGGTGCGCAAAGCGGTGGTGGCGCCGTGGCTGGCCGCCTATGCGGCCCAATCTGCCCAGCCGCTGGTGTTGGTGGTGGCCTCGCCCGACGACGCCCAGCGCATCTGCGACGATGTGGCCCAATGGCTACCCGATTACCCCGTCTACCACTTTGTGCCCAATGATGCCATCCCCTACGAGCCGATGGCGCCGGGCGTCGATACCACTGCCGCCCGCCTGCGGGCTTTGTATGCGTTGCAACAGACCACTACGCCGGCGCTGATCGTCACCTCGGTGCGGGCCTTGTTGCAACCGACCCTGGCGCCGGCCGATTTGCAGGCGGCTAGTGTGACCGTCAGCCTTGGCCAACGCATTGACCCGCTCCAGCTCCTGCGGCGCTGGCAAGCCTTGGGCTACCGCGTCGGCGCGGCGGTGAGCGAGCCAGGCGACCTCAATCGGCGCGGCGGAATTGTCGACATTTTTCCCTTGCACTCGCCCCAACCACTGCGCATCGAGTTTTTTGGTGACGAAATCGACAGCCTGCGCTTGTTTGACCCCGTCACCCAACGCAGTACCGACACGCTCCAGACCATCACCATCGGCCCCGCTCACGAATACGCCCACGACCGCTTGCCCGCCGTGTTGACCTGGCTCGATGCCCAAGACATCAGCATGCTCCGCGACGAAGCCCGCCTCGAATGGCAACAATTCGTCGAGCGCCTACGCCACGACGAGCGCTTCGAGGGGCGTACTTTGTTGGCGCCGTTTTTTGCCGACCAGCACCTCCAGACCAGTCTGCTCGACTACTTACCCGCCAATGCACCCTTGCTGGTGAGCGAGCCGGTGCTGGTGGTGCAAATGGCCAGCGAATACAGCTACCAGCACGAGCAACGCCGCCTGCAACATGTCCAAAACGGCGAATTGCCACCGTGGTACCCCACCGTGGTCTTGCCGTGGCGGGAATCGTTGACGCGGTCAGATGTCGGTCCCATCATCCATTTGGCGCATGCCGACCTGGCCTTTGCCGAAATCCTGCCGGAGGCCGAGGTGCAATCCCTCCCCAGCGAATTGTTTCGCGGCGTCGATTTGTATGGTGGCCGCCTCAAAGAATTGGTCGTTGACATAAGTCAGCGCTTGGCGACGGCCCAACAGGTCTTTTTGGTGACGCCCCAAGCCGCCCGCCTGCACGAAATGGTGGTCGAGGCTGGCAGTGACGTCAGCAACCTGCATGTGGTACATGCGGCCATCGATGCCGGCTGGTCGTCGCCGCTGTTGGGGTTGACGATTTATAGCGACGCCGAGATTTTTGGCTGGACCCAACGCCGCACCCCCGCCAAACCCAAACGCGCCGAGCGCGACGACCGCCACACCCAAGAGCGGGCGGCGTTTTTGCGCGGGCTCCAAGCAGGCGACCATGTGGTGCATATCGAGCACGGCATCGCGGTCTACGACGGCATGATTCGCCGCACCATCGACAACATCGAACGTGAATACCTCAACCTGCGCTATGCCGCCGGCGACCGCCTATATGTGCCCGTCGACCAAGTCGACCGCGTGTCGCGCTACATTGGCTCGGGTGACGCCGAACCCGCCTTGACCCGCCTCGGCACCCAAGAATGGGAGCGTGCCAAACGCAAAGCGCGCAAATCGGTCGAAGACCTGACCGACGAGTTGTTGGCCATCTACGCCAAACGCAGCACCAGCAAAGGCCACGCCTTTGCCCCCGACAATCAGTGGCAACGCGAATTCGAAGCGGCCTTCCCCTATACCGAAACCAGCGGGCAGGTCAACGCCATTACCGATGTCAAACACGACATGGAATCTGACCGCCCCATGGATCGTTTGGTGTGTGGCGATGTGGGCTTTGGCAAAACCGAAGTGGCACTCCGGGCCGCCTTCAAGGCCATCCAAGATGGCAAACAAGTCGCGGTGCTCGTCCCCACCACCGTGCTGGCCCAACAACACTACGAAACCTTTAGCCGGCGCATGGCGGCGTTTCCGTTCAACATCGAGCTGATTTCGCGCTTCCGCAACGCCAAACAACAAGCCGAAATTTTGGCCGGCACTGCCCGGGGCACTGTCGATATATTGATTGGCACCCACCGGATTTTGTCCAACGACGTCCAATTCAAAGACCTGGCCTTGTTGATTGTCGACGAAGAACAACGCTTTGGGGTGCGCCACAAAGAGCGCCTCAAGCAACTCAAAGCGGGTATCGACGTGTTGACCCTGACGGCCACGCCCATCCCACGTACCTTGCATATGTCGCTGGCAGGGATACGCGATTTGAGTGTGATCGAAACGCCCCCCGAAGATCGCATGCCCGTCAAAACCTACCTCATCCAGCGTGACGAACGCCAAATCAAAGACGCCATCGAGCGCGAGCTCGAGCGTGACGGCCAAGTCTATGTGGTGCACAACCGCGTGCAATCGATATATCACCTCGCCGATGTGGTGCAACGCCTCATGCCCCACGCCAAAATCGGCGTCGGCCATGGTCAATTGGGGGAACATCAGCTCGAACGGGTCATGCTCGATTTTTACACCGGCAAAACCAATGTGCTGATTTGTACGACCATCATCGAAAACGGCCTCGATGTGCCGTCGGCCAATACCATCATCATCGACGATGCCCCCTTTTATGGTTTGGCGCAGCTCTATCAGTTGCGTGGCCGGGTGGGGCGCAGCACCCAACGGGCCTATTGCTACCTGTGTATTCCTCCCGGCCGTCCATTGACTGTCGAGGCCCACGAACGGCTACAAGCCATCCAAGAGGCGACAGAGCTCGGGGCGGGGTTCCGCATCGCCATGCGCGACCTCGAGATTCGCGGTGCCGGCAATGTGCTGGGTGCCGAACAAAGCGGCCAAATCGCGGCGGTGGGCTTTGACCTCTATTCGCGCCTGCTCGAACAAGCAGTACGCGCCATGAAGCTCCGTTTCGACCAACAGCAAGCTACACCAGTCGCTGCCACTGCCACGCCGACCACTACGCCGACCGCCAAACCCAGCCCGGCGCCTGCGCATTTGCAACGCCACATCAAGGTCGACGAAAAGGTGTTGGTGACGCCCTTGGTCACCGTTGACATCCCCTTGAACGCCTTTTTGCCCGTCGACTACATCCCCGACGACCAAGTGCGCTTGTCGACCTACCAGCACATGGCCGAAGCCCAGACGGTGGCGGCGGTGCGCGGCTTGCGCCAAATGCTCCGTGACCGCTTTGGGCGTCCACCCGACCCCGTCGAGAATCTATTGACGTGGTTGCACATCAAATGCCTGGCCCTCCAGGTGGGCGTGCCGTCGGTGGTAGCCTCGGAGCAAGAATACATCATTCGTTTGCCCGACGGCAACGAAGTGGTGCGGGCTCGCTTGCAACGGCGCTATTTACGCGACCGCATCGTCAAAATCGGCCCGCAGTTTGTGCGTTTTACTCGTCAAGCCGTGGGTACTGCCTGGCTCGAATACATCATTGCCGTGCTCGAAACCATGCAGGCCGGCTAAGTGGATACAGTTCCGTAGCAATAGCAACCAGAAAGGCTACTACCATGCCAAACGTATATGTGACCGACTACACCTACACCCATCTCGATTACGAACGGGCGATTTTGGAGCCACTGGGGTGCACCGTGATTGGCCGTCAATGTCGTACTGCTGCCGATGTCATCGCCCAGTGTGGTGATGCGGTGGCCTTACTCAATCAATATGCCCCTATCACCCGCGAGGTTTTTGCCGCCCTGCCCAACCTCAAAATGGTCGTGCGCTATGGGGTCGGTTATGACAGTGTGGATGTGGCGGCGGCGACCGAGCATGGCGTGATGGTGGTGAATGTGCCTGATTACGGCGTCCAAGAAGTGGCCGACCACACCTTGGCGTTGTTGTTGGCGATGGTGCGCAAAATCCCTGCCATCGTCAATGATGTCACCGCCGGGCGCTGGAACGACAACACCTTTCATCCCATCATGGGTTTGGCTGGCAAAACAGTGGGGTTGCTAGGCTTTGGTAATATCGCCAAAGAAGTCGCCAAGCGCGCCCAGGCCTTCAACATGCAGGTGCAGGCCTACGACCCCTACGTGGCGGCGGAGGTGTTTGCGGCGCACCAGGTGGCGGGTGTATCCGCCGAAACGGTCTTTGCCACCAGTGACATCATCTGTGTGCACTTGCCACTCAACGATCAGACCCGGCATTTTGTGGGGGCGACCACGTTGGCGCAAATGAAAAAAACTGCCTACCTCATCAACACGGCCCGGGGCGGGGTGGTGCATAGCGCCGACCTTGCGGCGGCCTTGCAGGCCGGCCAAATCGCAGGTGCGGCCTTGGATGTGCTCGACGTCGAACCGATGCCGGCTGATCATCCCTTGCGCAACGCCCCCAATTGTCTGCTCACCTGCCATATCGCCTGGTATTCTGAGGCTTCTTTGGTGCGCTTACAGCAGTTTGCGGCGCTTGAGATCGCCCGTATGCTCCAAGGCGAATCGCCTCGGTCGGTGGTCAACCGCCCGCGGAAGTAGCGCCGCAGCCTGCTGCGGTCTAAGCAGAGCCGTTCCGCGTGACCTGTGCGTGACCTGTGCGAGACGATGCAAATCAATGATTGGTAAACAAATACGACGTATAGGCTATTGCTTCGCGCAGTATATATTGCCATGTACGAAGGACTGTAGTGAAACTTGTCGAGATGGCGATTGGTGATGCGTAAGCCGTAAAACCCAAGTCACCTGCCATTTTGAGTGAGCGCAACATGTGGAATGAATCGCTTACGAGTAACACACTGTGAATGTTATGGGTTTGGGCGAGTCCTGCTACTGCTTTAAGGCTTTGGTATGTCGAGCGCCCGCTGTTTTCTTGCAGAATAGCCGTGGCTGGTACGCCTAGATTTTCGAGATAACTCGCGCTGGCTGCAGCTTCCGACATGTTGTCGCCGTTGCCGGTACCACCGGTGACGATGATGGTGGCGACGGTTTTTTGTTGGTAGAGCATGAGCGCATGGTCGAGACGGGCTTTGAGCACGGGTGACGGATTACCGACCCACACCGCTGCCCCCAGTACGATTGCGGCATCGGCGGTTTGGGTATGGTCCTGTTGACTTTGGCGGATCACAAAGTAGGTCACGATACCGATATAGATACAGCTCACCATAAAAATCCATAACAACGCCCGCACCACATGCCCAAACAATCCTCGCGAGGTTTTGTGTAGTGTTGGTGAAGTATGTGAAGATTGTGTCATTGTGCGCGCCTTTTGAGAACAAAAATTGTCTAGGTAGCGTTATTATACTGTAGTCATTTGCAATGACCGAATTTCGTTTTTTGGAGTACAGATAGTATGAATCGCATCTCAATTGCGCCAATCTGGCGCTGGCCATTGGCCACCCTCGTATTGTTACTCGTAGCCGCTAATCATGTCGTGTCCGCCCGCCTCATGGGCGTCGCGTTGTTGGTGGTGGGCATCGGGCATGCTGCCGTCATCATCCAGCGCTTGCGCCAACAACAACGCATTGGTACCGTCACTTATTGGCGGGGTGTGCGCTACGAAACACCCGCGCGCGGCGGTTTTCAATGGCGTGACCTGCGCGACCAAGGGCTGTTTATTGCCAGCGCCGCCATCGCTGTGTTGATCGGACTCGCCTTATTGTAAGGCGACGCTATAGGCGGCTACGGCGGCGTTGACGCGGCTCTGCCAGGTGTGCTGTAAGGCGCTGTGGTAGGCTGCCTGTTGCATCGCCAGCCAGCGCTGCTGGTCGGCCATCAATGCGAGCACCGCATCAGCCAGGGCCTGGGGTTGACGGGGGGGCGTGAGGATGCCGTTGCTGCCGGTCTGCACAAACGTGCGCATCTCACCCACATCATTGCCCACCACCGGCAAGCCGGCCGCCAGTAATTCCAGCAGTTTGGCCGAGCACCGGGCCCGGTTGATCAAGGTATCATCGACGGGTACCAGTGCCACCCCCGCCTCGGCGAGCACCGCCGGAATATCGCGGGGTTGCATCCAACCGCGGATGTCGAGATGGGCATCAATCCCCGCGGCGTGCGCCAATTCGTGTAATTGGCGCTCTTCGCCATGCTCACCACTGCCAATTACAGTCAGTTGGATGTCGGGGCGCGCACCGATGATGTGGCGCATGGTGCTGACGAGGTCGGCGAGGCGAAACTCCCAGAAGCGCGTGTACAACAATAGCCGCGCTGGTGTGCGCAGGGCGGGGGCCGATGTCTGGCCGAGATCCGCTGCATTGGGCAAATAAAACACTCGTTCGCTGGCCACTCCTTGGGCCCACACCAGCCCTTCGAGGGTGCGGCTGGCCACGGTGACGCTCTGGGCGATTTGGGGCAGGCGCCCTTCTTGCCAATTAAACAATGCTTTAGCGCTGGCCGGGTAAGCCAGCTGGTCATTCCAGCCCCCACGCCCCTCGCGGTCGTCACAATCGACTACCAGCGGGATGTGTGGTGCCACGATGCGTCCGTAGTGGGCAGCCAGACCCGCCTGCCCTTTAGGTTTGAACAGATGGATCAGGTCGGGGGTAGTGGTCATGGCGCCCCGCCACAACGCCAGACTTTGCTGGGCGACCCCTGCCACACTCGGCCATGTGGGGGCTAGGGTGTGGGTGACGGGTACCGCGCCATGGACGACGGTGGTGCCGGCGTCTTGGGGGTTGTGGATGGGTGGCGCGATGATGTGCACCGTATGTCCTGCCCGTACCAAGGCGTTGGCGAGGGGCAGCATACGGGCCAAAAGAGTGCCCTTCGGTGTAATACCGAAGGGCGCAAGCATAGCGATGCGAAGTGATTGCATGACCGTCCTAGAGGCGTGAGCGTGGGTCGAGCGCATCGCGCAAGCCATCACCCATGAAGTTGATGCTGAGTACGGTAATGAAAATCAAGGCGGCCGGAATCAACGCCAGATGGGCAGTCGTTTGCAAAAACTGGCTGCCGTCGGTGACTAACCGGCCCCAGGTGGGGGTGTCGGGCGGGAATCCGATACCAAGGAAGGATAGGGTCGATTCGCTCAAAATCGCATTACCGATTTCGAGGGTGGCAGCCACAATAATCGGGCTCATGGCATTGGGCAAAATATGCCGGAACATGATGTCTGACCGTTTGACTCCCAAACAAATCGCCGCTTCCACGAATTCTTTTTGTTTGAGCGTAATAAACTGCGCCCGTACAATTCGGGCCGTCTGCATCCATGCCAGCACACCCACCATCACCACCACAATCACAAACATGCCAAACTCAAGTCCTAGTTTGGCGGTGACCTCATTGCGGAACAGGTAGACGGTCAGGAGCAACAACGGTAGGGTGGGCAATGACAAAAACAAGTTGGTGATAAAGGTCAATACTTCGTCGACATAGCCACCGAGATATCCCGAAATAGCACCAATCAATGTCCCAATCGATACCGCGATAACCATTGCGGCGAATCCGACTGATAGTGAAATCCGCCCGCCATACAAGGCTCGGGCAAACTGGTCACGCCCAAGGTCGTCTGTCCCAAAGGGGTGAGCAGCCACAGGTTGGCTCATGATGGCAGTAAAGTCAAGATCTTCGCGACTGACCGTCCATACATATGGGCCAATCAACACGCCGACGGTAATCACAATCATCACAATTGAGCCAAACATGGCCAGTCGATGTCGTTTAAACCGGCGCCACGCATCGCCCCACAATGTACGGGGTTTTTTGTTGGCTAATTCGGCGATGTCATTCGCTGTTGTATCCGCAGGGTTTGCAGCCATAAAGGATACCTTCCGCTTATTCAGTGCTTAGTTGTATTTGACGCGTGGATCAAAGATACCATACATGATGTCGGCAATCATATTGAAAATAACTACCAAAATCGAGAAGATGAACGAAAGTGCCATTACTACTGGGGTATCGGAGTTTTGAATGGAGGTCACCAAAAGCTGACCAAGACCATTCACCCGGAATAAATTTTCGGTGATGATGGCACCGGCAAAAATTCCTGGGATACCGAGTGCCACCAAGGTGATGACGGGGATGATACTGTTGACCACCACGTGGCGAGTAATCACCGTCCAGTCATTCAAGCCTTTGGCACGGGCAGTGCGCACATAATCGAGGGGTAAATTATCGAGCATCGATGAGCGCATAAACCGGGTTAGCGAAGCGGTTTGCTGGACGACGAGCACTAATACCGGTAGCACCATCTGATTAATGGCTTGTTTAAGCGTGACAAAATCAGTAATTTTTAATGTCGTGCTATATACAATCGGGAACCAATGGAAGTGGATTGCGAAAATCAACATGAACGACAGCCCTGTGAAAAACGAGGGCAGAGAACCACCAATAAACGACAGAAAGGTCGCTATTTGGTCAAAAAACGTGTATTGTTTGACCGCCGAAATAACCCCGATGGGGATTGCAATCAAAATGGCAATCAAATACGAGATCCCAACGACCTGCAACGTCTGCGGGATGCGTTGCATCACAATGTTAATTACGGGGGATTTTGAAGAGAACGAATAACCCCATTCTCCCTGTACCATTGATGTGGACCACTTGTAATACCGTACATACCACGGTTTGTCCAAGCCAAATTGCTCGCGAATGCGATTGCGGGTCGATGCTGGAATGGCTGGATTCAAGGCAAATTGCGCCAACGGGTCACCTGGTGCCAATGCTAATACCGCAAAAATCAACACGCTAATGATTAATAGCGTGGGAAAAGCAACCAGTATCTTACGAATAATGTATTGGGTCATGGAGTGACCTCCACGGTGTTCAAAGAGAAAAGGGGGGAATGAGGAGGGTGCAAATGATGGAGGTTGGGGCAAGCCCAACCTCCATCTAGGGACTAGCTTACTTGTGCCAGGAATCGATGTTCCACAAGCCCGAGTCAAACGTGTTGTACGTTGGGCCTACGAGACCATTGATGATGGCATTTGGTGTGCGGCGGTTGACCAACGGAATCACAGCGTTATCCTTGATCAAGAAGTCATTCAACTCGATGGCCAAAGCGGTGCGCTTGGCGGTGTCAAATTCGGCTTTGTACTTTGCAAACAAGGCATCATAATCCTTGTTGCAGTAACGACCGTCATTGCCACCGTTCCATTTGTTTTCGGCTGAGTTCATCTTGGCACAGGTCCAACCTTCGAGATAGGCAGCTGAGTCAGTGCCGTCAGGACCGTTGGTGTACATTTGCATGTCGACATACATCTTGTTCAAGGTGTCGTCGATGCCCACATCACCGGAGAAGAAGACACCAGCGTCAACAGCCTTGAGGCTCACGGCAATGCCGAGTTCCTTCAAGTTGCTCTTGATGATGGCTTGTTCGCCTTGGCGAAGGGTGTTGATCGAGGTCTGGAAGTAGAGGGCCAAGGGCTTGCCATCTTTGTCAGCGCGAGCGCCGTCTTTTTCTGGGAAGCCGGCTTCGTCCATCAACTTCTTGGCGCCTTCGATGTCACGCTCACAAGTGGTGTTCTTGCTGTTGACTGATTCTGGTACAACCAAGATGTTGCAGTCTGCAACGCCGGTTGGGCCATAGAGGTTCTCGACGATGGCCTTGCGGTCGATGGCCATGTTGATGGCCTGACGAACCTTGGGGTTGGTCAAGAATGGGTGGGGCTGGCTGGGCTCTGAACGCTTCTTGCCCAAGGCAGCATCGGGGTTCGAGAAGTTGATGACGATACGCTCGACACCAAATGAACCACCGGCGATTGGCTGACATTTGCCACCGGCCAAAATTGGCTCGAGGGCGGCCTTCGGCACTTGGAGGTTCCAAGCGTAGTCGGCTTCAGCAGTCTGACAAACGGCGTTACCAGCGGTCGTAGCATCGCCACCACCCTTGATTTCGACGGTGTCAAATGCAGTCTTGTCGGCGTTGCGGTATGTTGGGCTCTTCACGTAGGTAACGGTGTCACCTGGCTTGAATTCCTTCAACATGTAGGCATTGGTGCCGATTGGGTTCAAATTGGCAGCCTGACAAGCAGCATCGGTCAAAGCCTTTTCACCGATACAGTTCTCAAATTGCTTCTTTTGGAGAATCATCCCTGAGAAGCTGACGAACGAACCGTAGGGGTTCGGGGTCGGGGCAGCCCAGGTAATCTTCACGGTGTTGGCATCAACAGCCGTGATGTCTTTGATGATGGTGTAGTTTGAGCTGGTGGTGGCGGCGGTCTTGGGGTCTGAAGCGTACTTCCAGGTGAAGATTACGTCGTCAGCCGTGAAGTCCGTACCATCTGACCACTTGACGCCTTTTTTGAGCTTCCAAGTCACGCTGGTACCGTCCTTAGCGACGCCACCATTTTCGATCGTTGGGATCTCTTCGGCCAAGTAGGCAACCAATTCGTCCTTCTCATTGTAGTGGGCCAATGGCTCGAGAATGACGGTGGCGGCGTCGAAGTCCTTGGTGCCTGATGACACGTGGGGATTCAACACGGTTGGGGCCTGCCAGTAAAGAATCTTCAATGACTTGGGGTCTGAAGCTGGGGCAGCTGCTTCCGCAGTTGCGGTGGGCTCGGCAGGAGCGGCGGTTGGTTCGGGAGCCTTGGTGGGCTCGGCGGCGGCGGCGGTTGGTTCGGCGGCCTTGGTGGGCTCAGCTGCAGGAGCTGCACCACCACAAGCGACGAGCAACGGCAACAACAGGGCAGCTGCCAAAAGGGCTGCACTGCGCTTCCATGATGAAGCAATTTGCATGTGTTCTGATCCTTTCGAAGAGAACGGAAATCTGATGCACACACATAACCCAATCGCTGAATCCATCAAACAGGTATCCAACAATGGATTATTAAATGTATGTGAGAAGTATTCTAGTAGATTTATCATCTTTCGTCAATGCAACAAATGTTTGTTTTATGGTGATACTTGCACAAATTCCGATACAAATCCTTGGTTGTTTTTACCGAGTGGCCGTATGTCGCCTAATTTCTCTTCATATCGACATTGATTTCGTATTTGTCGACCGGTTGGGTTGATCGGGCATCTCCGCTATATGCCGCCGTAAACGCCGCAATCTGCAACGGGTATTTGCATATATTGAGAAGCACTAAATAGGGATGACGAATGAATGATGGAAGTTGGGGATTTCCCCAACTCGTCTCAATGTGACGCCTATAGCGCTACACGTAAGTGTGTTGCGCCAACGTGTGGGCGTCTGTTTTCACCAACGAGCGGTATGTTTTTTAATTTCCACTCACATCGACATCGACTTCGCGATTGCCTACCGGTTGGATGGGCCGGTCATTTCCGTTATATGCCGCGGTAAATGCGGCAATCTGTCGCGCACTGAGTTGCACCGGAGTTTGCATCAATACCCAATGTACCCCTTCAGAACAGGGTGGAGTGGTCAGACTGCCGGTGTATTGATACGTCAAGGTGCTTGTCGGCAATAATTGACCCCAATCAAGGGTTGCAGTACCGTCAGTACCTTTGACCGTGGTCAGTGACTGCACAAATGGCTCCCAGGCTGCGTTGTCGCTACTGCCCTCGTCGATCATGACCCCTACTACCGCCAATTTGCCAGCGCTGTTTTTATGCACAAAATGCGCTTCGATGGCAGATTTCTTGCCATTTATTGCATGCTCACTCGGTGCATGAAAATGCATCTGGGCCAGGGTGAATACCTGACCATCAAGGGTAATCGTGTTGCCTGCTGCGGCGACTGCTTGGATGGTGTGCCCATTATTGACAATGCCCACCGCACCCTTTTGATAGCCAAATACCGGATCAACGATGTCTTTCTTGACCGGGTTCACGATGTCGATGGGGGTTTGGGCACTGCCATCGCTACATAACGTGTAGGCTGGGTCGAGTTTGCCCCAATTCGCCGGACCTTCTTCGCCTTCGTACGTCCAATGTGCGGGAGCTGGGGTGGCGCTGGCTGCGGTTGATTGTGCTTGATAGCGGGTATAGCCATACCCGAGCGCAGCAAGTACACCAACGACGACGAATCCACCAATAATTAGTGGTACACGAGATTTGGCTATTGTGATAACGTCCCTTTTTTTGAGGTATCGGTTGCACATTTTGCATGACACGATATTAATTATAATATTTTTTTACTTGTTTAATCCGAGATTTATGTGAAAACTAATAATGTGTTTATGTTTTTAATATTTAGGCCTATTGAAGGTGGCGTCAATAGGGTTTTCCGTTGTATTTTTGTATTTCAACGCCAAAAACAAAGGAAAAGCGGGTAATATCTTCACACTCTTTCACGTATTTTATCAAATTTCCTCCATCACGATGTTCCGCTTAATGATTCCATTTTGGCACTTGAGGGCATTAATACACCGAAAAACAGTGACGCGCGGCTTAGATTGGTGTAGGTGTGAACCTAAATCTTTTAATAAAATTTACATTTTTTACACAAAAATACACTAGATTATGATATATATATATAGTAGCTGTATCGTATGTATTCAGGTGATTTTATGACTAATCATCGTATTTTAATTGTCGAAGATCGCATGAGTATACGGACACTCATTGCCGATTATTTAACCCAACAAGCATACGAAGTGTTTCAAGCACATAATGGTGTAGACGCACTCAATCAATGTAGTACCCAAACCTTTGATTGCATATTACTCGATTTGATGATGCCACAAATGGACGGCGTGACGTTTTTGAAAGAATTACGAAAAACATCGACGGTACCGGTCATCATAATGTCGGCCAAACTCGAAGAATACGACAAAATCGAAGCCCTCAATGCTGGTGCCGACGAATATATCACCAAACCAGTGAGTATGCGAGAAGTCGTTGCCCGCTTACAAGCCATCATTCGCCGAGCCAATAACACATTTTCTACAACACTATCAGTGTCCCAACCTAATCCACATGCCGCAATTCGCATCGACGAATATAGTCATACAGTGTTTTTACATAATATGCCGATTGCAGCCACAAGCACGGAATACAAAATCATTGCACACCTCATGAAAAATCAAGGAAAAATCGTTACCCGACAAGAATTTGGAGTGGTATTATACGGTAACGAAAATGTCAAAATCGAACGCTCGATTGATATGCATATCAAAAATATCCGTAACAAAATCGAACCAAACCCCGATAATCCAATCTACATTCTGACAGCATATGGGTTGGGCTATCGAATGAATAATACAGTAGAACTATGAAAAACAGCCTTGTTACGCGGAATATCTTCTACAATTTTTTGATGATTATCTTCCATTTCACTACGGCATCGGCTATTTATTTCATCGTTTCCTACAATATCATTACATCAATATTTATTCCAATGGTTACACAGCGGTATACGGCAATTGTGCAGCAACACTATGCGCAATATCATAATTTCACGACATTACCGGATACGATTACCACCAATTACCACCAATTCGTTGGCGAAGCATTTAAGCCACCCCTAGTGAGTGATGCCCATGGGCATTTGCTTTATCCACACGACCCAGCCCACCCAACAATTACCCTCACCGATTATCCCTATCGTTCCACGATATATTTGCGTGATGGCAGTTTTGTCTATCTATTACCGAGTAGTTCATTCCTTGATTATCCGCCGATGGATAAATACCCCCAACAATTTCTGCTGGTGTTTTTTTCAATGACAATTCTTGCAATTATTTCGAACATCTTTGCCACTTATATTTCAACCATGCGGATATTGCAACCTCTTTTTACATTAACCAAGCTCAGCATGATACCGTTAGCAAGTCCGCAACATTTCACCAACCAATTAGGGAAAAATACGGTGAACGAATTTGCGCAGCTGGCGCAGGCGCTCGACGAACGTGACGACGAAATCATGCGCCAGATACAACTACAGCGCCAATTCAATGCCGATATTTCGCATGAACTACGGAATCCGCTCAATGTAATTAATGGCTATATCGAAGCCATGCGAGATGGTGTGTTACCAGCAACCCCTAATCGATTAACTATTGTGCATAGCGAAATTCAAATGCTCTATAAATTAGTCAATGATTTACGCACATTATCATTGACTGAAGTCGATAAGTTCACAATCACACTTACAGACACGCCATTGATAGTGTTTCTTGCAGAGGCATATGAGGCTATTTCGCCACTTTTTATCGAAAAAAAAATTACGTTTGCCTACACCTGTGATAATCACAATACCGTCGTCGCTATCGACAAAATGCAGCTGATGGCAGCGCTCTATAACATCATTGATAATGCCATCCGCCATACCGCAGTAAATGGTGTGATTACCATCAATGCAACAACCACAAGTAATCACGCACTCATTGCAATCAATGATAATGGCTCAGGGATTGCCCCAGACGATATCGTGCATCTATTCAAGCGATTTAATCGTGGCAGTAACCCGATTGGCACGGGCTCAGGACTAGGCCTAGCAATTGTCCAGGCAATTATTACCGCTCATCATGGCACCATCGCGATTGCATCAACCCTCGGCGTTGGCACTACCGTAACAATAACCCTCCCAATTCATACGCGCTAATAAAAATCAATACCTAGGTCAATGGCCGTGGCATAAAAATGGCACAAATAGGGATACCTGCGTACTATTGCAAGTATGCCACGATCATAGCACGCTCCTGTCGCAGAAGCGCCTCGGCTTGCGACCGGATCGAAGTGTGACGCAAGAAGTGACGGACACACCGGTAATGTCATTGGCATATTCATAAACGACGGTTTCTATCAATATCACTGCTACCAAAATTGCGCAATGAATGAAAAACACCGATTAATCGTACAATTTGAAGACTTGAGTGTCGCATGGTACTGCCAAATACGCAACCTGCGGCCTAGATTGGCGTCGGTATTGATAAATTGCAAAAAAAACAAAAAATGCACCACACTCGGTCAGAAAACTGACCGAGTGTGGTGCATTGGATGCGATTAATTTGCGCAGATATCGCCGAGGGCTTCGAGGGCATCATCGATATAGGCATCGCTATTGGCTTTGCCCATATGTCCGACCCGGATGATTTTGCCACTAAGGCTACTCATCCCACCGGTGGCGAGGAAGCCGTAGCGCTCGCGCAAGGCGGTGATAATTTGGGTGGCGTCTTTGCCCGCCGGTACCAGTACTGGGGTAACTTGGGGTGTGGCTTCGGCATCTGGCACCAAATAGCCCACGCCCATGCTGGTTAAGCCGGTGCGGAAGCGTTTGGCGGCGCGGAAGTGGCGATCGACATATTCGGCTTTGCCGATGGCCGTGATTTGGCGCAGGCGGAGTGCCACCGCTGCCATCAGCCCGGTGGGCATGGTGGCTGGTTGGGGGTGGGCGCCGGGCGAATCAATCGCCGCTTTGCGCCAGGTGCGTGCATCGAGAATCCAGCCGCGATGGCCGACGGGATTGGCATCCATGTATTGCCAGCCTTTGGGGCTGACTGCCAAAAAGGCCAGCCCGGCCGGGGCGGCCATGGCTTTTTGGGAGGCGCTAATACACATGTCGATGCCCCAGGCGTCGAGTTCGAGGGGGGTACCGGCAAAGCCTGTGATGGCATCGACGATGATGGGGATGCCGAATTCTTTGGCGAGGGCCGCTAATTCGGGCAAGGGGTTGAGGGCCCCGGTGGATGTTTCGGCGTAGACCACACCCAGCACATCAAACGGACCATGGTTGGCCAAGGCGTCGCGCACGGTGGCGACTTGGATTGCCCGACCCCATTCGCCGTTGATGTCAAAGACTTCGACGCCGTAGGCCTTGGCGATGGTGGCCATGCGATCCCCAAAATACCCATTACGCACGATAGCCATGCGTTTGCCGGTGGCGACGAAGCTGGCAATAGCCGCGTCGAGCCCCGTGCTCCCCGAGCCGACGATGGGGTATACATCGCCCTCGGTGCCAAATAAATACTTGAGGCCGTGGACGATTTCGTGGTATTGGGCGGCCCATTCTGCACCATAATGTGGCACGGTCGGGCTGGCCAAGGTGCGTAAAACTTCGTCGTCGATGTCAACAGGACCAGGAATCAGTAGGCGATAAGGTGCCATAATTTCAGTACTCCTCGTGATACCAGTGTGAGGTGATGAATCCATGCCGGTAGTATAGCATTCTGTATGCAATCTGCCCAAAAACCACCCTCGCCAGCAATTCACGTGGCAAGGGTGGTTTTTTGTAAAAATACACTTATTTGAGACGATCAGCACCAGCAAAATCGACAAACAAGCGCTTCATGTGAGCAGATGGGTCTGCATAGAAATCAGCCACACTGCAATCTAGGGTGACGGGGCGGGTGGCTGGTATGACGACAGGATTGGTGG
Source organism: Roseiflexaceae bacterium (assembly GCA_947450095.1). Taxonomy (GTDB): domain Bacteria; phylum Chloroflexota; class Chloroflexia; order Chloroflexales; family Roseiflexaceae; genus UBA965. The sequence continues at coordinate 27,601 of CANFUF010000009.1, forward strand.
CGGCAAATTGTTTGATGACCAAGGCGTGTGGTTTGAGGGTGCCGTCTGGGCGCACCATGCCAAAGAAGCGTTCGTGGCGGGCTTCGTCGCAGGGTGGTTCGTTCCACAAATCGGAGCTATAGTCGGCAAAACACCACAACATGGCACCGGTGGCGCCCACTTCGACTAATTTGGGCAGTACGGCGGCATAATAATCGGCCAAAGCTTCTTCGGAGGCCATGAACTGGGTGCGTGGTTTGCCGTAGGCCTGCCAATTCCAGACTTGTGACGGTGCGCCTGGAGGGGCGGTACAGCCCCCGAATTCTTCCATCAGGGTTGGTTTGCCACACAAGGCGCTGACGACGGCACAGGTAAATGGTACATAATCGGGATCGAGGGGATTGCGCATCCAGCTCACGTACATCGGGTACGAATGCATGACGGCCAGATCTGTTTCGGCATAGACATCGGGGACGCGCAGGTGGTTATCGCGGAACAAACTGTCGGCATGCAGACCGCAGGCGACGGGGTGGACGGCGTCGATTGATTTGATAAGCTGTGTCATTTCGCGCACCCAGGCTTGGCCGTGGGCGGCGTCACGGGGCCAGGCAAACAAATCGGGTTCATTGCCCAGATTCCAGATGCCGATGCCGGGGTGATTGTGCAAGGCGCTGACCACGGTGGTAATCAACAAACGAGCGGCGGCGTGGGCAATGGGGTCGTGGTAGGGGCTGCGGTAGGCACGGTTGACGATTTTACCATGACTCACCACTTGCAGGTTGTGGAAGTTGGTGGGGTCGCTGGGCTCACCCAGCAACCAGCCAGGTGCCCAATTGGGGCCGCTCATATGCCCCGTAAAAAATGTCACATCGAGGGTCAAGCCGTTGCGGGCGGCGATGTCGGCCACGGTATGGAGGTGTTGTAGGCGTAGGGCGTCGACACTATCGGGGGTGGGTTGGAAGTCTTCCCACAGCAAAAATATCCGCACGACCTTCATGCCAAGCTCGGCGATTAGGGCAAAATCAGCATGGACTTCACCGGCTTCGAAATTCTTCCACCAGCCCATCGCCTTGCGCCGAGGCCAATAATTGACCCCCAAAATAAACGGTGCGGTCATAGAAGTGCTCCTTGTTATTTGGTATAGCGTTATTGTACTCGGAGTTTTTGGGTAGAAAATCAGGCACTACAGTTGAATTCTGTAGTGCCTGATGGTGTGCTCCGGAATCGTGATGTGTTAGCGCGTGCGGGTGGGAGTTTTGGAGCGCGTCAAGGTAATTGTAGGGGTCATCGTCTTGGTATTAGATGGGGTTAATGTATCGGTAGGCACGAGTGTTTCGGATGCGGTTAAGGTCGGATTGGATGTCGATGTGGGTGTGCGAGATACCAATGCGTTAAACAGGGTTGATCCATAGACATTGATGCTGCCGTCACGGAGTCCCACCACAGTATTAATATTGGCAGCCCCGATTGCCACCACATTGGCAAGGGTCGCAGGGAAGCTACGGATGCCGTAGTCGTTTGATCCCCAGCCGACGACGGTGCCGTCATATTTAAGTGCGACCGAATAGCGTCGCCCAGCGGCAATCTGCCAAACATCGGTGAGATTGTTGGGGACTTTGACTTGGCCTTTATCGTTGTATCCTCATGCGACGACGGTCCCGTTTGGTATCTGATTGAAATATAAAAATATATATTTTTATATTTCAATCAGATACCAATACCTACGCCAATCTACGCCGCTCGTTGGTTGTGTGGCGGTGCATTGAACGCCCAAGTATGGAAATTATCCGATCAATCGGTGATTTTAATTCGTTATACAATTTTTGCGGAAGCAATTTTAAATCGCCCGTGTGTTTTGGTGCAACAATAACCGCAGTCGTTATTTTCTGCTAGCGTATGGTGTATAGGGTACGCAATAGGTGTGCTACGCCCCGCCGTGCACCTATCCTATGGCAAGCGTAGGGAGATGCCACGCTCCGGTTGCTCGTGCAATCGGCATGGATTGACGTGGTGGGCAGGGGTTTTGGCGTAGGTATTGGTAATTCGTCACGCTACACTGCCCGCTTCCGCTTGCATGAGGAAACGAGGTTCCACGAGTAATGCGGAAACGTATTATTTTGGTGTAGGAGTGGAGATTACACGAATGATTATTCTGTAGGTTTTTGGGTAATGACAGCCTCACCGAGGTAGAGTGGCTCGATGACGGTAGTTGCATTGACACCGCGTGCTAATGCTATTTGAGCGATGAGCGCAGGTGGTGTGATGGTGGGGATGTGGATGGAGTTGGGGGGGAGGCTGGAGTGAATCTGTTCCCACACCAGATCAGCGCAACAAATAGATGGTGTATCGAGGTGTGCCAATTGGCTTAACGTGACATTGTGCGGTTGAATAGTGCCTGGCTGCCACGCGGTCGCTGGATAGTGGGCTACTGCATAGCGCCCGCGCCCAAGGGCGAGGCAGGCAGTGATTGGCTGGGTACCACGCCATTGCCACGCGAGGAGATCGAGGGCACTGACGCCGATGATATGGGCATCATTGGCAAGTGCAAGGCCTTTGGCCATACTAATGCCGACGCGGACACCGCTCCAGCTCCCTGGTCCAAGTGACACGGCAACGCTCGTGATTTGGGGTGGGGTAATAGTTGTTAAGCGGCAGAGTGCATCGAGTTGCGGCAAGAGTTGTTCGCTGTGCCGGCGCGCGCTCGCCCATTGGATTTGGGCAAGTAAGGTTTGTTGGTGATAGAGTGCCAAGCCACTTAATTCGCTACTGGTATCGATGGCCAACAAAATCATGCCAGATCTCCTTGGATAATCGTTAGTGGTGGGTGTTGTTGGAGTGTGTGCATGATTTCTGTCGCGCGTGCGCCATGGCTGGTGAGTCGAATATGGCGACTTGTTGGCGTAGCGTGGATTAATTCGATGTGGAGATGGGGGATTTCTTGTAGGCTGGGGTCACGTTCGGCCCATTCGATTAGGCAGATGCCGCTCCCGGCTGTTGCATCGGCGAGTCCAATGCTGTCGAGTTCGATACTTGATTCGATGCGATATAAATCCACATGAAAAATGGTCAATTGGGTGGCGGTACGATATTCGTTGATAAAGACAAATGTCGGGCTGGTGACAAGGTCGGTACTCCCCGTGCCGGCGACAATGCCTTTGCTCAAGTGGGTTTTGCCGGCACCAAGATTACCATCGAGCAACACCATGTCGCCACGACGTAACAAAGCCCCGATGGCATTCCCAAGGGCAAGGGTATCGCTGATTGATTGACTCTCGAATGTTCGTTGCATACGCATATTCATATGTCTATTGTAGCGTGAATTATCGCGAGATTGGTGCAGATTCCCAAATTGATGTGTTGAATCTCTCATTTAGACATAGATAAATTCCATATTTGTACACATGGCACCCCAATTTTCTTGATTGACACCATATTGGCAATGATGGATTGTGCTGGCGGTGGTATCTGAGTTGCGTATTTGGGTACTCTAGACTACAATAGGCGCCAAAGCGGGGTTTGTGATAGGAGTAACAATCATGACCACCAAACGATTCGAACGTTATATCTGGGTTGTATTGAGTTACACGATTATTGTAATTTTGTGGGGGGCATTTGTACGGGCGACAGGATCAGGTGCGGGCTGTGGCAACCACTGGCCGTTGTGTAATGGCGAAGTAATACCACGAGCGCCGCTTCTCGAAACCATCATCGAGATTTCTCACCGGCTGACGAGTGGCATATTATTGATTTTGGTGGTCGGTTTGACGTTTTTTTCGTTTCGACTGTATCCCAAAGGGCATATTGTGCGCAGGGGTGGGGTATTGACGTTGGTATTTGTAATTATGGAGGCGTTATTTGGGGCGGCATTGGTATTGCTCGAGTTGGTGGCGCACAATGCATCGCTGACACGTGCTTTTTCGATGTCGTTGCATTTAATCAATACACTGGTATTGGTTGGGGTAATCACGTTGACTGGTATGTGGGTACGCGGCGTGGCCGCACCAGACTTCAAGGGACGTGGACGTTTGTTGATGTGGGTGATTGTTGGCGTTGTGATGACGATGTTGTTGGGGGCGAGTGGCGGCATTGCTGCGTTGGGTGATACGTTATTCCCCACCACCACATTTGCTGATGGATTAGCCCAAGATTTGGATATAACCTCTAATGTATTATTGCGATTGCGTGTATTGCATCCAGTGATTGCAATTTTTACGGGGATGGTAATGGTGGTGGTGGCGCAAATGATTGCGCAAATGCGTCCCATCGCAGGTCCCCGTACGGCGAGCAGGGTATTGTTCGCGGCGTATGTTGGGCAATTGGTCTTGGGAACATTGAATATGGTGTTTTTGGCACCTATCCCGATTCAATTAGTGCACTTGTTATTAGCTGATGTAATTTGGATTGCGTTTGTGGTGCTGATAGGCTTGGCACTCCAACGTGAATCGCAAGTGGTGTAGTATAGAAAAATCCCCGTAGATGTGCGATGTCGCACACCTACGGGGATTTTTTTAGGCAATCGTGAGTGATTTTTTGTTGAACCAGCGTATGATTTGGAAAATAATCACCGAGAGGATGATGAGATGGAAGAGAATCACGACAACCATCATGCGGTCAATTTGTGGTGTGATGGTGATGGTATAGAGGTGGAGACTCGGCCACAATAGGACACCCCAAATCGTCGTAAATGCTGCGATGATTGTGGTATATTCGGGGCCGATGATATGCTGAATGGCTGGCCCAATAATATTCCACGAGAGTGGAATCGTAATCAACAGCAATACCACAATTCGTTGTTGGGTGTTTGCCACAAGCGGCGTCAACATCAACATTACTGCAGTGACGATGCTACTGAGCACCAAGAGGCTTGGGAGTGATGCACCTAATATTTCGAGCGTAGGGCGCGCAAGTGGTGCCGTCAAAAAACTTACTGCGACCACAATTATGTAGCTACTGATGACGACAGCATTGGCGGCAATCAAATAGGCACTGATATATGCTTGGCGTGATTGAATCGCGAGTAATCGTTGCATTTGGAAGGGCTGTTCGGCGATATCTGCTAGCACTGAGGTGGTATAGAGTGCCACCAAAATAGTGTAGAGCGACCACGTCGCCATCATGGTATGTGTATTGGTGCTGTCACGAATAAGAATTGTAGCCACGACGATGGCGCTGCCCCATTCGATGAGGATGCGTTGTGATTGCATGTACTCAGTCAAAATACGTCGCACCAACTGCCACATGCTGTTTGGCATGGTAGGAGGTGTGTCAGATGGTGTAGCCGCCATCAAGGCACGTAAACGTTGTTGCATTTATTTCTCCGTGGGTGGCGTGATCCCATCGCCTATTTCGGAAGTAATATTCCGTGGTGGATAAATTTGGGCCAATACCTGTGATGCCTCGGATTGTTTGACTAAATCATTGAGGGGATGATTGCGTGGTTCAATGCGAAAAATATGGACATTGTAATGCAAGAGAATTTGTAATATTTGGGCTAATGATTGGACTCCACTCCCGGTTAATACAATAGTACGGCGCGTCGCCACGATACCGTGATCAAGCGCGATGATGTTTTCGAAGGCGGCAGTGGGAATGTCGTTGGTACGGATCATGATGGTACGTGGCAGGGTGCGGATTTGTTGGGCATCGAGTTCACTAATGATGCGGCCGTCGGCGAGTACGCCAATCGTATCGAATAATGATTCGAGGGGAACATCACCACGGGTTGCGATGACGATGGTCATCTCACGATCACGGAGATTTTCGATGATATCAATCATCACGTGTTGTTCGTGTGCATAGAGCCCAACGGTTGGTTCATCGATGAGGAGCAACGCCGGACGATTGATGAGGGCGCAGGCCAGCATGACCCGGCGTACATCAAATAGTGATAATTGGCGGATGTATTTGTGGGCGAGTTGTTCGATGGCACACCAGCGTACGGCGCGTTCGTAATGCGCCGAAAGTGTCGTACCGGTTAACCCATACAAGGCCGCTTGGGTATGGAGTAATTGTTGGACGGTGAGATAGGTAGGTGGCTGGATACGAGGTGACATAATACCAATCAGCGCTGTCGCCGCATGTACACTTTGTCCCCCCATCCGAATCAGCGGTGATTGTGTCCCGTGTAATCCGGCGATTGCATTCAGCAGCACACTTTTGCCGCTTCCACTCGCTCCAATGATGCCATAGCAACTATGTTCAGGGATACGTAAACTGACATCACGAATTGGACTAAACGGCACCGCGAGTTGTGTCACAGCGATTGCATTCATGCCACACCTCTACGTACTAAAACGGCTTTATGATGAGATATACCAATGCCAGCAACGCCGGGGGTAAGGCTCGCCACCAACACCAACGTAAGGCAGCTGCGAGGGTTGCAAATGGTTGATTCCGCACCAAAAAGCGCAAACCAACCATGGTGATAATCGTGGTAAGGGCAATGAGTACGAGGCGGATCCCGCTATTGGTCATATCGTATGGAAACAAACTCGTGGTCACGGTGAGGACTAATACGGCGGCCCGGATATCGGTGGTGATTTGCATAAGTAAAATCGTCGACAGATTGAGTCCGGTCGTCATCATCCCAGTGAGGGCCGTATCATTGCGGAACATACCGACGCCAATTGCTGCTGGCAATGCCAAAATTGCTGCAACCCACGCAAGAATTATTGCAGGCAGCGCCGCAATTTGCCAGGTCTGATTGGCCCAATACAGCACACCAAACACGCACCAAATTACTATCCGTCCGGCCAAGCCGATTTGGAGTGCTCTGGCGGCACCGCGTACTACTAATGGTGATGCCGATGTTTGGGCAGCGAGTGAAGGGATGAGAAATGCTGCTTCGAGGGCGGCCCACATCAATAATGGACCGGCAATCGAGGTGTAGGCGCCGTTCAATGGCCACGGCATATAGGTGGCCGCCCCAATTGCCAACAAAATGCTGAGTAGTGCCGCAAACCCATCAACGCTGAGGATTGCTTTGCGTAAATCAGGGGGCAGCGTAGGCCGGCGCTGTGTCACGATAAACCCAAACACCAAGGCAAATATCACACTTGGTAATAATCCGGGGTATATCAGGTATGCAAAAATTAAATCCACCGTGGCTCCTGTCTATCAGTTGGAATGATTGGCTACTTGCGTTGCTTCAGATTGTTTCGGATTGCCGCAAGTATGACTGCTGGTGTGGGAGGGCATCCATCGAGTTGCGCTTTGACGGGGATTTCAGGGGCATCGAGCAATCCACCACGGCCAAACGGCGCACCATTGAGGGCGCATTGTCCTACGGCAATAATTGTTGGTCGTTCACTCATGCTCGTAATAGTTTGTACGATGTAACTGCGGGTATATTGTGACAAAATGCCGGTAAGTAACCAGACATCGGCATCAATTGGCGTCGAGACAAATTCCATATCTGGTGCTTGTGCCACCGCCAACACTATTTCGGCGTCACATCCTCCACATGAACCGGTATTTGCACGAAAAACGCGGATGGGCAATGCCATCGTCTACTCCCTTTATGAGGCGGTACGCACAAATGTCAACCCACGAATGACATCGTCAATCATCGTCAACAAAATTTGTGGATACAACCCGATTACACAACACACCCCAAGCAAGATAAACAATACGACGGACAATCCGACTGGTTCACTCAAGAGGCGGCGATCACTTTGGCGCTCGATTTCTTGGGTGGCGAGCAAGATTGGCATCTCTTCGGTAGGAAGTTCTTCGGCGGCACCCAATAAGCGCTCATACAAGAGCCGGGCAATTGCTGCCAACATCAACAACGACCCAATGCCAAGTAATACCACAAATATGGGATTTGCATGGGCAGCGGCATCGTAGATGAGTAATTTACTGGTATACGAACTGAATGGGGGCATCCCGAGTAACAACAACAATCCCCCGATAAACCCACTTCCTGCCAGGGGCCAACGCCACAATAAATCGCGGCGAATTGTGACTACCGGACGACCATCGGGGCGTTCGAGTAAGGCAATTGACACAAAAATAATTAAGACGGCAATCATCTGATTGAACATCTCAAAAATCGCCCCTGCCAAACCAGTGCTACTCGCGCTGGCCACCCCAAACAGCATCAATCCGCTATTGGCGACAATCAAATAGCTTGGTGTGCGCCGCAAATGAGGAGTGGCCAAGCCAAACAACGCCGCCAAAATCATCGTGACTGCCCCGAGATACATCAACATCTGCATCCCGTGGGCGTTTTCGCTGACAATGACCGGGAAAAATTGGAACGTCGCAATCAAAAATAATAACCCGGTGCTGTTGAGCGCTGTGATAATCAAAACGGTAACCATGGGGGCCGCATATTCGGTGACTTCAATCAGCCATGATTGAAACGGAAAAATCGCTAAGCGCATCCCAAAGCCCACAATCAGCAATGCCATAATTAAGTGTGCCGGTGAGCCTTGCCCGTTTTGTTCGGTTGGCCAATAAATTGTCAGTAATACATAGGCCATATACATGGCAAACCCTGACAACAGCACCAATACCAAATAGTGTAACGCCGTAATAAGTGGTGACCGTTCGACCAATACGGTACTTCCGATGGGCAAGTCGACAATCGCCAAAATCGCCAGCAGACCACTACTTACCATCAATAAGCTTGCCACAAAGGGCTCTTGCATTAACAAGACGGTGGCATTGGTGATGCCCAAAATAAGTAGACTGACGGGGACGAAGTTTTCGCCATGGGCAATAAAAAACGTGACCACATAGCTAAATAACGCCACTCCCAAAATCGTCAACATGACCAGGCGCCCGAGGGGGTCAATCGTCATGGTCAACCCCAGCAGGCGCACTGGTGCATCAACGGGGAGCTGGAGGACCAAGGCGATTTGCACAATGACGGCTAACATCCCGCCCGAAATCGACGGCATGATTTGGGCCCGCAACAAAAACAGTCCAGCGGCCATGGCTGCGGGGAAAAAAATGATAAGCAGGTACAGCATCAGCGTTTATACAATTCGTTGAGTTCGAGTGTCTTGAGCCGACCATACATTAGTCCACTCAAATACGACACCGACAGCGAAAGCACAATGGTCGTTAACCCCAACATTGCCAACGGAAACACCTGTACAGTGCTAGCTATGGCAGTGTACAACAAATCGATACTACTGACACAAACGAGTAATCCCAGCCCCAGTTTGAGCAAATCGTTGGCGGTGACAATCGTGAAAATACCCGTGAGTGTCAGCCAATACCACGCAAAATCGACTTCTTCGCTGCCAATGGGATAGAGACGGGGCAAAATAAAACTGGCAATGGCAGCAAGAATAAGCGCCCACATTGGTACCACAAAGTCAGCAAAGCGCAACGGCGCCACGAGTTGTTTGCGTTGGGCGCGGCGGGCGGCACGCCGGAGCTCTGCTAAGCTGAATTCGTCGAGCGCATCGGCATCATAATCGCGTGAAAATGTCAGCGCGGTGACTGCCAAAATGAGGACTGCCGATAACCCGGCGATTAATTTGACCAATACCGTCGTGCTAATCGCTACCCCAAGTAGGGTCAAATCGGGTTTGATGAATTGGGGTTGTGCCAAAAATGCCGCCACAAACAGGTAATTGAAGAACAACCCGATGAGTGTTGAGCGCCATTGTTGCGCCAACAAAATTAATCCTGCCGAAAGTGCAATGCCGATGAGTGGCCATTGGGTATTAAAAAATTCAGCCATGCGTGCCTCTATATCAACAATAGGACGATGACAATCAAGCCCATTACCAACCCAGCGACATAATAGCGTTCTTCGCCGAGCCGTAATATCCACTGAATGGCGCCGCCGATCCGAATAAGTACTTGCCACGCCCCTCCCAACAACCAATCGGCCCGTACGATACCGGTAAGTAGCGACAAACTTTCGGCAGTCGCTTGGGGTGGTACTGCGACGGTGGCTTGTTCATTTGGTCCGGCCATTTGGCGTTGCCGTGTGCGGGCTGCCAACAATGGCAGTACGATAATCAACACCGCGGCACCTGCCAGGGCCAACTGTTGCTCAAGTGACGGGAGTGTCGGTGGGGTGATGACGGCGTCGATTATAAAACGCTTTTGGAGTGGTACTAACCACCACGTCCAGAGGAAGCGCGGGATGATTCCTCCGATAAAAATAATCGCAGCCAGAACTATCGAACCCAACCACGCACCCCACGTGGGGATGGCTGATACGATGATTTGGTCGGTTGCGAGCACTCGGGGCATGCGTCGCCAGATACTTGCCAATGCGACTGACCATGCTAGTCCTTGGAGTGATCCACAAATCAATAATGCGATGATTACCCATGGTGCTTGGGTTAACAACACATCCGCAACCCACCAGCGGGCAATAAAGCCAATCGTTCCTGGGATACCAATTGATGACGCCACGGCTATGAGCAAAATAATCCCAGCAATACCAATCTTGGCACGGGGGCGTAGTTGACTCAAATCGTCGGTATTGCTCCGTACTTCGATGTACGCAATTGCCAATGCAATCATTACGGTCGAAATAATTGCATTGAGTAACAAGAGGGGCACACCGAGTAACAATGCGCGACTATCGCTAATCGCCACCAAGACGATTAAGGCAAATTGGGTACTAGCATGCCAGCCCAACATGGCCCGGAGCCGGGTTGCGCCGATGGCACCGGTGGCACATCCTAGGGCACTCAAAATCGCGACTACTACCAAGACAATCGTCCAGGTGCTATTGATGAGGGGGGCTTGGGTGGCGGCCATGTCGATGAACGCCAATACGCCGAGTAACGGAATCCCCAGTGGGATGAGAAATACCGCCAAAATTGCGGGTGCGCTGCTTAAGCTACTCATATAACTATGAAACGGCAACAATCCCATCGCCAAAAACGCTGCCAGGCTCCAATAAATGATTAATGTGCCAGGCAACGCTCCCAATGGGATGTATTGGCGCCAAAAAGTGGCCACAAGCAACAATATCGCCCCAGCAATCCCCCCAACCACACTAATTAAGGGGGTATTGCTCCCTGGCAATGATCCACTAAGTCGCATGAGGATCCCACCGACGAGTGCGGCTACGCCCCATGCAAAAATTCGTAGGGGGGTATCTTGGGCTGCAACGCCGATAATGATAATGCTGACGTGGAGGAGTAATAATGCGATTAAGCGTCCATAATTACGCAGATTGTAGGGTAATGAATGGATTAAGCCAATCATCCCTGCCACACTACAAAACAACACTACGACACACACTACCCAATTGAGCATATCAAAGCGTAATGTGAGGGTTGTGGTGAAATCGTTGATATGCATCCATGGAATGGCGAGCATTTGTAAGGGCAACCCATAAATAACGCCCGAAATAGTGAGAATGACGGCACTAAGAAATAATGTACCAATCGCCACATACCCGATATGACGTGTTGGCACGACACGATCCAGAAACCACGCTGCGATGGCTGCCAACAACGGTAATAATAGCGCCACAATTAGCATAGATGACCACTCCCCTTTAACATTCGGCGCAGGCGGTACAAGTGTCGGTAGAGGCGATTATGGGTAATAAATCATCAAGTTGCGCATTGAGCAACAATGAACGACTGAGTAAACGATCGAGCTGGCGTTGCATCAGGATTTCGCATTGAGTGATGCGCACACCATCACTACTGATGATATAGGTTAATAATCCGCGTGGTGCTTCGACACTGCCACTCGCAATCCCTGTTGTCAATAAGGGCATATCCCCTTCACATGGACCAGTCTTGAGGAGCCGTTGCGATTGCTCGACCATTTTGGCACTTTCGTGTGATTCTAGGAGCATTACAATCAGCCGCGCATAGACATCGCCACCCGCTTGGACGACACGATTGACATCGAGGCGTTGATAGGCCGCATAGGGCATGTCAAAGCGTAAATCACGAGTGATTCCTGACGCACGGGCGATAATCCCACCGATTTCAAGTTGGGCAACAGCGTTGTTGGCTAAGGTGCCAATTTCGACTGTACGGGCCAAAAGATTGCGGTTATCGATAATCGTATCAATCACGGCATATAACTGTTTAGTTAGTTGGGTAATCCCGGTTTGAATCAATGACAATGCGTGGCCTGGAGGATTGTAGGCCAAGCCACCAGGCATGATAATGTTGGGTGCACTCCGACTCGTAATTAATTCAAGCAAGAGCGTGTTTGTCGCTTGTTGAAGCGTGCGGAGCGCTTTGGCGTGATGTTCGACGCCAACTACACTACACAGATTTGCGGCACCTGCGAGATTCATCCCCATGCGTTCGAGCTCGACCACTATCATCCGGATTAGTTGCGCGCGCATTGGGACCGGCGTGTTGGTTAAGGTCTCAATAGCTTGACAGAATGCCATCATATGCGCATGTCCGCAGGTACCACAAATCCGTGGCACGAGCGTAAACGCTTGTGATAGTGGAATCCGACTAATCCGATCAGCACAACCACGTTCATTCATACCGTTGTGATAATCGATATTGGTGATAGTCTCACCCTCGAGATCCATGATGAACCGCTGTGGACCACGCCAGGCAGGGTGAAATGGACCGAGGGTTAGGGAATAGCTCACGCTGATTGACTCCAAACCGAACCAACACTTTTGCTGATTATACCATACAGGAAGCGGGAAGGAGGAAGGAGGAAGTGAGATGGGGCGAATCATGCCGGCGAATTCATTCGCCGCTATTCGCTCAGGTTTGAGGCATGCATCAAACGCACACAAACACCGCCAACCAGGTGGTTGACGGTGTTTGTAGTAGCGCATAGGAATATTTAGCGGCGGAAGACCATTAATCGAATCGCAGTCCGTTCTTCGTTTTCGATCATGACATCCATAAACGAGGGCACGCAGACAATTTCGATGTGTTCTGCCGCCAAATAGGTATGTGCGATGGCAATTGCTTTGATTGCTTGGCTAGTTGCCCCAGCCCCAATCGTTTGGATTTCGGCGCTTCGTTGGTCACGAATGACTCCGGCAATTGCGCCGGCGACGGCACTTGGACGTGAGCGCGTAGACACTTTCAGTATCTCTACTGCGTCAGTGTCATTGGGAGACGCAGTAGGCTGCATCTGTACGGTGTTCGTGGCGAATACATCGTGCGTATACTGTGTATCCATCGTACACACTCCCTCACTGTATGCTTGGTAATGGTCAGCCAAAAACGACGAGAATTGAATGAAGATGGATGCGTCGTTTTTGGTCAATTGTCTGGTGGCGAATCTGGTTAGCGGGCGTATTCGGTGGTGCGCGTCTCACGGATAACGGTGACTTTGATTTGGCCTGGGTATTGCAGGCTTTCCTCGATTTTTTTGGCGATGTCACGAGCCAAATGAATGCTCCCCAAGTCGTCAATCGTCTCGGGTACTACCATGATGCGCACTTCACGGCCGGCTTGGACGGCAAAGGCTCGCTGTACCCCTTCAAACGATGTGGCAACTCCTTCGAGTGCTTCGAGGCGTTTGATGTACAAATCGAGTGTTTCGCGGCGGGCACCGGGGCGTCCACCGGAAATAGCATCCACTGCTTGGACCAAAAAGGCCTCGACGGTGGTTGGTTCTTCGTCGTTGTGATGGGCGGCAATGGCATGCACGATGGCTGGTGAGCGCCCGAGGCGCTTGGCGATATCGGCACCAATTACGGCGTGTGGCCCTTGTACTTCGTGGTCAACGGCTTTACCGATGTCATGGAGTAAGGCCGCTGTTTTGGCGATGGCAATGTTGGCACCTAGTTCGGCTGCCATGTGGGCTGCCAGCAATGCACATTCGAGTGAGTGCTGGAGCACGTTTTGGCCATAGCTGGTGCGATATTTGAGCCGACCAAGCAGTTTGATTAAATCGGGGTGCAACCCTTGCACATTGGCTTCGTAGGCGACCCGTTCGCCTTCTTCACGCATTACCACATCGAGGTCTTGTTGGGTTTTGGCGACCACTTCTTCGATGCGGGTAGGGTGGATGCGGCCGTCTTTGAGTAATTTGCCCAGTGACAACCGGGCGACTTCACGGCGCACGGGGTCATGGCACGACAACGTCACGGCATCGGGAGTGTCATCGACAATGATATCGACGCCGGTGATTTGCTCAAAGGCCCGGATGTTGCGCCCTTCGCGACCGATGATGCGCCCTTTGATTTCTTCGGATGGCAACGGCACAGTCGACACCGTGATTTCGGCGACATAATCAGAAGCACAGCGTTGGATGGCCATGCTGATAATTTTGCGGGCTGTTTTGTCGGCTTCGTCGTTGGTGACGCGTTCGATTTCGCGGATGCGGCGGGCCGACTCATCACGGGCTTCGGCTTCGACTTGTTGCAAGATGATTTCGCGGGCCTGCAACTCGGTCAACCCCGAAATGCGCTCGAGTTCGGTGCGCTGTTGGCTACGGAACGTTTCGGCTTCGGTGTTGAGTTGCTCGACTTGGCGTTCGCGTTGTTGGATTTGGCGCTCACGTCGTTCGACGCCTTCGACTTTGCGGTCGAGGACTTCTTCTTTGCGACTGAGGCGTTCTTCTTGTTGGCGAATCGACTGACGGGCTTCACGGATTTGCGTTTCGGCTTCGGTACGGATGCGTAACGCCTCGTCGGATGCCTGGATTTTGAGTTCTTTGTGTTCGGCGCGGACTGATTCGATCTTGAGTTGCCATTCGGCGTTTAGGCGACTGATTTGGTTTTGTACATTCGTTTTATGTATGAATACCGCTATCCCAAAGCCAGCGGCACCCCCAACCAGTAACATAATAACGGAGAGTATATTCTCCACGTGGATCCTCCCTAATTCAAAGCCATAGTCCTACACATGAAAATGTGCAAACATGACGAAACCGTCTGTGTAGAAAACTATTTGCATTATATTACTCTTTGAGGGTATTTTTTGTCAAGATAACCGCAAAATACAAAAACTGCTCACGTATTACCAAATTCGTCTAAAAAAATGTCAGTTATTTGGTTAATTTTTTGAGTTCAATCAGGGCATGGCTCGCTATATAGCGATTCCACGCCACAATACTGAGTGCCCCGAATTGATTATGTGGCACTATGTGATTGAGGGCAATGCCGGCCTGTTGTAATTGGAGCAGAAGCGTAATACTTTGGTCACGGGTGCTGGCCATCATCGTTGCCAATTCATGAATGGGCAAGGTTGATTCGGGTTGGAGTGCGTCATATTCGGCACTGTAGGGCTGCCCACTCATCACCGCACGAAGGCGTTGTTGCGCCCAACATTCAATGCCAATAATATGGCGAATAAGGTCACGATTGGCTGGGATGTCACTGGCTTGGTGTATACCGTTCACTACTGTTGTGCCACCTTGACGGAGCAGGAGTTGCAATGCGGCATAATCGGCAGGTTGCCAGGGACGCTCGAAAAAAAGCCAGCCACCAAAGTGAAAAATACGTTGTGATAGCGTCATCATTGGCCTATACGTCTTCAAAAATAGCCCCAGTTAAAAAAAGAACGCCGACCCACACCGCCCGGGCATGGCGATAAAAAAAGACACCGAACAAAATCATCACTGAAGCTGTCCCACCAATTAACCATCCGGTTGGGATATCGGTGATAATCGCCAATACGGCGCCGACAATTGCCAAGAGGCACATCAATGCGGTATTAATGGCCATGGCACCAGTGACTTCACCGGCATCACGCTCAAATACGACACCGCAGACTGGACAACGGACATTCATCTGAAAAAGCGTACGAAACATCTGCCCACGTTGGCAGGCAGGACAACGCAATAGCATTGTGACACAAAAAATACGCAACACGCGCCACACGTGTCACCTCGTTATCTGTTATATATGGAAATCAAAAACAATGGAAAAGGGTGGTGGGCGATAATGGACTCGAACCATCGACCTCAACGATGTCAACGTTGCGCTCTAACCAGCTGAGCTAATCGCCCGTGAGCAAAATAGTACCACGCCACGACGGCGTTTGTCAAATATCTGCTGATTTTTGCTGATGAGCGCTCGGTTGATTGCTGATGATTTCAGGTAATCGCTGGTGTTGTGGTGCCGTGCCACGACGAATGATACAACTTCCAGGTAAACCAGAGCGGTACCAGACAAAGTAACCCGGTCACCAGAAACGGCAAACCTTGCGTGTAGACGATTAACCAGCCACCGAGCAACGAGCCAATCACCATACAAATGCTCCAGGTGGCATGGAGCCACCCTAACAACAGGGGATGGCGGTTGGCGGGGATGAAGTCAGCCACCCACAGATACATCAGCGATGATAGGGCCCACGCAGCCGCATTGCTGATAATGCCACAAACAAATAATAGGGGGATTGAATGCGTCCCCCAAAATAAAATACCCCCACAACTCACCATGACGGCAAAACAGATGATGGTGGGCCATAAGGAGCCCCAGGTATCGGCAGCACGACCTGCCAAAAATTGTGTCAGCGAGGCAACAACCAACATGGTAGAGGCATAGCTTGCGACGAGGTAGATGTCTTTGGCGGTTTGATTGAGCAACAACGGAATCAATACGGTGAGCACACCGTAATTTACGGTGGCCAAGCCACGCATGCCCATGACGAGCAAGGCTTGGGGGTTGCGGATAAATTGCCAATCAATGGGATTGGGGGAGTTCGTAGGGGATGTGACCGGTGCCGTATGCGGGATGCCAAACAGCACAATGCCCATCCCGATACCGCTCATTATCAGTGCGGCGATGCTCATGGTGTGATAGTCGTAGCGGGTAATCAGCCATCCGATGAGAGGATTGCCGACAACACCTCCAATGGTAAAGCAGAGGATATAGATGCTCGACAGGACGCCGATTTGGGTTTTGCCGCCGATAAAGGTCAAAATACTGGCACTGCCAATCCCGGCGAGGGCCATGCCCACGCCGCCGATGACCCACCAGCCGGCAATCCACCAGACGCTGGTACTTTGGAAGACCAGACTGTTGAGGGCGGCGAGGGCAATGCCACCCACCCAGACCCATTTGTTGCCGATGCGTTGGACGATACTCCCCGTCACCATGGCGGTCAGCATGCCGGCAATTTGGGCTGACGATGAAATCTGCGAAATCAGGGTGGGCGAATACCCTTGGCCCTGCAGATAAACCAGCATGAATGCCCCAATAGGCATATCACGAATGCTGAGTAAGAGTTGGGCGATGATCAGGATGAGCGCTTCGGGGGTGCGCCACAACGGGATGCTCCCACGGACGGGTTGGTCGGTCATCGCCATGCTCCATTGAGTGATTGGTGTATGTGTATATATTAACAGGTGCGAGGCATGTCTCGCACCTACCACGCACATCGCGCACGTCACCGTATAATTGACGCATGAGGCATATGCAGAAAACGAGGATTTGATGGAAAAACCGCCGCGGCTCCGTGATTTGTTTCGGATATGGGCCGGAATTGGCTTGCAATCGTTTGGAGGTGGGGCGACCACGTTGTATCTGATGCGGCGTGTCACCGTCGAAGAACAGCACTGGTTGAGCGACGAAGAGTATTCGTTGTATTGGGGGATTGTGCAAATCGCGCCTGGGATTAATCTGCTGGGGCAAACGGTGCTGATTGGCAAGCGGGTGGCTGGCATCCTCGGGGCGATTGTGGCCTTGATTGGTTTATTGTTGCCCAGCATTTCGATTACGATTTTGATTACGGCTGCATATGCCACCATCCGCACCCAACCGTTGGTGGTGGCGGCGTTGCATGGCATCATCCCGGCAACGGTGGGGGTAGGAGTGATTTTGGCGATACAGATGCTCAAACCACCGGTGCTTGCGAGCTACCACGAGGGTAGGTGGCATCTGGGATTAAGCCTAGTGGTGCTGGTGGTGGCGCCAATGCTGTTGGTGTTGTTTAATCTACCGGCAATTGTGGTGTTGTGGGGGGCGGGGTTTTGTTGTGCCGGTGGGTTTTGGTTGTTGAATCGGCGGGGAGGGCAGCAATGAATCCATGGTTATTGTTTTGGTTGTTGCTCAAGGCATCGCTTTTTTCGACATCGGGCACCGGGAATCTACCCATTTTGCACACTGATCTGATTGGACTGGGCTGGGCGACGGACCACAATTTTGCCGAAGCGTTGGCCATCGGTCAAATCAGCCCGGGACCGACGGGGTTGTGGGTGATTAGTTTGGCGTATCTCGTCGATGGGGTGCGTGGGTCGCTGCTGGCGTTGGTGGCGATTGCCATCCCGCCGTTTACGGCGCTGGGGGTGCATGCGGTGTATACCCGCTATGGCGCACATCCGGCGGTACAAGGCTTTGTGCGGGGGTTGACCTTGGCGGTGGCCAGTATGTTTTTGGTGGTAATTGTGCGCATTATGCACCAAAACGGCATCGACATCCGTAGTATTGCGATTGCGCTGGGGGCATTGGGGTTGACCTATACCCGCAAAATCCCCGTGCCAGTGATTTTGGTGGGGGCGGCCATCGTAGGAATGTGCTTGTATTGACGCGTATTCACGATGGCCCCCACGCTTTTTTCACAAAATAAATAATCTGCTAGGGCGTAACGGCATTGACCAATGGGGCGACTTGTTGGCCGATGAGGGTGATGGATTGCATCAGTTGGTCGTGTGACAGGCTGGCACTATCCATCTGGAAGGTAAAGCGCTGGATGCCGCCGAGGGCCGCACTATGACGCAAAATCTTTTGGGCGACGTCGGCAGGGCTACCCACCACCAAGGCGCCGGTAGGGCCGTTTTGGGCATCGAAGCGGGCCCGATTGACGGGGGGCCAACCGCGCTCTTTGCCGATGCGGGTGAAGGTTTCGGCGTAGCCCGGGTAATAGTCGTTGACCGCCTCGGTGCTACTCGCTGCCACATATCCGAGGGAATGGATGCCCACGCTGAGGCGCTCGGGGGGGTGGCCGGCTTGGGCGCCGGCTTGGCGATAGAGGTCGATGAGCGGGCGGAAGCGATGGGTTTCGCCGCCGATAATCGCTACCATCAGTGGTAACCCGAGCATGCCGGCCCGCACAAACGAGGCAGGGGTTCCGCCCACACCCAACCAGATGGGCAGGGTGGGTTGTAGGGGGCGGGGGTAGATGGCTTGGTCGTGCAGGGCAGGGCGAAACTTGCCCGACCAGCTGACGACTTCGTGGTCGCGGATGGCCAAGAGCAATTCGAGCTTTTCGCTAAAAAGTGCATCATAATCGTGTAGATTGAGGCCAAAAAGCGGAAAAGCCTCGGTGAATGAGCCTCGTCCTACGACGATTTCGGCGCGGCCTTGGGACAACAAATCGAGGGTGGCGAACTCTTGGAAAATACGCACGGGGTCGGCGGCGCTGAGCACCGTCACGGCGCTACCGAGGCGGATGTGGGTGGTACGGGCGGCGGCGGCGGCGAGGATGAGGGGTGAAGCTGAGTCGAGAAATTCTTTGCGGTGGTGCTCACCAATCCCAAAAAAGTCGAGGCCGACCTGATCGGCATGCACCATGCGTTCGATTAATTCGTGGAGCGATTGCATATTGGCGTGGGGGATGTTGGCGGTTGGTTGGGGATTGGCCGCGGCAAAACTATCAATGCCTATTTCCATGGTGAAATCCTTTTGGTAACGGGGGTATGGCAAACCTAGGTGCATCATAATGATTGCACCGGGGGGCGTCAAATCAGCTGGTAGTGCCCGGTATAATAGACAAGATTCGTGACAGACAAATGAGGCTAGCAATGCGGTTTTCGATACGATTTAACAACGACCGGCCGGTGCGTGAATACATGGCGTTGGCCCAGGCGGCCGAGGCGGCTGGGTTTGACCAGTTTTGGGTGAGTGACGATTTGTTTTTGTATGGGGTATGGCCGATTTTGGCAGCATGTGCCACGGTGACCGAGCGCATCCAGTTGGGCACCTGTATCATCAACCCCTACACCATGCATCCCGCCGAAATCGCCATGCAGGCGGTGGCACTGGACGAGCTCTCGCAGGGGCGAGCCTTGGTGGGGCTGGGGGCGGGGGCGGGGGATTTTTTGGGGTGGGTAGGGCTACCCCAAGAGCGCCCATTGACGCGGATTGTCGAAACCATCCAAGTATTGCGTGCGCTGTTTAAGGGTGAAGTGGTGACGCACCAGGGGCGCGAATTGGGGCAATGGAGCCCCGAGGCCTATATGCGGGTGCCGACGCGCCAGATTCCGATTTATCTAGGGGCGATGAGTCCAAAAATGTTGGAAGCGATTGGGGCATATGCCGACGGGGGCTTGCCGTTGTTGTTCCCGCCGGAGCATTACCACGCCGCCCGGGCGCATGTGGATGCCGGCTTGACCGCCCACGGGCGGGCGCCAGAGGATGTCGACATGGCGGCCTGTATTTGGGTGTCGGTGGGTGATAATGCCCAGGCTGCAGAGGCCGTATTACGCCAAAAAATTGCCTATTACGGGCATGCCTTGAGCGATACGATTTTGGCGAATTTGGGAGTGGACCGTAGTGAATTCATCCCTATCGAGCATGCCATTCAGCATGACCACGACGAAGCGCGGGCTTGTGCGATGGTGACGCCGGCGATGCTCAAGATTGGGATTACCGGGTCAGGTGCTGATTTGTTGCCGCGCTTGACGGCCTTGATTGATGCAGGGGCGCGGCATATTAGCTTTGGGCCGCCACTGGGTCCTGACCCACTAGCGGCGATTGCGGTGTTGGGGCGTGATGTGTTGCCGGTGTTGCGGGATCATCGGGTGTGAGGCATCGGGTGTGAGGCATCGGGTGTGAGGCATGCCTCACACTTACGCACATGGGGTGTGAGGCATGGGGTGTGAGGCGTGAGGCATGGGGTGTGAGGCATGCCGCACACTTACGCACATGGGGTGTGAGGCATGCCGCACACTTATGTGGGGAGGGCACTCAGGCGGTTGGCGTATGAGGCGCGGGCCAGGAACGTAGTCATCTCGGTGTCGTCATTGGCCATGGTGGCGAGGGCGGCCCAGACCTGGGGTTCATCGGGATAGACATCACTCATGATTTCGAGGAGCGCGCGGGCGCGGTGGTGATCATCGAAGCGAAACAAGCGATTGGCGGTGCGGAGCAATGCCTGACATTCAACGTTTGCAGTCATGCGATACCACTTGTTTCGTGTTATTGGACACTTGCGGCGATTTGCCAGCCTTGGGTGGGGTTGCCGCTGCCATACAGGCGCAAATTGCTAGCATCGGCTTTGACATCAAAAATCAATGCCATGCTGCGTGGCGTAGAATCACTGGGAAGCTCATCGCCGGCGGCGACATCAGTGACGACGCCACGGCCACCACCAATGTCAACGAGTTTGTTGGAACGTTCAACATTGACAGTGTAATTACGCCCTTGATCATCTTTGAGTACAAAGAAGTCGGCGGGAATGGCTTTGTTGGCGCCGGAGCTGTTACTTACCAATACGACTACCACAAAATAGCGTCCTGTGGCAGGAACATCGCTGAGTTTTTCGGTGCGATCGCCGGCAACGAGTGGGTCACGGACGCCATAGCCCAAGCCATTACTGGTGAGGGTGGCAGTCAAATCAAGCAACATGGCTGGCATTGGGGTAGGGGTGTTGGGGATTGCGGGGGTCATGGTCGCACGCGGTGACGCAGTGGCTGCGATACTTTCGATGGTGGCGGCGACGGCGGTGGCGTCAGATACTGATTTGTCGCTTAATCCAGTTGATGAGGCCACGAAATTACCGATGCTATTGCTCCCGCCGAGGAATTGGGTGGCCAAAAAGACAATTAACAACAACGCAATTGCACCGAGTACGCCCCACATCAAGGGGCTTGGGCCACGTGGTTCGTCGTCGTATTCTTCGTCAAACGTATCGAGGGCATCGGTCAATTCATCTTCGGGGGCCAAGGGGACCTCAGTGACTTGCCGACTGACACGGGATGGTTTGGCGGGTGGGGTGGCTTGGCGACCAAAGAGTGCTCCAGTGCGCTCACGGGCTGCGGCGATAAATGAACGGTTGCGTTCGGTACCACCAGAGCGGGTATTGCCACTCAATGCCCGCAACCCCCGTAAGGCCATTTCGTTTTGGGGGTCAATTTGCAAGGCCCGTTCGAGGGCATTGCGGCGTTGACTGGCGTTGTCAGATACACCGGCGAGCCACAGCCAGGCTTGAATGTTGGTGGGATCTTGTTTGGTTAACAAGGCAAATAAATTGCGAGCCTCTTCGCGATTGCCATCGCGGGCCGCTTCAATGCCGAGTTGCAGAATCTCTTTTGCGTCAGCCATTGTGTGCTCCAATCCCTCGTATTACTTATTGTATTGGTATTACTATATTGTATAGTATAACATAATGTCATTGGGTCGGTCAATGACAAGAAATAGGTGTCATGGTGATGATTGCGTTTGTGGTTTGTCACGCGAAATCGCCAATGAAACGATGATTTTGAATTCACGTTATGATAATGCCATACACCATGTCAGGGTGATGGATTCGCACTATGGTGAGTGCTGTTTCATAATCAAAAGGAACGACAATGCGACTTGTGAGTTTTCGCCGTGAAGGCATGCAGGCGCACGCCGGCATCTATAGTGAGCTCGGGATTATCGATATTTATGAGGGGATGGCGCTGTTGAGCGAAGACCGTCCTGATGCGCCATTGAGCTTACACGATATTATTCGGGGTGGTGACAATGCGATTAATCTGGCGACGATTAGTCTGCTCGAAGAAGTGATGGCTGCCCAACAAATCGGCAGTGATGTCGCCTATTGGTTTGGTGGGGTCGAAATGTTGATGCGCCGCGACGACGTGCAGCTCCTCGCCCCCTTCCCGGGGTTGGCGGCGTGGTGGCGGAGCGTGCAAAACGTGCAAGCCTACGAGCGCATGATGCAACGGCGGGGTGAGCATTTGGGAATGTACTGGTACGAGCGGCCACCATTGTGGGCGGCGGCCGCCACGGTGATGTATGGCGATCGCGCATTGATTCCCTTCCCCGATACCACCGCCTGTGATATTGAATGCGAAATTGCCTGGGTACTCGGGCAAGATGTCTATCAAACGGACCCAACGGAATCCCTCGATGCGGTGTTGGGGTTGTGTTTGCTGGGGAACATCGTGGCCCGTGATCGGGCTGACGATGACGTGGTGCATGGCTTGTGGTCGCGCCAAGCGGGGATTGTGATGGGGCCGATGCTCACTACCGTCGACGAACTCGATGAGTTTTTGTTGGGTGATGGGCGCATGCGGATCACCATACAGATTTTGGTGAATGATGTGGTGCGGGCGAGTATGAATATCCGCGATGTCCATTACACCATTGGTGATGTGGTTGCGCAGGCCAGCCAAGGGATGACGGTAGCTGCCGGTACGGTGTTTAGTAGTGGGGCATTGTGTAGTCTGAGTGATGTGGCGGCGCCGTGGATTGTGCCAGGTGACGAAGTTACCATCGATGCAGGTCCGCTCGGTACGTTGCGCTGGACCATGGAGGAATGGCAATGAGGTGGTGGTACGCCAGCGTTTTTTTGGTTGGAGCGCTCTGTATCTGGGGATGTAGTACACCGGTTGTACTGGTAACGCCTACCTTCACCGCAGCGCCGGTTGTACCTCATGTGGATAATCTCGGTGAGGTAGAACCCCTCGTGCCGGTGACCACGACATTGACGTTTCCGGGTGTTCGTGATGCGCTGCGTGTGCAGATTCATGACGCCAGTGGCACCGCAGTATTTACCCAAACAGTAACTCCCCAAGCAGATCAAACCATATTGACGGTAGTTCCAAAAGGGGTGATTGGGGCGGCAACACTGACGGTTGCTCAGGCGGGCAAAATCATGTTGACGGCGCCAGTATATACACTTAATCCCCACAGTGCATTGGTAACCGATGATCCGGTGTTTACTAATGTATTTACGCAGACGGTGGGGTTTTTGCAAAAAAGTGTGCGTAGTTATGACCTGAATGGGCACAGTGTTCACGGCTATCGTTCGCCCGATAATCCGTTGTTGTGGTTGCGTGATCATGTCTACCAAGGGCGGGGATTTCGCTATATTGAGCCTGATGTCAAAAGCCTGCTCGAGGCCTTCCGTGATGCCCAACGCCCCGATGGCAGTCTGCCTGATTGGCTCGACATGCCGGCGTTGGGGGTCAAATCGGGGCGCAAAGAGGTCGAAGCCGATGTGGAGTTTTTGTTTGCACAAGGGGTCTATGACGCCTGGCAAATGAGTGGTGACGACGCCTGGATGCGTCAGATGTTGCCGGCAGTGCAACGGGCCTTGGCGTATACCATGAGTGACCCGGTGCGTTGGGATGCCACGCGTGGTTTGATCCGCCGGCCCTATACCATCGACATGTGGGATTTTGCGTATGGACCCACCACCAAAAATCCCACCACGGGTGTGGCTGCGCCGCGGCATTGGATTGATGACCAGACGATTTGGGGCACATTTCATGGTGATAATACGGGGTTGATTTATGCCTTGCGGATGACGGCGACAATGAAAGATGCGACGGGGGACGCTGGTGCGGCCAAGACCTATCGTAGCCAAGCTAATGAGATCCAAAAGCGTTTGATGAAACTGAGTTGGAACGGCCAGTTTTTTCAACATTTCGTCCCCGAAGACCCCACAGTGCAGATTCCTGGTGTCGATATTACGACGCAATTGAGTCTATCGAATGCCTATGCCTTGAATCGCGGGGTAGTTGATGGGATTGCCGCCCAGGCTATTTTGGCGACCTATTATCAACGGGGCTTGGCCAACTCGGCGATTATTTTGCCGTGGTATAGCATCGACCCGCCCTTCCCTGCGTATGCGTATGGGATGGCAGGGCGCAAAGGAGAACAACCGGGCGAGTACGTCAACGGGGGGATTATGCCACTTGTTGGCGGTGAATTAGCCCGTGGTGCCTTTACCTATGGTTCTGAAGTCTTTGGTTTTGATATTTTGCGCCATTATGATGTGCTGATTAATCGTTTTGGTGGGTCGTATTTGTGGTATTACCCAAATGGGCAACCAGGAATTTCGG
This sequence comes from Roseiflexaceae bacterium, assembly GCA_947450095.1. Taxonomy (GTDB): domain Bacteria; phylum Chloroflexota; class Chloroflexia; order Chloroflexales; family Roseiflexaceae; genus UBA965. The sequence goes on from CANFUF010000009.1 coordinate 52,453, forward strand.
GACCAGATACATTGCCGACCGATGGCTGGGGGGCAGCGGCCATGCTAGGAGCCTTGATGGAAGGTGCGGCAGGGGTGTTGGATGGAAGTACTGCTTATCAATCCGTCAAATTAACTCCACGTTGGCATGCGTCGGGTGTGCGTACGGC